>NZ_CP196822.1:1813500-2115750 GCF_051912485.1 Nitrobacter sp. JJSN | reverse complement strand
GCCGACCGTCTCCACCAGCACCACGTCGAAGCCCGCCGCCTCGCACAACAGCATTGCCTCGCGCGTTTTGGCTGCAACGCCGCCGAGCGTGCCAGCGGCGGGCGAAGGCCGGATGTAGGCCGCTTCCGCCGCCGACAACCGCGCCATCCGCGTCTTGTCACCGAGGATCGAGCCGCCGCTACGTGCGGAAGAGGGGTCCACCGCCAGCACCGCGACCCTGTGGCCACGCTCGATCAGGAACATGCCGAGTGCGTCGATGGTGGTGGACTTGCCGACGCCGGGCGCACCGGTGATGCCGACGCGGATGGCGTTGCCGGTCGCAGGCAGCAGCGCCTGCACCAGCTCGCGCGCGGTCGCCTCGTGATCGGCGCGACGGCTTTCGATCAGGGTGATGGCACGCGCCAGTGCGGCACGATTGCCGGCACGGATGTCGGCGGCGAGACGTGCAACATCGGGGTTGGGAATGGCGACAGGTGAAACCATGTCGTCCGTTTACAACGAACCAGCTCATGGCGCGAGGGGAGCGATCGGGACGGCGCGCGATCGAAGGGTTACTCCGCTGCCTCGCTGTGCCCAAGCCGCGCGTTGAGCTTGTGGATCAGTTCTTCGGCGGCGTCTGAAATCACGGTGCCCGGCGGGAAGATCACCTCTACGCCGGCCTTGGTGAGCGCATCGTAATCCTGCGGCGGTACCACGCCGCCGACGATAATCATGATGTCGTCGCGGCCCTGTTTTTTCAGCGCGGCCTTTAATTCCGGCACGGCGGTCAAGTGCGCGGCGGCCAGCGACGACACGCCGAGAATATGCACGTCGTTTTCGACCGCCTGCCGCGCGGCTTCGTCCGCTGTGGCAAACAACGGTCCGATATCGACGTCGAAGCCGACATCGGAGAAGGCGGAAGCGATCACCTTCTGGCCGCGGTCGTGGCCGTCCTGGCCGATCTTGGCGACGAGGATGCGCGGGCGGCGGCCCTCGGCCTCCTCGAAGGCGTCGATCAGCGCCTGCACTCTGGAAACCTTGTCGGACATTGTGGCCGCCTCACGCTTGTAGACCCCGGTGATGGACCTGATTTCGGCGCGATGGCGGCCGAACACCTTTTCCATCGCGTCGGAGATTTCGCCGACGGTGGCCTTGGCGCGCGCCGCATCGATGGCAAGCGCCAGCAGGTTACCGTTGCCTTCGCCGGCCGAGCGCGTCAGCGCGGCGAGGGCGGCATCGACATCCTCCTGCGTGCGCTCGCTGCGCAACCGTTTCAGTTTGTCGATCTGCAAGCGCCGTACCGTCGAGTTGTCGACTTTCAGCACGTCGATCGGCGCTTCGTTCTCCGGTCTGTACTTGTTGACGCCGATTACCGCCTGCTTGCCGGCGTCGATCCGGGCCTGCGTCTTGGCGGCCGCTTCCTCGATGCGCAGCTTCGGCACGCCGGCCTCGATCGCCTTGGCCATGCCGCCGAGTTCCTCGACTTCCTGGATATGGCCCCACGCCTTCACCGCGAGATCATGCGTGAGCCGCTCGACGTAGTACGAGCCGCCCCAGGGATCGATGATGCGCGTGGTGCCACTCTCTTGCTGAAGGAAAAGCTGGGTGTTGCGGGCGATACGCGCGGAGAAGTCGGTCGGCAGCGCCAGAGCCTCGTCGAGTGCGTTGGTGTGCAGTGATTGGGTGTGACCTTGCGTCGCCGCCATCGCCTCGATCGCGGTGCGGATCACGTTGTTGAAGACATCCTGCGCGGTCAGCGACCAGCCGGAGGTCTGGCAATGAGTACGCAAGCTGAGCGAACGCGCATCCTTCGGATTGAAGGGCTTCATGAGCTTGGCCCACAACAGCCGCGCGGCGCGCATCTTGGCGACTTCCATGAAGAAGTTCATGCCGGTCGCCCAGAAGAACGACAGCCGCGGCGCGAAACGGTCGATATCGAGACCGGCCTTGAGGCCGGCGCGGACATATTCGACGCCGTCGGCGAGCGTATAGGCGAGTTCGAGGTCCTGCGTCGCCCCGGCTTCCTGCATGTGGTAGCCGGAGATGGAAATTGAATTGTACTTCGGCATCTTCCGGGAGGTGTAGGCGAAGATGTCGGAGACGATCCGCATCGATGGCGCAGGCGGATAGATGTAGGTGTTACGCACCATGAATTCTTTGAGAATGTCGTTCTGAATGGTGCCCGAGAGCTTCTCCGGCGGCACGCCCTGTTCCTCGGCCGCCGCGACGAACAACGCGAGGACCGGCAGCACCGCGCCGTTCATGGTCATCGACACGCTCATCCGGTCGAGCGGGATGCCGGCGAACAGCGTGCGCATGTCATAGATGGAATCGATCGCCACGCCCGCCATGCCGACGTCGCCGGACACGCGCGGGTGATCCGAGTCGTAGCCGCGATGGGTTGCGAGATCGAAGGCGACCGACAGGCCCTTCTGGCCGGCGGCGAGGTTGCGGCGATAGAAGGCGTTGGAATCCTCGGCCGTCGAGAAGCCGGCATATTGCCTGATGGTCCAGGGGTGGTTGACGTACATGGTCGGGTAGGGGCCGCGCAGGTAAGGCGCGATGCCGGGCCATGTGTCGAGAAAGTCGATGCCGTCGAGGTCGGCTTCGCCATAGGCGGTTTTGACTGGGATACCTTCTGGCGTCATCCAGAATTCCGAGGATGGTTCGGTGCTGCTGCCGGCTGCCGGAGGCCCGACCGGCTCGAAGGCGACATCGGCGAAATTCGGAATGCGGGTCATGAGTGACCTTCCTTCAATTTCGCAATTCGCGCCTCGCAATCGGCGAGACGCCGACGAGTCTCAGTTTCTCCAGCCGACGGTCCCCCGGGACTCAGAGTAATGATCGCAATCACAGGAATGGTAATACCGAAAACCGTGACCTTTCGTGTGAAAATGTATCCCGACAGGCCAACGAACCCTATGAATAAAATCAAGTCCGAAACGGAATTTTGAATAGAGGCGATTGCCACCACGACAAAAACCACGCTGCCACAAAGGAACCCCAACGCAGCCGCCTTGAGCCATGGCGATCTTCGCCGCATTGAGCGGTTTTGATAGGCAATCATCGACAACAATCGCGCACGTTCCGCTTCGAGCTGGGCAAGTTCATCACGCTCAGCCATCTCTTAAACTCGCGATGTCCGCGCCAGCCCAATCATACTCAATCATGGTCCGGGTGCTGATGGCTGATGATGCTCGCCGCCTTTTCCGGCCCGTAATTTTCGATCGTGGTATGGCTCGGCAGGTTGACGATGGTCGCGACCCAGCCGAGCCGGGACTCGGTTCCATATTGTCCGGTCGGCACGAGCAGGTCGGGCCGGTCGAACGCGCCGGTCATGATCTCGATGCACGGGCCGCCGATGCGGCTGAAACTCAATGGCGTGCCGCAGGCGGCGCAGAACGCTCGTTCCGCGATGGAGGACGAGCGAAACGCTGTCGGTGTGCCTTTGGTCCAGCGAAAGTTCTCGCGCGGGGTATCAGCGAAAGACGCAAACGGCGCGCCCGCGGCTTTCTGGCACATGCGGCAGTGGCAGATGCTGATCCGCACCGGCGGAGCCGACAGCGCGAAGCGGATCGCGCCGCACTGGCAGCCGCCGGTCAGCGATGATTTTACCTGCTCGGTCATTGTTGCTCCAGTCGCTGCCAAGCGTCGTTCAGTACCGCGAGTGCATCGCTGCCCGCGACGATGAAGTCCTGCACGCCGGCCAAGCGTAGCGCGGTTTCCAGCTTTACTGGCCGCCCTGCCAGATAGATATGGCGCGCGCCCGCGGCGTGAAAGGCCTGTACGGCGGCGACCGCCTGATCGGCATAGATCGCGTCCGACGAGCACAGGCAGACCAATTGCGGTCCGGACGCCTTGAAGGCAGCAAGGGCGGTGTTAACCTCGCCGGTAGGAAGTGGCGAAGGAGGATCGATCGCCTCGATGCCGCCGGTTTCGAAAAAACTTCTGGCAAAGGTCGCGCGCGCGGTGAAGTCGGCCGGCGTGCCGAGGTTGGCGAAAAAGACTTTCGGCCGCGCGCCCATGGACTTGAGCCAGCCGTCGGAGCGGTCGCGCAGCTTTTCGAAAGGAGCGGCGAGCCGCATCGGTGCTAGCGCATCGAAGGTGATCATTGCCTCGCCGCAGGGCGCAGGCGCGACCGGCTTCGCATCCAGCACTTCTGGAGGCTTCTCATGCAGGTTAGGAAATTCGCTGGCGCCGGTGAGCACGTCGCGGCGTTTTGCGACGCTGGCCTCGCGCGCCGTGCGCATCGCGGCAACGTTGTGCTGGATCAGATTTTGCGTCAGCGCGGCGAACGCGCCGCCTGCTTTCTCGATGTCCTGAAATTGCGCCCAACCCGCTTCGCAAAGCTGCCGCGTCAGCGTTTCGATGCCGCCGGAACCTGCCGCCGGATCAGCCACTTTGGCGAGGTTGGATTCCTCCAGCAGAACGAACTGTGTGTTGCGGGCAATGCGGCGCGCGAAGTCGTCGGGCAGGCCCAGCGCCTGCGTATGCGGCAGCACGGTGAGGCTGTCGGCGCCGCCGAGCCCCGCCGAAAACGTGGCGATGGTGGCGCGCAGCATATTCACGTAGGGGTCACGTTGGGTCAGCATTCGCCACGCGGTCTCGGCGGCGATGAACAACGGCTTTGGCACGAGGCCGCAAGCCTGTTCGACCTGCGCCCACAAGAGCCGCAGCGCGCGGAATTTGGCCAGCGTTAGAAACTGATCGGCGTCAGCGCTGAGCCGCGCATAGATCATGCTGCGCGCAGTCTCGAGAGCGGTGCCGGCGCTTTCGAGGCCACGGAGATATGCGACCGCCGATGCCAGCACGAAGGCGAGCTCCTGCGCCTCCGATCCACCGGCATCGTGGATCACACGCCCGTCGGCGACAATGAAGGGTCCTTTGAAGCCCGTACCCGTGAGATCGTTCGCGGCACCGGTCACCACTGGGACGATTTCAGCCCACGAGCAGGGGCTCGATCCCGAGACGGCGCAGGTGCCGAGCGGATCGAGACCGAAGCGGATATCGCAGGCGGCCGGGTCTATCCCTTTGGTCCTGATGCAGTCGGCGATATGAAGCGCGATCGCGCGCGACTGCGGCCCGATCTGCAAATCGATGGAGATGCCGGCGAGAAAAACCCCATCGAGAATTTTTGCGATAGCCTCGGCGGTCGGCGGCAGTCCGAACCCGTGCGCGCCGATGGCGTCAGCGAACACCAGCGTCAGGCCCGTGGCGCCGTTCTCAAGATCATGCAGCGCCTGCACGTTAGCCTGCCGAGCGTCGGGATGATCGATCCGCTGCATGATCTGCCATGGCGCCGCTGCGGCGCGTCCGCCGATTGCGCGCGTGCCCCGCGCACGCGGATAGATCGGTTCGATCCGGAGACCGTCATAGGTCTTGGCGACCAGCCTCTCGAACGGCGCACCTTTCAGTACGCCATCGACCAGCTTGCGCCAGTCGTCGGCGGTGGCCGGTGGGAAATCAGCGGCCAGCGGCGGATCGGACACGACATCGTCGGGAGCAGCGGGCATTCGTGCGCTCGGTTTCGGAAAAGCCGGTTGTCAGAGTCTGATTCAATTGGCATTGAATCAGACTCTAGCCTTATTTTTTCATCGAGCATGATCTTATCCGAAAACCGGTTTCCACTTTTCGGGATCATGCTCTGGTTGCAAAATGCCATGAGGCGGCGGACAAGCCAAACGGTCGTTTCGCGGCCAAGCGTTTATGGATGGGTCAGTCGAGGTCGGGCAGGCGCTCGATTCCGGCGGTCGATACGGCGGCCAGCGCCGCAGTCGGCGTTCGACCTGCGATCATGCGATCCGGCGCGATTTCGGCAAGCGGAACCAGCACGAATGCGCGTTCGAACAGGCGCGGATGCGGCAACGTCAACTCCGGCTTGTCGAGGACGGCATCATCATAGGCGATCAGATCGAGGTCCAGCGTGCGCGGACCCCAGCGGGTTTCCTTGCTGCGGTCGCGGCCGAATTTCTTCTCGATCTTGTGCAGCGTGAACAGTAGCGCGTGCGGGTCGAGGCGAGTATCGATCTCGATACAGGCGTTGACGAAGCGGTCCTGATTTTCCTCGCCCCAAGGCGGGGTGGCGTAGTCGGAAGAGCGGGCGACCAGCACGGCCTGCGCCATGCCGCAGATGTTGGCGATGGCTTTGCGAAACGTCTGCCGGACATCTCCGACATTGCCGCCGAGCGCGATCAGAACGCTGGCCATGGCGACAGCTATTTCCTGCTGCGGGTGAGGGTGATGCCGACGTCCTCGAAGATCGCCGCAATCGGCGCATGAGGTTTGTGCACGGTGACCTTGATCGTGTTCACGCGCGGGAAGGCCGCGAGCACCGCATCGGCGACGGCTCCCGCGGCACGTTCGAGCAGTTTGTAGTTGGCATCCTTGAACGCGGCACTGGCCGTCGCAATCACACTGGAATAGGACACGGTATCGGCGAGGCGGTCGGTCCGGGAAGATTCCGACAGATCGGTCGAAAGTTCGATGTCCATCACGAACCGCTGGCCGACTTCCGTCTCGTGCTGCATGACGCCGTGCTGCGCGTGGATCAAAAGGCCGCGAATGAAAATCGTGCCGGTCATGGTTGATGATCCCTGCTTATCCTCTGGAATCGATGGCGTGCGCCACGCGCAGCGCTTGCACTGTATCCGCCACATCATGCGTGCGGATGATCTGCGCGCCGCCCCTTGCCGCGATCAGGTGAGCGGCGAGCGAGCCGCCAAGCCGGTCCTCCGGCTCTGACGGCACCACCGTGCTGATAAAGCGCTTGCGGGACGCGCCCACCAGAACCGGCAGGCCAAACGTCCGCAGTTCGTCGAGCCGGGCCAGCGCAACCATGCTCTGTTCTTGGGTTTTGCCGAAGCCGATGCCCGGGTCGAGAACGATATGGCCTGCGGGAATCCCCGCTTTCGCTGCGATCTCCAGCGATCGTTCGAAGAACGCCGCGATGTTTCGCATGATGTCGATGGTGGCGTCGGGCTTGTCCCGGTTGTGCATTATGATGACAGGCGCATTGTGCGTGGCGACCACGCGCGCCATGTCCGGATCGCGCTGCAGCCCCCAGACGTCGTTGGCGATGGCGACCCCGGTCTCAAGCGCCCAGGAGACGATCGACGACTTCATACTGTCGATGGAAACGGGGACGCCCAGCGCGACGACCGCGGCTAGCACCGGCTCGAGCCGCCGCATCTCCTCATCGTGCGGGACCGGCTGCGATCCGTAGGGGCGGGTGGATTCCGCACCGACGTCGATGATGTCCGCCCCTTCCGCGACCATACGGCGTGCCTGCTCAAGCGCTCGTTCCGGCGTGATGAATTGACCGCCATCGGAGAACGAGTCGGGAGTGACATTCAGGACTCCCATGACCGCTGGATAAGGCCGTGCCAGCAGCGCGCGAAGCAGCGGATGACGCGTGTCATCCGTCATATGTCTGGACATGGAATCCGCCGCCGTCATGCGGAGGCTTTGCGCGGTCCCGGACATGGTGTCAAGGCGCGATAAAGCCTCTTTGGAGGCACCGGGCGACGAAAAAGGAATGGCTCAGTAGGTGATCTTGAGCGGAAGCTTGCGAGCTTGCTCGATGAGATGGCCGATCGACTTCTCCGACGGCAGAACGCTCACGAGATTGCGCTTGGTGTTCACGTCTTTCATCGCCTGAGCCAGACGAGCGGGATTACGATGCGTCAATTCACGTACCGTGGTGACGCCGGCCGCGCGCAGCAGCTTGGTTTTACCGTTGCCCATCCCCGGGATACGCATGTAGTCGGCGAGGTTGGCCCACTCCAGCAGTTGCTGTTCGCTAAATCCCGTCGTGGCGGCGAGCGCCTTGCGGCCTTTCGAGGTGCTGGCCGCCTCTAAGTAGGCATCTGTCGTCCGGATGCCGACCGACCTCAGCTTCTTGGCGTCGACGGCGCTGAGACCTTCGAGCTTGGAGATTGGATATGTCATGGGCATTCAGGAATACGAAGGTGCTTGATGCGACCCGGCGAAGGTCCGACGTCGCGGAAACGATCGCGCCTGTTCGATGGCGTTTTCCGCGCCAGCTTTCAGTGATTGAACCTTGTCGGCAGGCCCTTCCTTGCGCTGGAAGTCCGGGATCGTGCCGACGGCTACTCGCGCGACAGCGGCTCCGATGCCGGCTCTCGCGGCACGCCGCTCAACCAGTTTGTTCATGGTACCCCGCCTCCGCCGGTTGATCGCCGGCTCGTTGTTTATGTTTTCATCTTGATACTCCCGTGACGCTAAATACAAGCGATGACCGCAGATCGACGTTCGATCGCATGACGAGTGTTGCCGAGATGCAAGACTGGACGCTCGATTCATGCCCAAACGTCGCGAATCGCCGACTGTTGGTACGATGGAACGCACGACGATCATGATTCGCTATCGTTCAGCGTAGTGATTTTCGCGCTGCTCATGCCTGTTCGCCGGTTCAATCGGTGCGGAACATGAAGTAGAATGATGCTGCTCGGCGACGAGATCACGAAGAGGCGATCATGGCGGAAACCGCGACCCCGATCAGCGATACCGATCACAGTATATTTATTGGTAAAGGCGAGCAGCCTGCCTGGCTGACGCTAGGTCTCGCCAATCGACACGGTCTTGTCACCGGTGCCACGGGAACCGGAAAAACCGTATCGCTTCAGGTCATGGCGGAAGGATTTTCTCGCGCGGGAGTGCCGGTATTCGCCGCCGACATCAAGGGCGACCTGTCCGGTATCTCGGAGCCCGGCGAAGCCAAGGACTTCATCCTCAAGCGCGCCAAGGATATGGGTCTCACTTTCCAGCCCGATCAATTTTCGACGATTTTTTGGGATGTTTTCGGCGAGCAGGGCCATCCGGTGCGTGCGACTGTCTCGGAAATGGGGCCACTGCTGCTGTCCCGCATGATGGATCTGAATGACGTTCAGGAGGGCGTGCTCAACGTCGCCTTCCGGGTGGCGGATGAACAGGGACTGCTGCTGCTCGACATGAAGGATCTTCGGGCCATCCTCTCCTTTATCGCCGAACATGCCGCTGACCTGACGACACAGTACGGCAACGTATCGAAACAGACCGTCGGAACGATCCAGCGTCAGCTTCTGGTGCTGGAAAACCAGGGCGGCGACAAATTTTTCGGCGAACCCGCACTGTCGCTGGCGGATTTCATGCGCACCGACCGTGACGGCCGCGGCATGGTCAACATTCTGGTCGCCGATAAGCTGATGCAGAGTCCGAAACTCTATGCGACATTCCTGCTGTGGATGTTGTCGGAACTGTTCGAACAGTTGCCCGAGGTCGGCGATCCGCCAAAACCGAAGCTGGTGTTCTTTTTCGATGAGGCTCATCTTCTGTTCAACGACGCGCCCAAGGCGCTGATGGACAAGATCGAGCAGGTCGTGCGCCTGATTCGCTCCAAGGGCGTCGGGGTTTATTTCGTCACCCAGAACCCGATCGATGTCCCGGACAAGGTGCTGGCGCAGCTTGGCAACCGGGTCCAGCATGCGCTGCGCGCATTCACGCCGCGCGACCAGAAGGCCGTCGCGGCCGCGGCGCAGACGTTCCGACCGAATCCCAAGCTGAACACGGCACAGGTCATTACCGAACTCGGCAAGGGCGAGGCGCTGGTGTCGTTCCTGGAAGGCAACGGTACGCCGGCCGTGGTCGAACGTGTGATGGTGCGCCCCCCGTCTGCGCGGATTGGCCCAATCACCGCGGAAGAACGCAAGACCATCATGGGCAGCAGTCCTGTGAAGGGAAAATACGACACTACGATCGATGCCGAGTCCGCTTACGAGGTGCTCCAGAAGCGGGTCACCGGGACCGCGGCGACCACAGATGGACCGGCGGAAGGCGGAATTCTCGGCCAGATCGGATCGATTGTCGGGACCGTGTTTGGGACCAACACGCCGCGCGGCAAGATGTCGACGGGACAGGTGATTGCGCGCAGCGTCACGCGCTCCGTCACCAACAAGGTGGTTGGAGGGATCGTCGCCGATCTCGGCAAGTCTGTCGGCGGCTCGCTCGGCGGTTCGGTTGGGCGGGCGCTGGTGCGCGGCGCGCTCGGAGGATTGCTACGGCGATAACGCGCCGGGCAATGAGTGCGTGCTCACGGTAGAACGGTTTGCAGCCGGAGCCGCTTCTGATAACGCAAGGTGCGCGCCGGAAACGCTGCCGACAACGGAAAAATGCTCGTGCTGAGATGGCCATCGTTCCGGCGTCCGCTGGATGTCCTGTTTCTTGCGGCCTGCATCCTGCTGACGGCCGACGTTCTGGTCCCCGAGATCTGGGGGCACGGCAAAACAAAGGACTATCCGCTGTGGTTCTGGGCCGGTCAGCAAATCCTGCACGGCGGCGATCTGTATCCAAAAGGGTCGAATGAGGGCTTTGCCTTCCTTTACCCGCCGTTGTCGGCGATCCTGCTCGCCGTACCGAGCTATTTCGGAAAAATTCCGCTGTATCTCGGCCTATGCCTTCTCAACGCTGCCGCATGGTGGATGACGGCGCAACTCTCCAATGCCATGACCGCATCGGGGAGAAGCCCCGATCCCTGGCTTGAGGCCCTGCCAGGTATTGTGACGGTCGCCTTCGTCTTCGATATGTTCGATCTCGGCCAGCCCAATCTCGTCCTTCTTGTCATGATGCTGCTTGGCTTTTGGTGGCTGTGGCAAGGGCGCGGCTGGATATCGGGAAGCATGTTCGCGCTCGCCACCGCCATCAAGGTATTTCCCGTCGCCGTGCTGCCCTATCTGTTGTGGCGCCGCCAATGGACCAGCGCGATCAGCATGGTCGCGTTCCTGGGCATTTTCCTGTTTCTGGTGCCGGCTCCGATCCGCGGGTTCGAGCGCAATGTCTCCGAGCTGACCACATGGTATCGCGGCATGGTCGGATCGAACTCGGAGCAGGGGTTCGGACAGCGCGACGCCCAGAACTGGTCCTGGGTCAATCAGTCGATCATCGCCGTCACGCATCGGCTGGTTCGTCCGGTCAATTACAACCAGATCGACCCCGCCAAACCGGCGCAGTACATGAACATCGCCGATCTCGACTACAAGACCGCAAACGTCATCGTGCTGGCTGTCTTTGCCGCGATCGGGCTCGGCTTCATTGCGATCATTCCGGCGCGGGCGAAAATGACGCCGAGAACGATCGCCGAGGAAGTCGGAATTCTGTTCTGCCTGATGACGATCGCGTCGCCGCTGGCACGTCAGTATTACTTCGTGTGGCTGTTCTTTCCGTTGACGGTGCTGTTTCAGCGTGCCGCCTTCGATCCCCGGCCGAAGGCGCGGGCGATGTCCGGCGCGGCGCTCGGGTTATCATTTGCGCTGATGGCGCTGTCGCTGCCGTTTTTTCCGAAAATTTTTCAAGCTATCGGAAACAACCTTGCGGCGACGTTCGTTCTGATCGCCGCTTTGGCGTGGCACATTCGTCATCCATTACCGGCGAGCGATCCGCATTCGGTCGGGTCGCCAGCAAAAATCTGATGGATTGTCCGACCCGCAACTCAAGGGAAAACAGAATGTCCGGCACATCGCAATTGCAAATGGTCCTCGACCACATCGACGCCGATTTCGACAACAGCCTGGAGCGGCTGTTCGCGCTGCTGCGCATCAAATCGATCTCCGCCGATCCGGCATTCGCCGGCGATTGCAAGGCGGCGGCCGATCATCTCGCTGCCGATATTGCGACGCTGAAATTTACCACCGAGGTCCGCCCGACGGCGGGACATCCCGCGATCGTCGCCAAGAGCAACGGCAACACTGGGTCGCGGCCGCACGTCCTGTTCTATGGCCACTACGACGTGCAGCCGGTCGATCCGCTGAATTTGTGGCATCGCCCGCCATTCGAACCGGTGGTGACCAACCATGCGGACGGCCGCAAGATCATCGTTGCGCGTGGTGCGGAAGACGACAAGGGCCAGTTGATGACGTTCGTGGAAGCGTGCCGCGCCTGGATGTCGGTGGTGGGTTCGTTGCCGTTGGACGTGACGATCCTGATCGAGGGTGAGGAGGAGATCGGTTCGAAGAATTTCGGGCCGTTCCTCGAACAGAACAAGAAGGACCTTCCCGCGGACTTCGCCTTGGTCTGCGATACCGGCATGTGGGATCCCGACACACCGGCGATCACCACGTCGTTGCGCGGACTGGTCTATGAGGAAGTGGTCATCAAGGCCGCAAACCGCGACCTGCATTCCGGCCTGTTCGGCGGCGGCGCGCAAAATCCGATCCGGGTGCTGACCCGGATTCTCGGCGGCCTTCACGATGACAACGGCCGCATCACGCTTTCCGGCTTCTACGATGGCGTGAAGGAATTGCCGGACGACATCCGCGCCCAGTGGGCGAAGCTCGGTCTGACGCCGGACAGGTTTCTGAAGCCCATCGGACTCTCGATCCCCGCCGGCGAAAAGGATCGCCTTCTGATCGAGCAGGTCCTGTCGCGGCCGACTTGCGACATCAACGGGATCGTCGGCGGCTATACCGGTGAGGGCTCCAAAACTGTGATCCCGGCGCAGGCGTCGGCCAAGGTTTCGTTCCGCCTCGTCGAAGGTCAGGAGCCAGGAAAGATACGCGCCGCCTTCCGTACCTTTGTGAAGGAGCGCGTGCCGGCGGACTGCTCGGTCGAGTTTCTCGATCACGCCGGCGCGCCTGCGATTGCGCTCGACTGGAGCATGAAGCCGCTGGCCGCCGCTAAACAGGCGTTGACCGACGAATGGAACAAGGAGGCGCTGTTGATCGGCTGCGGTGCGTCGATTCCGATCGTCGCCGATTTCAAGAACACACTCGGTCTCGACACTGTGCTGGTCGGCTTCGGCTTGGAGGACGACAACATCCATTCGCCGAACGAGAAGTACGACCTGAAGAGTTTTCACAAGGGCATCCGGTCGTGGGCGCGGATTCTCGCGGCGCTACCGCGCTGAAACGACAGTGAACCGCTCAAATGAAAACGCCGCCCGGGATTGGGCGGCGTTTGGATTTAGGCGTGCAGAGGATGATGGCGCGAGCCTACACCAATTCTTTCCTCAGGCAAGTTCGAGCAAGTTGTGGCCTCGGCTTTTCGCGGCCGCCGGCCGGTCGAGCGCATGATCCGCCAACGTGTAAAAGGTCATGCGCATTCCCAATATTTTAGAGCACGATTGGACGCACTGGTCGCGCTCCAGGAATTGAACCATTCTGGCTGTTCGCTGTTGACTTTAGCGTTATTGTCTTGCCGGTAGTACTCGCTCGGGGGCGGAGTTTTCGAATGATTGTGCTTTTGGTCGTGGGGATCGGTGTGTTCTTGGCCGGTCTGGTGACGGCCGCCTTCGGAATGCCCGTCAAGGAGTTTTCCTTCGGCAATACCCTGATCTTGTCCGGCGCGGTCGTTTCCTGCACCGGCCTGATCATGATCAGCCTGGCGCTTGTTGTCCGCGAATTGCGGGTCGTGGCAGACCGGCTGCGTTCCGGAGTTATGGCGGCTGATCGCGGCGGCGATCTTCGCGTGCCGATTCTGCCGGGCAGGGGCATTGAGGACAGCCGCCCGCCGCTTTGGGATGCTGATCAAGCCGCGTCGAACGCAAGAAACGATCCGACGCCATCTGCCCCATCGCCACCCTGGCAAGGGGAAATGTCCACCCGCGAACGCGCCGCTGTTGGTGCCTTCCCGGACATCGCAGCAGCGGAGCCCCCGGCACTCTCTGATACGTCGAAACCGCGCCGCAATTTGCTGTTCGCGTCCTCCATGAGGAGAGAGCGCGAGGGTGCGATGGCAGAACGATCCGGTCCGGCCTTATCTCAGTCTGCGCCTGGGACACATGCTCCTGACCTCGGAGTGTCCCGGTCGGCATCGTTCGAAGATGGCTGGCCGCGGTCTGAGCGATCGCGCCCGGAGCAGGACCGTGCGCCTGCGGCTTCGTCTGCAGGGGCCCGAGCCGATCGGTTTTCCGGCCTCCATGGCCAGAGCGCGCCCGCGGTCACCGTGCTGAGGTCCGGTGTTGTCGACGGAATGGCCTATTCGCTCTATTCCGACGGTACGATCGAGGCGCAACTGGCGGAGGGCATGATGCGATTTGCGTCGATTGATCAACTGCGCGCCCATCTCGATCAGGGTCCCGACCGGTCTTCTCCGAAATAAATTCCGCCCACGCGCGCGTCGTTCTTGTCATGCCGACGGCAATCCGCTCATACTTGCCATGTCAAAGGCAGATTCTGATCGTTGGAGCATGATCCCAAAAACTGGAAACGGGTTTTCGGATAAGATCCTGCTCAATAGAAGGGATAAGGCCAGAGGCTGAATTCAACGTCGTTGAATCAAACTCGGGCTCGAGCGTATGGATGCTGCTTCACGATCCGGAAGATTGAGATCATGAGCGATACAGCAGGCAAGAGTTTTCTCGAACTCACGGCGGAGATCGTATCGGCCTATCTCAGCAATAACACGACGCCGGCATCGGAAATCCCGATGCTTATCAGCCAGGTGCACGCCGCCTTGACGCGCGTGTCTTCCGGCCGGGGCGAAATACCGGCAGAACCGGCCAAACCGGCTGTGTCCGTCAAGAAATCGATGACGGCCGACTACTTGATCTGCCTGGAGGACGGAAAGCGCTTCAAATCGCTCAAGCGCCATCTGCGGACGCAGTACAACATGAGCCCCGAGCAATATCGGGACAAATGGAAGCTTCCGGCGGACTACCCCATGGTGGCCCCGAACTACGCAGTAACGCGATCCCAACTGGCCAAAAACATGGGACTCGGCCAGCAGCGCCGGCGGCGAAAATAACGCCAACGGCTTTCGGGTATCCAGTATTAGGAATAATATCCGAAATCCGACTCCCGACGATTCTACCAAATCCTTATTATTTATATAAAACGCTATCCCCGGGATAGAAAGAGCCTCTAGGATATATGATTATATTCCTATAACGGGGCTTCTTTCATGCTTCTGACCTGTCCGTCCACACCACCCGCAACCACCCGGCGCTCGCCAATCTCGGCAAGGCGAATCTGTCACAGCATCGCCGGGCTGGCGGCCGCCGAATTCGGGCTCGATGCCGCGGCCGTGATGTCGTCCACCCGCGGCGCCCCGTGCGCCGCATACGCCAGGCAGGTCGCGATGTATCTGGCGCATGTCGGTTTTGCACTGAGTTTCGAGGCGATCGGCCGCGTCTTCGGCCGCGATCGTACCACGGTCTCCCATGCCTGCCGCGTGGTTGAAGACAGCCGCGATGACGCGAAACTGGACCGCCGGCTCGCGGTACTCGAGATCATGTGCGTGGCTTGCGGTGAACGCCTCGACGGAACGCCCGATGTCGGCGTCTGATCGCGGCGCCGGCAAATCGACACGTCGGCCGAAGAGCCGGCCGGCCGAAGTCGTCGATCGGTTTCGCGCGCAGCATCTCACGCTTGCCGAGCGCGAGATCATGACCGATGCGGGCGTGGCGACCGTGTTGGCCAACGACAGCGAGAGTCCTCTCGCCTGGCTGGCGCGCCGCAAGGGTCGCGACGGCCGCGCCATGATCAGCCGGGACCAGTTTGCTGCCGGCGAAAGGTTGCGCGCGGATTTTACGCGCGGAAATCTGACGCCGCGGGTGACCTCGAACTGGTCGGCACCGACCGGAGGACGGGGGTCTGGAGTAGGACCCTGTGAGATGACCGATCTGATCATCGCGTCCCGGCAGCGGGTGCGGCTGGCGCTGCAGGCGTGCGGGCCGGAGTTTTCCGGTCTGCTGATGGATGTCTGCTGCTTTCTGCGCGGGCTCGAAGACGTCGAACGCGAACGCGGCTGGCCCCCGCGATCGGCAAAGGTCGTGCTGCAACTCGCGCTCGACAGGCTTGCCCGGCACTACGGCCTGGCGAGCGCGCACGTGCGGACGTGGCTCGCGAACGATGCAACTTTCACGAGCGGGTAGGTGTCAGAGCATGATTCCGAAAAGTGGAAGCCGGTTTTCGGATAAGATCATGCTCAATCAAACAGAGCATGATTCCGAAAAGTGGAAGCCGGTTTTCGGATAGGATCATGCTCGATCAAATAGAGCTATGATCCTGCAAAGTGGAAACGAGGTGAGGTCGCTTACGCCGCGTCGGCCAGCGCCTCCCGCGCATCCCTGCGAATACGCTCGACCATGGCGCGCAGCCCATTGGACCGCTGCGGCGTGAGGTGCTCACGAAAGCCGAGTTCATTAAAGAGGGCGATCGCGTCAGTATCGAGAATGGCCTGCGGCTTCCGGCCGGAATAAAGCGTCAGCAGGATCGCGATAAGGCCGCGCACGATATGTGCGTCGCTGTCGCCGACATAAGTCAGCACGGGTTCGTTGTCGGCGTCGCGGGTGGCCGTGAGCGATAGCCAGACCTGACTGGTACAGCCCTGCACCTTGTTGGCTGAGGAATGCTCGGCCTCGCTCATTGGTTCAAGGGTCCGTCCGAGTTCTATGACGTACCGATACCGGTCGTCCCACTCTTCCAGGAGCTCAAAGTTCTCCGTGATCTCGTCGATCGTCATCCTGGCCCGTATGTCCGTATGCGTGGTGTCCGACGTCTATATAGGGCCCCGAGCGGGTAAAATCGATACAGACGCGGCGATCCTCGCGGAAATTGTTCCGCAAACTAGTTGGCCGGGACGGTGGTTGGAACCGTGAGGTGCCATTCCGCCTGCAAATCATCCGGCGTCAGCGTGTCGTGCTGCGTATTGTCGGAAGCTGCGGCTTCGGCGGACGCGATGGGGCCGATCGATCCCGTATGATCGGGAGCGCGCTTGTCGGTGATGATCCGGTACAGCTTCCTCGCGCCGTCCTGCGCCCGCTGTCCGATCGCGACCGCGGCCTGGCCGCCGACCTCGCAGGCCGCCGGTTGACGCTTGCAGAATTGACTCATGTCCGACACGGCTGCCGTCGCGGCCGATACGGCCTCTGAAGCACCGATCTGAGGACTTTTGTCCGCCGCAGGCGCGTTGTCCCTTGGCAGCAGCACGAGCACGAGCCCGAGCCAGAAGGCCATGCGAAGCAGGAAAAACATATCGCGTCCCTATGCGTCTTTTTTTCGCCACGTTGCGTTAAATTCCGCAATCTGTCCCTTCCATATCAGGCGGTCCTTAAATCCCGGGTATGTCCGCCGCCCTTCAGCCGAAGAAAATCATGCGAGCGGCGGGGGAATTCGATTCGGCGTAAATTTTCGATTGATATGGTGTCCGCGACTGTCCGGGCGCCGGCGTCACCGTCATTTTCTCGAGATCATCCGCACCGGTGATGGAAACCTTGCGTTCACCATTCGCGCCGAATGCAGTCGCCGTCGGGCGGGAAAACGACATCCGTGCGCGTTGTTTCGTCACGGACCGCACTGCCTTAGCGTTCGCTTAAGTTCACTCTGACACGTTGTGCCAACGAAAACGGAGGCGTTTCCGGCACGTCTGATACGACGTAAGCTGAAGCGCAAGCGACGTGACCGCATTGACCATCATACAGGACTGCCTCGACGCACTGTTGCATCCGTCGGCGCGATACGATGCGTTGATGCGGGCGCGTCATCGCGCGTTCATGGGGCCGCGTCTCCTGGGAAGTCTCGTCGCGCTTGCGGCGTTTCCGCTCTATCTCGCGATCCGCGGCGCGCCGACGGCGCTGGAGGTGGCGGCTTTCGCCTGGCTCGTTGTTCCGATTCTGCTGTCCTATTTCCTGTCGCGGACCGGCCGCTACGAAGGTGCGCATGTGCTGTCGTCGATCGCGCTCGCCGGTCTCGTCATGATGATCGCGATTGCGACTGGCGGGATCGGATCGTTCGCGGCCGTCTGGCTTGTCGTTATCCCACTGGAGGCGACACTGTCAGCGTCCCGCCGCGTCATCGCGTTTGCCGCGATACTGGCGGTATCATGCGTGCTCGCGTTGATCGCGATGAACTACCTTGATGTTTTGCCGCCGCCCGACGTCGGCGCAGCGGCCTACAACATCTTCATGGCCTCCGGCATTGCTTCCGCAACGCTTTACGCCGCAGGAGTGGCGTTCGGCGCCGAAGCGCTTGCGCGTACCGGCACCTCGCTGCTGAATGTCGAGGAAGACCGCTATCGCCTGCTGACTCGGAACATGTGCGACGTGATTTCGCGCCACAGGCGCAATGGCGCCGTGCAGTTCATTTCGCCAGCTGCAGAAGCCCTGCTTGGCGTGCCGGTGTCGGAACTGCAGGACCATGGCCTGTTCGATCGGGTCCACGTGGCCGATCGCCCGGCTTATCTCACCGCGCTCGCGGCGGCCGCGCTTGGCAACGACTCGCAAAGCGTCGAATTCAGGCTCAGGCGCGATGTCGCGCGTGATCCGCAGGGAGAGCCGCGCCATTCGGCGGACTTCATATGGGTGGAAATGCGTTGCCGGCCGCTTGAGCTGGCCTCTGCCGCCGGTGCGTCCGCCGAACCCGAAGTTGTCGCTGTGATGCGGGACTTCACCGACCGGAAGCATCAGGAACACGCGCTGGATCTGGCGCGTACCGCGGCGGAACGCGCCGATGCCGCCAAGACCCGGTTTCTCGCGACCATGAGTCATGAGCTGCGAACGCCGCTCAATGCCATCATCGGCTTTTCGGAGATGATCGTTCAGGAGGATGCTCTGCTGCTCGATGCGGCGCGACGCAAGGAGTATGCCCAGCTCATCAACGATTCCGGCCAGCATCTGTTGTCGGTGGTCAACAGCATTCTCGACATGTCGAAAATGGAATCCGGAAACTTCGAGATCTTGCCCGAGCCGTTCGCGCCGCGCGAGGTGTTGCTCAACAGCAGCAACCTGCTCGCGCTCAAGGCCCGCGACAACGGTATCGAACTCGTCACGCGCGTTCCGGAGGATTTGCCAGAGATCACCGGCGATCCGCGCGCGTTCCGGCAGATCGTTTTGAATCTGGTTTCGAATGCCGTCAAGTTCACGGAACGCGGCGGCCGGGTCACGATCTCGGCGCGTGTCGAAGGATCGCGCATGGTGCTGCGCGTAATGGATAACGGCGTCGGCATCACGCAGGAAGACCTCAAGCGGGTCGGCGATCCCTTCTTCCAGGCTGGAAAAACCTATCAGCGGCGCCATGAAGGGACTGGACTCGGGTTGTCGATCGTCAAGAGTCTTGTTGCGTTGCACCGGGGCGAGATTGATGTGCAGAGCAAGGTAGAGGAGGGGACCACGGTGACCGTCATGTTGCCGCTGACATTCGTCTCTGACGTCGAGCCGTTAACGGACAATATCGCGACGCTGACACCGGCACCGCGCCCCGGGAAGCAGGATCAAGGTCATCGGGTGAAGAAGAGTGCCTAGAAAAGCTGTTGGAGAGGGTGTGCGGCCACGCCGTCGGAGCGCGACTGCCGGGAAAAGCGAAGTTGATGAGGAGCGCGGTTTTGCCATGCGCATCCTGCTGCGCAGCCCGAAAGATCTGCTTGCGGGATTACTCGCTTTTGCCGCCGTCGGCGCGATCGTCGCCAACGCCATGTTTATGCAGGCCGGCCATCATCCGTCGCCGATGTTTGGATCGATGCCGCTGAACGTGCCGCAGGCCAATCTGCTGCCGCGACCCCGTCCGGTCGAGGCGGATACGGCCGAAGTCAAGCGGGCAGAACCACGCGCGAGTGAGACGAAGGCGGTGGAGATAAAGCCCGACGATTCTGTCGCCAGTGTCGCCAGGCCAACCGTGCCGCCGCACGCGCAAAGCCTGCGTCCGCCGGCACCAATCCCAGCGTCCGCGCATAACGATCCCGTCGCCGACCTTATCAACGCGACGCGCCGTGTCGCCGCAGTCCAGCGGACGTTGACCGAATACGGCTATGGCCAGTTGAAGCCGACAGGAACAGTCGGGACCGACACCCAGGCCGCGATCCGGAAATTCGAGCTGGCCCGACGAATGCCCGCAACCGGGCAAATGTCGGATCGCCTTGTGCGTGAACTCGCCGCGATGACCGGACGGCCGATCAATTAGCTAAGCAATTTCGTCATTCCCCGATGCGCAATTGCGCATCTGTGATCGCCGCTACGCGGCGTCCGGAATGACAATGGAGAGCTTTCGACACCATGCTGTTTGTCGAGCGTTACTGCACCCCGTAACTTGCCATCCGGATGCCGCCGAAAACCCCGAGGCCCGGCGCAAGGAATCCAGTCGGATTCTGGTAGCGGACGTCAAAGAGGTTATCGACCCGTGCGAACACCTTGACCTGGTCGTTGATGGCGTAGTCGCCCCGCAAATTCACCAGCGTATAGCCGGGCGCGACAATTCCGGAGGCTGAGCCATCGCGCGTGACGTCAATCCAGTTGCTGACGTGGAGCACGGTCGCCGACAATGTCAATTGATCGACGGGGAGCCATGTGGCGGTAGCGCTCCATTTTTCCTTGGGCCGGCGAAGCAGTTGCAGGCCGGTGCCGGCATCGACGGCACGGGTGAAGGTGTAATCCGCACGGAGGCCGAAACGCTCCGTGATCTTTGCCGAGACAAACGTTTCGGTGCCTTCCGTTGTCGCACGGTCGACGTTCACCAATGACGTAAACGTATCGTTGTAGTCGATCAGATTGGTGAGGTCGTTATGGAAGTAGGTCGAGCCGAACCGCACGCGATCGTTGAACAGAGGCTGCTCGAAACCGGCGTCGTAGCCGGTGCTCTCTTCGGGTTTCAGGTTGGGGTTGGCGAAGAAGCCGAAAGCCGGGTAGTCTTGGTACAACTGGCTTAACGACGGCGCCTTGAATCCGGTGCCGTAACTCGCCTTCAGTTTTGTCTCCGTCACGGGAAGAATAACCGCTGGCGCAATCCGGTAGGTCGCATGCTCGCCGAACCGGTCGTTGGAATCGTCGCGGATATTCGCAACCAGGAAAAAGCGTTCCGCGAAAGCTGATTGCAGCTCGATGAATCCGGCCTTGTTGCCGTTCTGAGCCGCCAGATCGACGGTGTCTATGCGATCGGTCTGTTGCTCGGCGCCGACGATAAGTTTGTTATCGCGCACGATCTCGGCCACAGCGTGCCAATCGAACTTGAGGCGTTCGCCCGTGGTGGTCGTCGCAACCGGATCCCCCGGGCCTATGTCGTAGGCTCTGGTGTTGGTGTAATTAACGCCGAAGTAGTTCTTGATGCGTCCGTCGAACAGCGACCATACAGCCTCTTCGCGGTTGAATAGCTGCTGGACGCCGTGCGTGCTCTGCGCGGCATTGGGGAAGCTTGGAAAACCGCTATCCCCGGTAAACAGCAGCGTCGCGTCTGTATAGCGAACCACCGAATTGACGGACAGATTGTCATTGAGATCGACGCCGAGCTTGGTCGAATAGGTCATATTGTCATAATTATTCCCGATCGCTTTTCGCCCCGGCGGGAGGAGTTCCTGCGGGGTAACGGGAATGTCTCCGGCATGGAGATGAGCGACATTGGCCGCGTAATTGAAGTTCTTTTCGGAGCCGCTCAATCCGAGCGTCTGGTTGAAGGTGCTGAACGAGCCAGCCTCGATAGAGGCCGTGGCGCGTGGCGGACCTTCTCCCTTCTTCGTGATGATGGAGATGACGCCGCCAATCGCGTCGGATCCGTAAAGTCCGCTCTGCGGTCCCCGCAGAATTTCCATCTGCTGGATGTCCGCCGCAAGAAGATGCGCGTAGTCGAATGCGCCATTCGCGTTGCCGGGATCGCCGATGTCGATCCCGTCGACGAGTACTTTGGTGTGGTTGGCGTTCGTGCCGCGCATGAAAACCGACGTCTGAGCGCCTGGTCCACCGGCTTGGATGACATTCAAACCGGGGACCGTGTTCAGGATATCCGGAACGGTGCGGTATTGCTGGGTCTGAATATCCTTCTCGGTGATGACGGTAACGGAGCTTGCCAACTGGCCAGCGGGCGTCACGACTCCCGTCGGGCTGACCACCGCCAAAGCTGCCGTGCCCGGAACCTGGGTGACGGGGGTTTGTCGAGCAGCGGAGTGGGTCGCACGGCGCGATCGCGAAACCGCGCGGTGAGACGGCGGCGGCGATTCTGTCGTTCTTTCAGGCGGGGGCGCGATCTGGATTGGCGGTAGCAGGTCGGGAGACGCGGATTGCTGGGCGAGGGACGGCGTATTCAGGCCGATCGATCCCATGGACGCGAGGACGGTGGAGGCAAGAAGGCTTCTGCGATAAAGCCCGGACACGAAGGCGGCAGACATGAGGAAACCTCGGCATGACGTCGGTGGCACGTCACAGCGAACGAGGTTTCACAGGAGCCCAAGGGCACCGGTGAAGCGGATGTCTGTAGTCCCCGACTGACATCTTCGCGTGTGACCACGGCTGACGGCAGGTCTCCTGGCTCGCGGGTCGTTACCTTGCGTCGCCTTCCCGGGGCCGAGATTTCCCAGTGGCCTGTGACGCAGATTCGCCGCTTACAGTTGCGGGGGCAGCCGTGGCGTTGGGATGATTCCGCACCACGTTCCCTTTTGATCTCCCGAGGGAGAACCGTCGCCGATCATTTAGAAGTGTGTCAAAGCCGTGTCAATTGACGGCGCGATTGGGTCCCGCCTTTTCGTACTTGCGGTGCAACACTCGCCGCGTTCCTTTTCAACGAAGCGAATTCTGATCTCGCATTCTTCAGACCATCTCGCCTCGCGCCGCGGCGGCAGCGCTGCGGATCGCGTCCATGTTCGCTTTGTAGGACTCCATCGTGCCGCCCTTGAACACCGCCGAGCCCGCCACGAAAGCATTGGCGCCGGCGGCGCCGAGCGCGCCCGCGACGTCGGGTGCAACGCCGCCGTCCACCTCAATGTCGATCGGCCGCCCGGCGATCATCGCACGCAGATCCCGGACCTTGCCCACCGCCGAGGAGATGAACTTCTGGCCGCCGAATCCGGGATTGACCGACATCACCAGCACGAGATCGACCATATCGAGCACGTATTCGATAGTGGAGAGCGGTGTCGCGGGATTGAGCGTAACGCCGGCTTTCTTGCCGAGATTGCGAATGGCCTGCAGCGAGCGATGCAGATGCGCTCCCGCTTCGACATGAACCGTGATGTGGTCGCAACCGGCCTTGGCGAAGGCCTCGAGATATGGGTCGCAGGGCGAGATCATCAGATGGGCATCGAAGATCTTCTTCGTGTGCGGCCGCATCGCCTTGATGACATCGGGGCCATAGGAGATGTTCGGCACGAAATGGCCGTCCATCACGTCGAGGTGGATCCAGTCGGCGCCCGCCTGATCGACGGCGCGAACCTCCTCGCCCAGCTTCGAGAAGTCCGAGGCCAGGATCGACGGTGCGATGACGAGAGGACGCGGCACAAAAGTCTGAGACATGAACGTTTCCGGAAATTCCTGCGGGGCTTGAGAGAGCCTCGCCTAACATGGGCTGCGGCCGGGGGCAATGCGCGGCATTCGCCTGATCTGGGGATGGGCTTCGGGACGCAGGCACGGCAAGTTCTGCCGCGGGCGGCACGTTCTGCCCCGCTTTCTCCGGGGCGTTGCGCTGAAACTCCATATTCTATCGGTAGTCCCATGGTGGCACGGCGTTTGCTCGAATGATTTCCGAACCGGATTTACGCCGCGCGCGGCACGTATCGGAGTATGGCCATGCTGTTTGCCCTGGGTGCCGTGTCGTCGGCGATCGATGCATTTCAATCGCTGACGTCATCGACCGCTTCGCAGGTCAAGACCGGGGTCAGCCAGTCCGCAACGGCGTCATTCGAACCGACCAGCGGGGCCGCAAGCCCAACGGTGGCCGGGACCTCGTCGGGCTCAGGGTCCGGAACCTGCATTTCGCCGGCCACCATGAGCGCGCTGCTGGCGGCGCAGGGACAGTCGTCGGGCGCGCCGACTACCAGCCCCTCCAGTGCGCTGCAGGATTTGTTCTCGCAGATCGATGGCAACGGCGACGGCCAGATCAGCAAATCCGAATTCGAGAGCGCGCTTGGCGCCGGCGGCACCAATCTGGCGCAGGCCGACGACGTGTTCGGCAAGCTGGATACGAGTGGCGACGGTTCGGTAAGCCTCGACGAGATGACGTCGGCCCTGAAAGGCGCAGGCAATCATGGACACGGTCATGGCCACCACCATCATGTCGGGAGTTCAGATGGCTCCAGCAGCGCGGACGGATCGAGCGGTGCCGGCGGAGAGGCGAGTTCCGATTCACTGCTGTCGGCGCTCGACTCGTCGACCTCGATCACCAACAGCGACGGATCGGTAACCACCACGACCGCGCTTGCGGACGGAACCCAGGTGACGCTGACTTCGCCGCCGTCCTCGTCGACGTCAGGCGCAGCATCATCGTCCTACAATCTCATGCAGCAGGCGATCCAGCGCGAAGCCCAGGCGATCTCCGCGTCAGCTACTCAATCGCTCTCGGTGAGCGTCTAGCTGACGGCCGAGCCGTCATTCCTGAATCGTGTAGTTGCACATCTGAGGCTCGCACCTCAGGTCGGCAATTACCGACCGACGGTACGCCCCGGAATGACATTATCTGACATATCCGTAGCGGTCGTGATTGCCGGCGGTAATCTTGGGTTCGCCGGATCCGTATCATTGCTCGGCGGACGCCGATTTTCATGATCCGATAACCATACAACACAAGTAATCGCTTCCTATGCAAAGTATTGCGAGGGCGCGTATGTATCTACCACAAGTATTCCTGCTCGCCGGTTGCGTCGGTCTTTTTAGCTCCCACGCATCCGCCGAAGACGACTTCACCGCGTCGTTCCGCCTGCGCGGCGGCTTCGATTCCAATCCGCAGTTTTCGTCCGGGCAGGGCGGCGGCAGTGCGTTCATCGCCACCGACACCGCGTTGGCGGCGGGAATGAAAGCAGACGGCTACACTCTGGGTGTCGCGGCGGAAGCCAATACGACGCACTACGCGCAGCCGCTGTTGACGCCCGCTCTCGGTGGCAAGGTGATCTTGCGCGGTTCGATCGGTGACGACGATCTCAAGCTGGACTCCACATCGACCATTGCCGACACCAGCACCTACAATCTGCGCTCGACCGACCTGATCCAGTCGGTCAGGGCCGAAGCCCGATACGGCTCGATCAAGCTGTTCGGAACCGCGGAGGGAGGCCGGTCGAGCCTGAACCAGACCAACGCGATTTTTCAGGACTTTCTTCCCGATCCGCAGCAGTACTTGCGGGGCACGCTGATCCCTGGCGTCAGTCTCGTCCACGGCAAGTCCGAGCTCGGCGTGTCCGTGAACCTGTCGGTGCGGCACTATCTGCAGGAATTCGACGTGTTCGGCTATCGCCGCGACAACGAGAGGGTGCAGCCCTTTCTGTTTGCAAAATATGGCGGCGACGCCGTGACCGCATTTGTCTCCGTATCGCGATTATACGGGACGTGGCACGATCCAGATTTCACGAACGTCGATCGAACGCTGTTCGATGCAAGTTTAACCTGGAGCGCAGCGCCTTTTCGAATCGATCTGACCGCGTGGCGCCGCGCGGGCGAAACCACGTTTCCAATCTCGCCGATCACCATCGACACTGCATATTCCGCGAAGGTCTCCTGGAGCGCCGAGCCAAAAGTGACGCTGGCGGCTTCGGTCGGCTATGCGGCATCCGATTATCTGGACTCGCCGTTCCGTGCGCGGACGCTGACCTGCGGTGTCGGTGCGAGCCGCGACATTGGCGACGACCTGACGCTCGGCCTCGATATAGCCTATGCAAAGGGCTCACTGATCTCCGGCGACGATGTGAGTGGGCTTGTGGTCATGTCGTCGGTCGCAAAGCGTTTTTCCGCGAGACCGCCGCAGTTGGAAAAGGGCTTCGGCGTGTGAACCAACTACGGGTGCGGACGAGGTTGCCCCCGCCCGCCTTCCACCGACGTTTCAGTGGCAGCCGCAGCCGCCGCCGAGCAGCCCGCCCAGCACATTGCTGCGGCCGAGCACCGCGCCGAGCACACCGTTTTTGCCGGTGGTGACCGCGGTGTTGACGACCAGCGCACCATGCCCATCGAGCAGCCCGATTACGCCGCCGCGGCCGGTCAGCACGTTCGCTCCGATGCCGATGCCATGGCCCTTGGCAAAAGCCGGCGCGCCGATGAACGCGCTGGCAACCACGGCGAGAACGAGAATCTTCTTCATGACGTTTCTCCACTGTTGACGTGCGCGACAGCGCGCACCGGGAAACCATCAGCCGGGTCAAATCATTGTCTCAAGTTATACTGCAAACTAACCTTAAATAACATGGGAATATCAAGTATATATCCGTATTTATACTGAAATAGGTACCTTGTATATAAGTAAAAATCCGGCGGGCCGCCGCAAAACCGCGACCGGGCGCCGCCCTCCGAGCGTGGAAAATCCTTAGCGTGCGAACCGATCCTTCCAGGCTGGCAGTGCATCCCGGAATGGCAGCGCGGTAGCCTCATAGACACCGCGTGCGATCGCGCGAGCCACTGTGTTGGCTGCGATCATGCCGAGTTCGGTCAGTCCAACGAGCGGATCGATCGGCCTAGCGCCGGTGGCAGCAGCGAATACGACATCGCCGTCTAGCGGAGCGTGCACCGGATAGATCGCCCGCGCGAAGCCGGTTTGCGCGATGATCGCGAGCCGTCTGGCTTGCGGTTTGGTGAGTATGGCATCGGTGACGACGACGGCGAGCGTGGTGTTTTCGCCGGCGGTTGTCGCCGGGGCGCCCTTCAATCGCATCGTCAGCATGTCCGGCGTGAACGACGGTGGCAGTCCGCGTCCGCCATATTCGCCCCCGGATTCAAATGGCGCGGCCCAGAACCAGGGGCCATCGCCGACGGTGACGCTGCCGACCGCATTGACCACCGCAAGCGCCGACACCCGCACACCATCTGGCGTCGCGGCCGAAGCCGAGCCTAGACCGCCCTTCAAATTGGCGGTGGTGGCGCCGAGCCCGGCACCGGCGTTGCCGAGTGCAAAATTGTCTCCGGCTGCCGCTGCCGCGGCGTAGCCGAGATCGCGATAGGGCGCGAACCGGCCCCACCGCTTGTCGCCGCCGTTCAGGAGATCGAACACGACGGCGCCGGGCACGATGGGGACAACGGCATCTCGGATCGCGAAGCCGCGCCCCTGTTCCGCCAGCCAGGCCTGAATGCCGCCGCCGGCCTCGATTCCGAAAGCAGAGCCGCCTGACAGCGCCAGCGCGTCGATCCGCTCCACCGTGTTGATCGGGTCGAGCAGGGCGCTGTCGCGCGTGCCCGGCCCGCCGCCACGCACGTCCATTGCTGCGACCGCCGGGGAGTCGAAAATTACCGCCGTGACGCCGGAGGCGAGCGCTGAATCACCGGCGTGGCCGACACGGAGGCCCGGAATGTCGGTGAGCAGGTTCTTCATGGTTCGGCCTCGTAGGCTAGTATCCCGAATCCAAAGTTCGCCTCACTGCGCGGCGCCCTCGGTAGCGAACTTCTGAACCACCACACCAGGTGCCGGCGACCGGCCGATCGCCAGATGACGGCATGAGCGCGCCAGCGTCAACCAATCACGGTTCGATCACAAATGTCGGGGGAGGGAGCGAAGCTCTTGCGTCATGGCGCCTTCGCAGGGCAAGTAGCCTTATGATTCACGACGTTTCCGTTCCTGCCGCGCTGGTCGCGGGCCTTGTCAGCTTCCTGTCGCCCTGCGTCCTGCCGCTGGTGCCGCCCTATCTGATCTATCTGACCGGCGCGACCATCGAACACGTATCCAACGACGAGACGACCAGGGCCTCGAAGCGGGCCGTGATGCTCGCCGCCTTGACGTTCGTGCTCGGCTTTTCCACGGTGTTCGTCGCGCTTGGCGCCAGCGCGAGCTTCGTCGGCGGCCTCATCCGGGCCTGGTCGGCGCAACTGTCGATCGTCGCCGGCATCGTTATCATCGTGATGGGCCTGCACTTTCTGGGCCTGACGCGGATCGGCTTTCTGATGCGCGAAGGACGGCTCACCGCGCCGAAGCCGGTCGGCCTGTGGGGCGCCTACGTAATGGGACTCGCCTTTGCGTTCGGCTGGACGCCGTGCATCGGGCCTATCCTTGCGGCGATCCTGTCGGTCGCGGCGGCGGAGGCTACTGTCGTGAAGGGGGCCGGGTTGCTCGCGGTGTATTCGGCGGGGCTCGGCATTCCGTTCCTGCTGGCGGCGTTCATGATCGAACAGTTTGCCTCGCTGTTCAATCGCATGAAACGCCACCTCCATACGATAGAGCGCGGGATCGGTGTGTTGATGGTGCTAACCGGCATCGCGTTTCTCACCGGCACGATCTCCAACGTCAGCATCTGGTTGCTGGAGACTTTTCCGGCGTTGCAGAATTTCGGGTAGCCGGTTCAGGCTTGCCTTGTCGTGTCCGGCATGAAAAACGCCCCGGCGAACCGGGGCGTTGAATGTCACGGCAAATCGGTATGCTGTCTTATACCAAGACTCGCTGATCAAAACCGGTACGCCCAATCACGCATTCCGATGAACATAATGCGCCAAGGCTGATCGATTAGCCTGTTCCAGGCGTAGCAGCAGTGATCGACGATATCTTCGTAGGACTTGAACACGCGGTTCGACAACCAATTGTCGCGCATGAACTGCCAGACATTTTCCTGCGGATTAAGTTCCGGGCATTTCGCTGGCAGCGGCAGGATCGTGATGTTGGGTGGAACGATCAACCGGCTCGACAGATGCCAGCCGGCCTGGTCGAGCAGCAAGATGGCATGCTTGCCTGGCGTGACCTCGGTCGCGATTTCGGCCAGATGCAGGTTCATCGCCTCGGTGTTGCATGCGGGCAGGACGAGGGCTGCGCCCTTGCCGTCCTTCGGGCAGATCGCGCCGAAGATGTAAGTGGAGGCGGTTCGCTGGTCGCGCGGCGCCGAAGGCCGCGTTCCGCGCCGCGCCCAACGTCGCGTGATCTTGTTCTTCTGGCCGATGCGCGCCTCGTCGCCAAACCATATTTCTATATCGGCTGGATCGACGCTCTTGTCCTTCGCAATTTCCGCCACTCGGGCTGGGAAGGTTTTTTAAAATTCTCGATCGCGCCCTCGGCTTGCGCATGATGGCGCGGACGGGCGCTGAGCTTGCGATAGCCCATGCCTCGCAGCTCCCGGCTCAGAGTCTGCTTGGAGACTGTGACCCTGAACTCCTCATACAGCCACTGGCAGAGATCGACGATGCGCCAACGGACAACGCCGTGAATAGCAGGGATCGGCCCGCTTTCGATCACGGCGGCCAACACCTGACGATGCTCGTCCTTGAGCCGGGACGGTTGCCCGGGCGCCTTGCGATCGAAAAGGCCGTCCGGGCCGAGTGCATTGAACTTCATCACCCAGTCGCGAACAATTTGCACACCCACTCCGCCGATCCTGGCTGCTTCCGTCCGCGTCGCACCGTCGTAGATCGCGGCCAGAGCCAGAAGTCGCCGCGCCTGCGGCCCATCTTTCGACCGCCTGGCAGCGGACCGTGTCGTCTGTGCGTTGAAATCAGCCCGGAGTGGTAGAGGCGACATGGTGAACCTCCCTCGTTCGCCACGTTGAATCAGCCCGCCGCTGATTTGAAAAGCCCCACAGAGTCACGCTCCCCGAGATTTGGTATTACGTCCCCTTGCCGGGGTCGAGTTCGGCATAGTTGCCTTTGTCGTCCCATTTGTAGATGACATAGTCGATTGCCTTGATGTCGCCCTTGGCATCGAATTCCAGCTTGCCGAGCACGGTATCCCACGCGCCCGCCTTCATGGCCTTCATGACTTTCACGGGATCGGTCGTGCCGGCCTTGGCGGCGGCCTGTGCCCACACCTGCATCGCCGCATAGGTGTAGAGAGTGTAGCCCTCGGGATCGACGCCCTTGGCCTTGAATCGATCGACGATCATTTTGGCCGCCGGCTTCTTGCGCGGATCAGGGCCGAAGGTGAACAGCGTGCCCGCTGCGGCCGGGCCGGTGATCGACGCAAATTCCTTGTCGGCCAGCGCGTCACCCGCCATCAGAACGGTCTTCATGCCCTGATCGCGCATCTGGCGCACCATCAACCCGGCTTCCTGATGATAGCCGCCGACGAAGACCAGATCGATATTGTCGCGCTTCATGCGCGAGACGATCGCGGTGAAATCCTTGTCGCCCTTATTGTACGACTCGAACATTTTCTCCTGGAAGCCGGCCTTGTTAAGCGCCTTTTTGGTTTCGTCAGCGAGGCCTTTGCCGTAGGTCGTCTTGTCGTTGAGAATGGCGACGTTCTTGCCTTTGTAATTCTTGAGGATGTAATCGGCGGAGACCAGACCCTGCTGATCGTCGCGGCCGCAGACCCGGGCGACGTTCCAGAGCTTGCGCTCGGTGAACAGCGGATTGGTCGAAGCGGGCGTGATCTGCAACACGTTGCCGTCGGCATAGGCCTCCGAGGCCGGAATCGACGATGACGAGCAGTAATGTCCCGCCACGAATGGAATGCCCCGGCTGGCGATCTTCTCCGCGACCGAGCGGGCCTGCTTCGGATCGCAGGCGTCGTCGCCAACGAACAGCGCGAGCTTCTTGCCGAGTACGCCGCCAGCTTCGTTCAGATCGGCTATCGCCTGATCGGCGCCGTTCTTGAGTTGCCGGCCGAACGCGGACTCGCCGCCCGTCATCGGGCCCGCCACTGCGATGGTGATGTCCTGCGCGAACGCGACCGACGACAGAGCGAGCGACGCCCCCAGGGCCAGGCCGATGAGCTTCAATGGTGTCATACGTGGTCCTCGCGATGATCTTTGAAGGAAGGTTCGGCCGGCGCCAGATAATGAGCTGACGCATTGTCGGCTGAATCGGCGGCTAAGTCATCGGCAATTTGAGGTTGCGCGTCATTCCGCCGCCGTAATCGAGCGGAGTTTCGCCGCGTTGTCCCCGCGAAAGCAGTGATCATGTACGATTCGAAGAACGCTAGGTTTTCCGGCCGCCTTCCAGATAGGCCGCGCGGATTTCAGGCCTTGCCAGCAGTTCGGAGCCGGTTCCGCTGAGCGTGATCAGGCCATTGACCATCACGTAGCCGCGGTGCGCAAGCCGCAGCGCGTGGTTGGCATTCTGCTCGACCACCAGCACAGTCAGGCCGTCCTCGCGATTGAGCGTGCGAATCGCATCGAAGATGTGGCGGGCGATCAGGGGCGCGAGTCCGAGGGATGGCTCATCCAGCATCAGCAATCGCGGGCGGCTCATCAGCGCGCGGCCGATGGCCAGCATCTGCTGCTCGCCGCCGGACAGCGTGCCGCCGCGCTGGGTCAGACGCTCCTTCAGACGCGGAAACAAAGTCAGCACGCGCTCGAGGCTCGCCGCGCGGTCGCGTTCGCCCGACTCGGTTGCGTCGGCGCCCATCTGCAGATTTTCGGCGACGCTCATGCGTGGGAAAATTCGCCGTCCTTCGGGCGACTGTGCGATGCGCATGCGCGCGATCTCGTGGGTCGCCATGTCGGTGATGTCGCGACCGTCGAATTCGATACTGCCGGCCTTGGCGCGTGGACGGCCGAAAATCGTCATCATCAGCGTCGATTTGCCGGCGCCGTTGGCGCCGATCAGCGTCACGATCTCGCGGGGCCTGATGACAAGATCAACGCCTTTCAGCGCTTCGATCTTTCCGTAGGCCGCGCGCAACCCGCGGGTCGCGAGCAGGGGTGTATCCTGCGAAGAGCGGGCGGTTGGAATTTCGTCTTGCAGCGCGGTCATGTGGCGACTCCGGCCGTGATCTCCTCGTCATCGCCGGTGCCGAGATAAGCCGCGATCACCTTGGGATCGTCGCGGATGGCGCGCGGCCCACCGTCCGCAATCTTGACGCCGTAGTCCAGGACCACGATGTGGTCCGAAATCTCCATTACAACCGACATGTCATGCTCGATCAGCAGAATCGAGGTGCCATGATCGTCGCGGATCGACAGCAAAAGTTCGTTCAGCGCGGCGCTTTCCCGCGCGTTCAGGCCGGCGGCGGGCTCGTCGAGGCAAAGCAGCGCCGGCTCGGTGCACATGGCGCGCGCGATTTCGAGGCGGCGCTGGTCGCCGTAGGGCAGGTTGCCGGCAGCGTCATCGGCGCGTTGGAGCAGGCCGATGCGATCGAGCCAGGATCGAGCCAGATCGATAGCCTCCCGCTCCGCCGCGCGCCACGACGGAAGTCCGAGCAATCCGAGCAGCGTGAAGCCTGATGCGCGCATCAGCGTGTTGTGCTGGGCGACCATCAGGTTCTCTAGCGCCGTCATCCCCGGAAACAGGCGGATGTTCTGAAATGTGCGGGCGACTTTCGCCAGCTTGGAAATCCGAAAGTCATTCAGCCGCTCGAGGCGCAGAACGCGGCCGCCGGCGTGCGTCAGTCGCATCGAACCGCCACTCGGTTTGTAGAAACCGGTGATGCAATTGAAGACGGTGGTCTTGCCTGCGCCATTCGGCCCGATCAGCGCGGTGATCTTGCTTCGCCGCGCGGCGAAGGACAGATCCTTGACCGCGACGATTCCGCCGAAGCGCATCGACAAGTGCTCGACGGTAAGGATGTCGTCGCCGTCGGTCATCCGTGACCTTCCTTGACGAGGTCGGATGAGATCGCCCGGTTATGCTCGAGAAAAACCGTCGGCGATCGGTGGCCGATCAGGCCGCGCGGCCGCCAGATCATCAACAGCACCATGACGCCGCCGAACACCAGCATGCGGAATTGATCGAGGCCGCGGAACAACTCAAATCCGCCAATCATTGCAATCGCGGCGAGTGCCACACCAAGCTGCGAGCCCATGCCGCCGAGCACGACGATGGCGAGAACCAGTGCCGATTCCTGAAAGGTGAAGGATTCGGGACTGATGAAGCCCTGGCGGGTCGCGAAGAAAGCGCCGGCGAATCCGCCGAACATGGCGCCGGTGGCGAAGGCTGAAAGTTTTGTCGTGGTGATATTGATACCGAGCGCTCGGCAGGCGACTTCATCTTCGCGCATCGCTTCCCAGGCTCGGCCGATCGGCAGTCGCCGCAGGCGGATGGTGACCCAGTTGGTGAGCAGCGCCAGCACAAGAATAATATAGAATAGGAACACGATGCGGTGGGTCGGGGAGAAATCGATGCCTAGTTTTGCGGCAAGCCCATCCTCACCGGGAGACAGCGGAATGCCGAAGAACGTCGGTCGCGGAATGCCGCTGACGCCGTTCGGCCCGCCGGTGAGATCCTGCCAGTTGATGATGACGAGGCGAATGATCTCTCCGAACGCCAGCGTAACAATAGCGAGATAGTCGCCGCGCAGCCGGAGCACCGGGAAGCCGAGCAGCACGCCCCAGAACGCGGCGAGCAGTCCGGAGATTGGCAACAGCACCCAGAACGCCCATGGTCCGAGTTGCACGAAATCCATCGCGATATAAGGATAGGTCTCCATAAAATATGGAAACGGCAGGCCGCTTTGCGCCAGCAGTGCATAGGAATAAGCGCCGACCGCATAGAATGCGACGTAGCCGAGGTCGAGCAGGCCGGCGAGGCCGACGACGATGTTGAGGCCCCAGCCGAGCATGACATAGGTCAGCACCAGAATGCCGAGATCGAGCAGGTAGCGCTGATTGTAGAAGATCACCGGCACCAGTAGCGCGAAGATCAGCAGCGCCGGCCCGAGCAGCCGGCGCGCGATGCGGAAGCCGGTCTGGACCGGCGGCGGAATGATCCGCACGGCGTCTACGGGCCCCCACCAGCGCCGAAGCAGTTCGAGGACGATGCTGCCGCCAAACACGATGGCGACCATCGCGGCGAGTTCGCCGAAGCGCGTCGTGTAGGTCAGTTGCCCGCTTTCGTTCGGATGGGTGCGGATGCCGACCATCAGCGAAAACAGGATCAGCGCCACGCAAGCGCTGATGACGGATTTCTTCAGGATGAAGACGATGGCAGCATCGCGCGTCGCGGTTTGTTGTCTCGAAGCTGGCGCTGCCACGTCGGATCCGTCAGACTTTTTCGACTTCGGGCCGGCCAAGCAGGCCGGTAGGCATGAAGATCAGCACAACAATGAGGATCGAGAAGGCCGCGACGTCCTTGTACTCGACCGAAAAATAGGCCGACCAGAGGGTCTCGATCAGCCCGATCGCAAGGCCGCCGAGCATCGCGCCGGGCAGCGAGCCGATGCCGCCGAGCACCGCCGCCGTGAATGCCTTGATGCCCGCGACGAAGCCCATGAAGAAATCGACGAGGCCGTAATAGAGCAGGTACATGATGCCTGCGACGGCGGCGAGCGCAGCTCCGATCACGAAGGTCATGGAGATAGTGCGATCGACGTCGACGCCGAGCAACGCCGCCATCGTTTGATCCTGCTCGCAGGCGCGCATGTCGCGGCCGAGGCGGGTGCGCGATACTACCCAGGTGAAGATCGCAAGCAGCACCACCGTCGTGAGCACCACGGCGATCTGCACGTTGGACAGCCGCACGGTGAAATCACCCTGTTCGTACAGGCTGTGACCGCCGGTAATGAGCGGCGGTATCGGCTTGACCTGCGCGCCCTGTGTCACTTGCGAAAAATTCGACAGCACGAACGACATGCCGATCGCAGACAGCATCGGCGCGAGGCGGAACGAATGTCGCAGCGGCCGGTAGGCGATGCGCTCGACGGCCCAGCCGTAAACGGCAGTGACTGCCATGGAGACCAGCAGCACGACAAGCAGGATCAGCGGCACGGCGGTGAGGCCGATCGATACCAGGATCAGGAAGGTGATGAGCGCGATGAAGCCGCCGATCATGAAGATGTCGCCGTGAGCGAAATTGATCATGCCGACGATGCCATAGACCATCGTGTAGCCGATCGCGATCAGGCCATAGATCGAGCCGAGCACGAGGCCGTTGATCAGTTGCTGGGCAAAATAATCCATGCGCTGCCGTAATCTGCGTCCCCAACGCGGCGATATCGGACGCGGTGATGGGCTCCGGCAGCCGGACCGGCGCGTCTTGAATCAATGTCTAACAGTGGCGACCGGGTGCGGCAACCGCGGCAACTGCGTCCGGGCATCCAGCGGCTATACATTTCGCTCGCGCGCCTTTCCGGTTCCGGCAGCACGGAGAGGTCGTGGCAAGGTGGCCAGAAGCCAGGTCGGCAGCTGCAGGACTGGAGCCGGCAACAGGAGTTCCCTAGGCTTCCAGAAATCCCGCCGCAAAGGCCGGATTGTGTTTTCCTGCTCGCGGCCGCCACGTTGTCCACAGGGCGATGGGCCCATTAAGGTAAATAAAGGGTTTCAATTGTCCGCCCGAGTTTACAGGGGTTACCTCGCCATCAAGGCCGCGCCGGGCTCCGGACAACGGCGGCCACGCAAACAGCGGATGGCGATATGGCGACGAATTCCTGGCGGATCAGCACGGTCAATGGCGCATTGTTGGCGCTCTATTTCGTTCCGGTATGGACCGTCGTGGCGTTCAAGATCGTGGTGTCGCCGGTACACGGCCTTTATGATCTTCCCAATGTTGCGGTGGCACTCTTCCTGAGCGACCACCTCAATTTTGCAGCGATGAACACGGTCCGCTTTGCTTGGCTGCTCGCGCTCGGCAAGATGACTGTCGTCGCGTTTTTCGCGGTATTCCTGTTGATGACGACTCGCGCCTCGATCCGGAAATCCGGCGGCTGCGACGAGGCGTTGGCGTTGGCGCTCGGAATCGGCAGCCTCATCACCTTCGGCAGCATGGTGATGGCTTCACGGGTCGGTGAGATGGCCGCGATGCGCCTGCACGCGACCGAACTGCTGCTGCTGCTCGGTGGTGCGATCCTGATGGCGGTCGAGCCGCCGTTCCAGCGCGATGCGCCGGTGCGACAATGGCCGCCGCAGCCGGAAATCTATCCCTTCAGCAGCCCCGGTTCCTGAACGATCGCGCAGGCTCCATGTCCCGCTTGGTGGGCCGCCGACGTTCATTGATTACCGTTGCATCAGGAAGCCGGCCACGGCCTCGGTGAAGGCGTGCGATTGCTCGACATTGGAGATGTGTGCGGCGTCGAGGATGGTCATGCTGGCGCCGGGAATCTGGCTGCGGATGTATTCGCCTGCCGCGACGGGCGTCCCCGTATCGTGCCGCCCGGCGATCACAAGCGTGGGGCTCTTGATGCGCGGCAGCAGCGCCCGCTGATCCAGCGTGCTCAGCGCCTCGCAGCAGGCGATGTAGCCCTCCGGTGGAGACGCGCTCAGCATGGCCTTCAGCCTCGCCGTGATCTGCGGCTCGCGTTCGCGAAAATCGGCGGTCAGCCAGCCGTTGATCACGGTGTCGACGATCGCAGCGAGGCCGCCATCCTTCACGGCCTTGATGCGGGTGTACCAGTTGGTCGGGTCGGGATAGTAGCAACCGGTGTTGGCGAGAATGATGCGATCGAAGCGTTCCGGCGCGTTCGCTCCGAGCCATTGGCCGACCATGCCGCCCATGGACAATCCGCACCAGTGTGTCTTCGCGATATTGAGATCATCCAGAATCGCCAGCACGTCGCGGCCGAGCCGCTCCATCGAATAGGGGCCGGGTGGCATGCCGGACTTGCCGTGGCCGCGCCGGTCATAACGCACGATGCGGAACAGTTTCGATAGCGCCGCCATTTGTGGCTCCCACATCTGCAGCGTGCAACCGAGCGCGTTCGACAGCATCAGGGTCGGGCCGCCGTCGCGTCCCTCGACGGAGACATTGAGCAGGCAGCCGTCGGCATCGATCATGGGCATTGAATTTCCTCCCGCACACTCAAGCGTTCTAGTTTGGAGCGATCCGTTCCACCATGGAAATCGTGTCGCGATAGTTATGCACCGCGTCTTCGGCCACGATCCTCTTTCTTTTTTATCCGCCGTTTCCTACCTGATGGGCGAACGCCGTCGAGCGGGGGCGGCATGCGGTCGAGGAGGCAAACGCATGGCCATGACGATGAACGGTGAAGTCCTGCTCGCAGCGTCCCGCGTCGCGGTTTGGGCCAAGCTCAACGATCCCGAGGTTTTGAAGATGTGCATTCCCGGTTGTGAGGAATTGACCAGGACCGATGCGAATGAATTCCAGGCCGTCGCCAAGATGAAGGTCGGTCCCGTATCCGCCCGCTTCAAGGGCAAGGTGACGCTCAGCGATCTCGACCCACCGAACGGATACAAGATTTCGGGCGAAGGGGAGGGCGGCGTCGCCGGTTTTGCCAAGGGTAATGCGACTGTGTTGCTGGCCGATCAGGACGGCGGTACCCTGCTCAAATACGATGTCGAGGCGCAGACCGGCGGCAAGCTGGCGCAATTGGGCCAGCGGTTGATTAGCGGTACGGCCAAGAAGCTGGCCGACGAATTTTTCGCGAACTTCGCCAAGGTGGTTCAGGGATAGGCCTGTCAAAGGGTTCGTTTCATCACGACCGGTGTTGCCCGCATAAGGTTGCCCATTATCGGGATGGCCCATATCATGTTATAATATTGAATGATTTTTGAACGACTGTTTAATGTGGGGCAGTTAAAGAGAGCGCCGATGGCCAAGATTTCGCTGATCGTGAACGGCAATCCGACCACCGCCAATATCGACCCCCGCACGCTGCTGGTGCAGTTCCTGCGCGAAAATCTGCGCCTCACCGGCACCCATGTCGGATGCGACACCTCGCAATGCGGTGCCTGTGTCGTGCATCTCGACGGCAGAGCTGTAAAGTCATGCACTACACTGGCGGTAATGGCAGACGGGCACGAGGTCAGGACCATCGAAGGCCTCGCCGTGGACGGTGCGCCGCTGCATCCGATGCAGGAGGCCTTTCGCGAGCACCACGGCTTGCAATGCGGCTTCTGCACCCCGGGCATGATCATGACCGCGATCGATATGGTCCATCGGAAGGGGCACGATCTCGACGATCGCACCATTCGTGATGAGCTGGAGGGTAATCTCTGCCGCTGCACTGGTTATCAGAACATCGTCGAATCGATTGCGGCCGGAGCCATGGCGATGGCGAAATCGGATCTTTCATGAGCTTGAAGTCTCGACATCGCGCTATGATTCCGGGAACCTAAGCCATGTACGCATTCAAATATCATCGACCGGCGACGGTACGGCAGGCCGCCAACCTGCTGGTCAAGAACGAAGACGCCATGCTGATCGCCGGCGGCCACACGCTGCTGCCAGTCATGAAGCAGCGGCTCGCGAGCCCCGCGCATCTGATCGATCTCTCCCACATAGAAGGTCTCGACGGCATAGAGATGAAGGGGCGCTCGCTCGTGATCGGCGCGACCGCGAAGCACGCCGACGTCGCTAATTCGCCGATCGTGGGCGAGGCGATCCCGGCGCTGGCCGAACTCGCCGGTATGATCGGCGATCCCGCCGTGCGTCACAAGGGCACCATCGGCGGCTCGCTCGCTAACAACGACCCGACCGCCGACTATCCGGCTGCCTGCCTGGCGCTCGGCGCCACCATCGTCACCAACAAGCGCCGCCTGAAGTCGTATGAGTTTTTCCAGGGGCTTTTCACCACGGCGCTGGAGAACGACGAGATTATCACCCGGGTGATGTTTCCGCTGCCGAAGAAGGCGGCCTACCAGAAATTCCGCAATCAGGCCTCGCGCTACGCGCTGGTCGGCGTATTCGTCGCCAGGCGTCCGTCGGATGTGCGCGTCGCCGTCACCGGTGCTGGCGAGGATGGCGTGTTCCGCGTGACGGCATTTGAAGAGGCCTTGAAGAAGAGTTTCAAGTCGAAGTCGCTCGAAGGATTGCTGGTGCCGGATGCCGGCCTCAACAGCGACTTACATGGCAGCGCGGAATATCGCGCACATCTGATCGGGGTGCTTGCGCGGCGCGCCGTCGATGCCGCGAACGGCAAGGTATGACATGTGGATGTTGGTTGGGTCCGGTCAGGTTTCATTATGATGACGACATTAGTGCTGCCGACCTCCGTCGATGCGACGCTCGACTTGCTGGCGAAGCACGGCTATCTCGCCGAGCGGTCGCTGGCGACGGTTGTGTTTCTTTCGCTGCGTATGGGACGGCCGCTGTTTCTCGAAGGCGAGGCTGGCGTCGGCAAGACCGAGATCGCGAAAGTGTTGTCAGCCGCATTGGGACGCAAGCTGATCCGGCTGCAATGTTACGAGGGCCTCGATGTCGCGTCGGCTGTCTACGAGTGGAACAGCGCCTCGCAAATGATTGCAATCCGTCTGGCGGAAGCGGCCGGCGATACTGATCGCGAGCAGTTGTCCAGCGACATCTTCGCTGAGAGATATTTGATTAAACGGCCGCTGCTTCAGGCGCTGGAGCCGGATGTGGCCGGCCCGCCGGTGCTTCTGATCGACGAACTTGACCGTGCTGACGAGGCTTTCGAAGCCTATCTCCTGGAAATCCTCAGCGACTTTCAGGTGACGATCCCCGAACTCGGCACCGTCAAGGCGTCGGCGCCGCCGATCGTCATCGTGACATCAAATAGGACCCGCGAAATTCACGATGCATTGAAGCGGCGTTGTCTTTATCACTGGGTCGATTATCCTTCCGCTGAGCGAGAGCTGGCGATCGTCAAATCGCGTGTGCCCGGAATCTCCGCGAAATTGTCGCAGCAGGTGGTTGGTTTTGTGCAGGCACTGCGCAATCAGGACCTCTACAAGAATCCGGGCGTCGCAGAGACCATCGACTGGGCGACGGCGTTGACCGAGCTCGATGCTCGTTCGCTGAACTCCCAGGTTGTCGGCGACACCATCGGCGCGCTCTTGAAATACCAGGATGATATCGGGCGAATGCAGGGCGACAGCTTGCAGAAGGTGTTGAAGGAAGCGACCAGCGATCAATAGAACGGGAAGCGCATGGCCATCAATCATCTCAACCCGCCGACCGGCCGGATCGCCGACAACGTCGTCGGCTTTGCGCGCACGTTGCGCGCCGCCGGGCTTCCGGTGGGCTCGGGCGCCGTCATCGACGCGCTGAATGCCTTGCGCCTGATCGACATCGGCAACCGCGCCGACGTCTTCACCACGCTTGAATCGATTTTCGTGACACGCCACGAACATGCGTCGATCTTTGCGCAGGTCTTCGATCTGTTCTTCTGCGCCGCGGAGGAATGGAAAAACATGCTGGATTCGATCTTATTACCGGACCAGGCAAAGAAGCCGCCGTCGCCCGCGTCGCGGCGCGTTCATGAGGCGTTCGCGCAGCCCGGGGTCTTCGGCGAGCGCGAGACCCTCCAGGAGCAGGAGATACGGTTTTCCGTCTCCGATCGCGAGTTGCTGCAGAAGAAGGACTTTGCCCAGATGAGCGCGGCGGAGATCTCCGAGGTCACGCAGGCCATTGCGAAGATGAGGCTCCCGCAGGCCGAGCTGCGCACGCGACGCACCCGGCCCGATCATCGGGGAGCGCGGCTCGATCTGCGCCGGACGCTGCGCGGAAGCCTGCGCACCGGCGGCGAGATTGTCGATATTCATCGCCTTGGCTTGATCGACAAGCCGGCTCCGATCGTGGCGCTGCTGGATATCTCCGGCTCGATGAGCGAATATACCCGGCTGTTTCTGCATTTCCTCCATGCCATTACCGATGCGCGCAAGCGCGTCTCGATCTTTCTGTTCGGGACGCGTTTGACCAATGTGACCCGTGCGCTGCGCGCGCGGGATCCGGACGAGGCACTGGCCGCCTGTTCATCCGTGGTCGAGGATTGGGCCGGCGGGACACGGATCGCGACCTCGCTGCACAATTTCAACAAGCTGTGGGGTCGGCGCGTGCTCGCGCAGGGCGCGATCGTGCTGCTGATTACCGACGGGCTGGAGCGTGAGGTCGACTCCAAACTGGCGTTCGAGATGGATCGGCTGCACCGATCCTGCCGCCGGCTGATCTGGCTTAACCCGCTTTTACGCTATGACGGCTTTGAACCAAAGGCGCAAGGAATTAAAATGATGGTGCCGCACGTTGACGAATTTCGTCCGGTGCATAATTTGTCATCTATCAAGGGGCTGTTGGCCGCGCTATCCCCTGCGCCGGTGCAGCGTCGCCGCGATCCCCTCCGTCCCGCAGCTTGAGTGAGTGGTCGTCATGTTCGATCGCGATGAGGATATTCTGAAGGCGGCAGAGGACTGGCAGAAAGCCGGCCATGGCGTTGCGCTCGCGACGGTCATCGAAACCTGGGGCTCGGCCCCGCGTCCCGCGGGTTCGAGCCTCGTCATAAACGACGACGGCACGTTTCTCGGCTCGGTCTCCGGCGGCTGCGTTGAAGGCGCCGTGGTGACCGAGGCGATGGACGTGATCTCCAGCGGTGCGCCCAAGATGCTGGAGTTCGGTGTCGCTGACGAAGCCGCGTGGACCGTCGGACTGTCCTGCGGCGGCATCATCCGCGTTTTTGTCGAGAAAATCGGCTGACCGTGAAATGAAGCTTTCCGCGCTAGCAGAGATCAATAGGGAGCGGGCCGCGCGGCGGCCGGTAATCGTGGTTACCGATATTGGTAATGGCGACCAACGCGTCGTGAAGGCTGCCGACCTCGCTGGCGATCCCCTGCGTGCGGAGTTGGACAAACATCTGCGCATGGGCAAGAGCGGAACAGTCGAAATCGATGGCCGGAAGCTGTTCCTGAACGTCTATGCACCGACAGCGAAGCTTGTCATCGTCGGCGCGGTTCACATCAGTCAGGCGCTGGCGCCACTGGCGCGTTCTCTCGGGTATGACGTCACGGTGGTCGATCCGCGCACGGCATTTGCGAGCCCGGAGCGGTTTCCCGATGTGGTGCTGATCGCTGAGTGGCCAGATATTGCGCTGCCGCCGCTCAATATCGATCACTATACCGCTTTCGTCGCCGTGACTCACGACCCCAAAATTGACGATCCGGCGTTGCTGCACGCTGTCGAGAGCGATTGCTTCTACATCGGAGCATTAGGCTCGCGGAAGACACACGCCACGCGCGCCGACCGGCTCAAAGCACAAGGCGTTTCCGAGGCCGACATCGCACGCATTCATGCGCCAATCGGGCTGGAGATTGGCGCCATTTCACCCTCCGAGATCGCCGTGGCCATCATGGCGGAAATCACGGCGCAGCTAAGGCTGCCGAAAGCGAGCGCGGCATGAAATTCGGTTCCGCTACTCCGGACGACGCGATCGGCGGTGTCACCGTTCATACGCTGCGGCAGGGTACGTTTGTGCTCAAAAAAGGCACCACCATCGGGCCTGTGGAGGTTGAGGCGCTCAACAGAGCGGGCGTGAAGGAGGTCGTCGTCGTCCGCCTCGAGGACGGTGATGTATCAGAGGATTTGGCGGCGGCGGATGTCGCGAAAGCTGTCGCCGGCGATGGCGTCACGGTGGAACGGGCCTTCACCGGCCGGGCCAACCTGTTCGCGGCGAGGGCCGGCGTGCTCGTGATCGATCGCGTGGCGGTCAACCGCATCAACAATGTCGACGAAGCCATCACGTTTGCGACGCTTCCGGCCTACAAGCCGGTGGTCCAGGGCGAGATGATCGCGACCGTCAAGCTGATTCCATTCGGCGTCGAGACGCAGCTGCGCGATGCGGCGGTGGCGGCGGCGCGCAGCGACGTTCTGCGCGTTGCGCCTTACCGCATCAAGCGCGTCGGTGTCGTCTCGACCATACTCCCTGGTCTGGCGCCGAAGGTGATCGACAAGACCTTGCGCGTGACCGCCGAACGACTCGCGCCCACAGGCGCGACGATCATCGCAGAGCGCCGCGTGCCGCACGACCAAACCGTGCTCTCGGCGGCAATCAAGGAGATGCTCGATCTCGGTGCTGAACTGGTCATCGTGTTCGGTGCATCGGCGATTGCCGACCGCCGCGATGTTATTCCCGTGGCTCTCACAGGTGCCGGCGGCGTGGTCGAGCACTTCGGCATGCCGGTCGATCCCGGTAACCTGCTTCTGATCGGAAAAGCGCGCGGCGTGCCGGTGCTGGGCGCACCGGGTTGCGCCCGGTCTCCTGTTGAGAACGGGTTCGATTGGGTACTGATGCGCCTGCTTGCTGGATTGAAGGTCGCACGCCGCGACCTGACCGGCATGGGGGTCGGCGGGCTGCTGATGGAAATCGTGACGCGGCCGCAACCGCGTATTTCGCCTGCGACTGACAGCAACAATAATATCGCGGCGGTGATCCTCGCCGCCGGTCGTTCGACCCGCATGGGCGGTCCCAACAAGCTTTTGGCAGAGCTGCGGGGCAAGCCGCTGGTCCGCATCGTGACCGAACAGGTGCTGGCATCGAAAGCATCGAGCGTGACCGTCGTCACCGGCCATCAACCCGCCGAGGTCGAGCGCGCGCTGCGCGGGCTGAACGTTACGTTCGTGCATAATCCGGATTTCCCCACAGGTCTCGCCAGTTCTATCAAGGCCGGCATCGGCGTGGTTCCGAAAGACGCCGGCGGCGCCTTGGTCTGCCTCGGCGACATGCCGCTGATTGATGCGCATCTCCTCGATCGGCTGATTGCGGCCTTTGCGCCGGATAGCGGCATGTTGATCGCGGTCCCCGTCAACGATGGCAGTCGCGGCAATCCCGTGGTGTGGTCGCGGCGATTCTTCGGAGAACTGATGTCGCTCGACGGTGACGTCGGCGCGCGTCATCTGATCGCGCGTCACAGCGAGGTCGTCGCGGAAGTCGCAGTTGAGGGTCAAGGCGCGTTTCTCGATATCGATACGCCGCAGACACTGGCGGCGGTTCAACGCGGTTGATCGCGGCCCATTGCCGTGAAGTTTGCATGTCCTTGCAGTAGGTGTTTATAGAAATTTCTGTTCTAATTGAGATAGATAGGTTGCAATCACGACTGATTGACCGCCCGTAGGAAAGTTTGCTCTTTATTATGACTGACTGGTCAGTCATAATAATATCTATGAAAACTGCAAAATCCGAACGGCGAAAGACCGCTACAGCGAACTCCGCCAATGGCCGATCTGCCGCAAGCAAGGCCGGTGCGACGACGCCCACACAGACCGGCGGGACGGCCAAGCCTCCGAACCGCGCAGCACGCGCGGCGCAGCGGCGCGCCGCGATCATCGCGGCTGGTCTCGATGAATTCACCGCGCGTGGTTTTGCCGCCACCCGTCTGGACGATGTGGCGAAGCGGGCAGGCGTTGCCAAGGGCACCATCTATCTGCACTTCAAGGACAAGGAGGCGCTGTTCCAGGAGCTCGTGCGCACGGCGCTTGTGCCGCTGATCGGAAATCTGACGGCCTTGCCTGCCGCTGGTGGATCGGTTCGCGAGATCCTCGAACGCTTCGCCGAGGCTTTTGTGCGCGACATTGCCGAGACCAAGCGCGGCGATATCGTTCGCCTGATCATGGCAGAGGGCACGCGCTTTCCGTCGCTCGCCGATTTCTACTTTCGTGAAGTCGTTTCGCGCGGCATCGAGGGTATGCGCAAGCTGATCGCGTACGGTATCGCGCGCGGAGAAATTCGCAATGCGCGCCTTGCCGACTTCCCCCAGATCGTCGTTGCGCCCGCCATGGTTGCCGTGATGTGGCAGGGCCTGTTCGGCCGGCATGCGCCGCTCGATGCTGTAGCGATGCTGAAGGTCCATCTCGATCTGATCTTTGGCGAACGGAGAGTGTCATGACCCCGCTGCGCGTCATCGTGCGTGTCGGTGCTGCGTTGGCGCTGGCAATCCTCGTTGCCGGCTGCGGCCAGAAGTCGCCACCGGGCTATCAGGGCTGGGTCGAGGCAGACATGATTTTTGTCAGTCCCGACGAGAGTGGCCGCGTCACCAAACTGAATGTGCGCGAGGGCGATGCTGTCGAGGTCGGCGCACAGCTCTATTCGGTCGACGATGACTTGCAGCAGGCTGATCACAATCAGAACGAGGCGACGCTGGCGAATGCGCAGCAGACTTACGACCGCGCGGCATCGCTGAAAAAGACCGGCGCCGGCACGCAGGCCACTCTGGATTCCGCTGTCTCGGCGCTGCGCGTGGCGGAGGCGCGGGTCATCACCTCGCGCACGCGACTGTCACGGCGCAAGGGCTTTGCGCCGGTCGCCGGGACCATTCAGCAAATTTATTTTCGCGAAGGCGAAATGACGCCAGCGCAACGGCCGGTGTTGTCGATCATGCCGCCAGGCAACATGAAGATCCGGTTCTTCGTCTCGGAACCGGATTTGCCGAAACTCAGGATTGGGCAGGACGTCCGCATCACCTGTGACAACTGTGCGCCGGATCTGACGGCAAAGATTTATTTCATCGCCACCCAGGCGGAATACACACCGCCGGTGATCTACAGCCTCGAGGAGCGCAATAAGCTGGTGTTTCTGATTCAGGCGCGCCCTGACAAACCGGACAGTCTCCGCGTCGGACAGCCGATCACCGTTCAACTCGACGCCGCGACACACTGAAGGCCGCGCTATGAGCCAGGTAGCCATGAAAGCTTCCGACGTCGCGATCGAGGTTTCCGGCCTGTCGAAGTCGTTCAACGGCCGCGAGGTGGTGCACGACCTGTCCATGCAGGTGAAGCGCGGAATGATCTACGGCTTCCTCGGTCCCAACGGCTCGGGAAAGACCACCACCATCCGCATGCTGTGCGGACTACTGACGCCGGACAGCGGCGAGGGCACCTGTCTCGGCTACGACATCCGCCGCGATGCCGACAAGATCAAGCGCCGGGTCGGCTACATGACCCAGCGTTTCAGCCTGTATCAGGACCTGTCTGTACGCGAGAACCTGGAGTTCGTCGCACGACTCTATGGCATCCGTGATGCGCCCGGCGCGGCACTGGCCATGATCAAACGGCTCGGTCTCACCGGTCGCGAGGAGCAGCTTGCGGGCGAATTGTCCGGCGGCTGGAAGCAACGCCTTGCGCTCGGCGCCTGCACGCTGCCGAACCCGCAGCTCCTTCTGCTCGACGAGCCAACCGCTGGCGTCGATCCCAAGGCGCGACGCGAATTCTGGAACGAGATTCATGCGCTGGCCGCGAATGGCCTGACGGTTCTGGTCTCGACGCACTACATGGACGAGGCCGAACGCTGTCACGAGATCGCCTACATCGCCTACGGTCATCTGCTTGCGCACGGTACCGTGGATGACGTCATCGCAAAGTCTGCGCTGACCACCTACACGGTCGCGGGCGGCGATCTCAACGGACTGTCGGCCGAGCTTGCCGGGAAGCCGGGCATCGACATGGCCGCGCCGTTCGGCACCAGCCTTCATGTCTCCGGCCGCAACAAGGCCGCGCTCGAAGCGACGATCGCGCCGTATCGCGCCCGTGACGATCTGCATTGGCAACAGAGCGAGCCGTCGCTGGAAGACGTGTTCATCGAACTGATGAGTCGTTCGAAGGACAATTTCCAATGAGTGTCGCGGACGACCATTCCGCCGAAAGGGAAATGCCGTTCGGCTTCTGGCGGCGCAGCTACGCCATGCTGGTAAAGGAGTTCATCCAGCTCCGGCGCGACCGGGTGTCATTCGCGATGATCGTGATGATTCCGGTGATGCAGCTTCTGCTGTTCGGCTATGCGATCAACACCACGCCGCGCCATCTGCCCACCGCGGTTCTGATGCAGGAGGATAGCGACCTCGCGCGCTCCATTCTCAAGGCGCTGGAGAACACGTCCTATTTTCGCTTTACGCAGGAGGTGCATGACGTCGATAGCTTCGACAATCTCCTGAAATCCGGCGCGGTTCTGTTCGGCATCGAGATTCCGCGCGGCTTCGAGCGCGGCGTGCGGCGCGGTGACCGTCCGGCGCTGCTTGTCGCCGCCGATGCCACCGATCCCGTCGCCGCCGGCTCCGCGCTGAGCGCGCTCGGCCCGATCGTGCAGACCGCGCTCGCGCACGATCTGTACATTGGCGATCCACCCGATCCGCCATTCGAAATCCGGGCGCATGCGCGTTACAATCCTGCGGCATCCTCGCGGCTGAACATCGTGCCCGGGCTTGTCGGCACTATCCTCACCATGACCATGCTGATCTTCACGGCCTTGTCGGTCACGCGCGAGATCGAGCGGGGCACGATGGAAAGCCTTCTGTCGATGCCGATCACGCCGGTAGAGGTGATGATTGGCAAGATCCTGCCCTACGTGCTGGTGGGATTCATTCAGGCAGCTTTAATCATCGGCATCGGGGCGCTGCTATTCCGCGTTCCTATCGACGGAAGCCTGACGCTATTGGCTTTGCTGTCGACGCTGTTCATCACAACCAATCTCGCCGTCGGATATACATTCTCGACCATCGTGCAGAACCAGCTCCAGGCTATGCAGATGTCGATGATGTTTTTCCTGCCGAGCATTCTGCTGTCCGGATTCATGTTTCCCTTCGCCGGCATGCCGGTCTGGGCACAGTATATCGGGGAGTGCCTGCCACTGACGCACTATGTCCGGATTGTCCGCGCCATCATGCTGAAGGGCGCGACGCTGCAAAATCTGCAATACGACACGCTCGCGTTACTGGCACTGATGCTGGTGGCCATGGTGATCGCAGTGACACGGTTCCGTCGCACACTGGATTAGACTAGGGTCGCCGCCGGAAAGAGTCCTAGCGGCGATCCGCGACGGCTGCGCTGGCCTTATGACGCTGGTGAAATGTCACTTCCGGAACAGAACGCCGATGCGTCCATAGATTCCGCCGCGGTGAAAACTATCCTCGACAAAACCAGAGCCTACAGACCATTCCATGGCGCCGGTCTTGAAGCCGGTGAGGTGCGCGCCGATCCGGTACTGGGTGCTGAACTCGTCGGCCGATGCAGAGACTTCAGGTCCGATCCAGAACCGATCGAGGAGGCGCCAGCCGGCCGCCGCACGAGCGCTGTATTCTGTGCCGATCGTCGTGGCCGAGGCGGCGGCGGCCACCATCATTATTGGCGTAGGCTCCCACCATATCTCCGTCGCGAAGCGCGCGCCGAAATGGTTGCCGCGCAGCGTGTCGGTCGGGATGTCGGGCTTCAACGCATGGCTTTCGACGGCGGGTCCGGCGAAGACCTTGATCTCGACATTGCCGCGCTTGATGCGCCAGCCTGGCAGAATCGAGGCGCGGAAGATGTTGGTGGTGAAGCGCTGCGTCGGCGTGTCGTAGCGTTCGAAATCGTCGGACATGAACAGACGGATGAGAAGGCCGTCCTTGTTCAGGTCTCCCTGCGGCGCCAGCATCATTCCGCCGTAGCCGGTCTGTCCGTTGCGCCAGAGATCGACGCCGCTGAAAAACAGGAATCGTTCGGGTTTGGAACCGCCGCTGAGGTTGTCGGCCAGTGTCGGACTGGCAGCCGTCGGCTGGGCCAATGGCCGACCTATGGTCGCGCACATCAGCAAGGCGGCCAAACATACTGCGCGCGACGACGCCCCTAAACGCACTGAGCCCCCAAAAGCCCAACCGCTATATACGTACAACTATTGATAGCAGGGAGGCGTGGGGTCGCGTAGGGGAACAATAACGGAACTTCCACAGAGACCAGGTCGGTCCCGTTCCTCACATTTGGGGCGCGCGGTCAGTTCTCGATCTGGGCGCCGATGCGGCCTTTGATGATCTCGCGATCCAGCGGCGGCGACAGTAGCAGCCCCGTCATTTTACTCGGGCGATCAGCTCCATGGCGCCTGCCGGTGCGCGCACCTTGCCCTCGTGGATTACGTAGGCGAAGACGTCGCGCGGTGTTTGCTTCGGCTTGGCATTGTCGACGCGCGGCAGGTCGTCCGGCTCGTCGCCTTCGGCCCAGGATTGAAGTCGCTTCGCCCAGGCATCGAGTTGCTTCGGAGGGTAGCAGGTCTTGATCTCGTCGTTGCCCTTCTGCAGACGCGCGTAAACGAAATCCGCGGTGATGTCGGCGATCGCCGGATACTTGCCGTGCTCGGCGAACACCACAGGCACCTCAAACTGTCGTAGCAGCGCGATGAAGTCCGGTGTGCAGAAGCTGTCGTGGCGGACTTCGACCACATGCCGTAGCGCGCGCCCCTCAAGCTTCCGCGGTAACAGCTCCAGGAATTTGCCGAAATCGGCTTCGTCGAATGTTTTGGTCGGCGCGAACTGCCACAGCACCGGTCCGAGACGGTCGCCCAGTTCCAGCACACCGGAATCATAAAAGCGCCTCACCGAATCGCCGGCCTCGGCCAGTACCCGGCGATTGGTGGCGAAGCGCGGCCCTTTCAGCGAGAACACAAAGCCGTCGGGTACCTCACGCGCCCACTTGCGAAAGCTTTCGGGCTTCTGCGATCCGTAATAGGTGCCGTTGATCTCGATCGAGGTGAGTTTGGAAGCGGCGTATGCCAGTTCCTTCGCTTGCGTCAGCTTCTCGGGGTAGAAAACGCCGCGCCACGGCGCGAAGGTCCAGCCGCCAACGCCGATGTAGATATTGCCTGCCTTGTCTGCCATGTGACCTGCCTCTTGCGGATATTGCGGTCCTACCTATGTCAATGACAACGGCGATGTGAATCCCGCTCCATCGCCGGGACGACCACGGGATAACCCGGCTGCGCCGGATGTACGCGCGCCCCGTTATTCGTGGTCGTTGGCATTTTTGCCCTGATTTCCATACATTTTCGGCTTTTGGAAGATGTTCGGCTCCGGCGCCCGATTCGGTTGCCTTGATGCCACTTGCCTTGGCATTCGCGGTCGCCACGGATATATGCTGGCGCCATGAATCAAGCCATCAGACCGGAGCCGGTCGAGCTGTCAACCGGTATCCCCCCCCAGCTTTCCGTCGTCGTGCCGACCTTCAACGAGCGCGACAACGTGGTTGCGCTGTATCGCAAGCTGTCCGACGCGCTGACGGGAATCGCGTGGGAGGTCATTTATGTCGACGACAATTCTCCTGACCGCACTTCTGACGTCGTGCGGAAACTGGCTGCGTTGGATCCGCGCGTTCGCTGCATCAGGCGGGTAGGGCGGCGCGGCCTGTCGGGCGCTTGCATCGAAGGTATTCTGGCGTCGAGCGCGCCGTGTGCCGCCGTGATGGATGCCGATCTCCAGCACGACGAAACCCGGTTGCCGAAGATGCTCGCGCTTCTGGAAAACGACACCGCCGACCTCGTGGTCGGCAGCCGCTACATCGAAGGCGGCAGCGCCGACAGCTTCGACAAGCAGCGCGCGGGCTTCAGCATGCTGGCAACCTCGGTCGCGAAGCGGCTGCTGCGCATCGAGATCGCCGACCCCATGAGCGGCTTTTTCATGATCCGCCGCGACCGCTTCGAACAACTCGCGCCTGAACTTTCGATCCAGGGCTTCAAGATCCTGCTCGACGTGATTGCAACTGCGCGTGGCAAATTGCGCGTCACGGAAATCCCCTTCACGTTCGGTTCGCGGCTGCACGGCGAGAGCAAGCTGGATTCGATGGTCACGCTGGACTTCCTCGGCCTCGTGCTGGCGAAGCTGACGCGTGATGTGGTCTCATTACGATTCCTGCTGTTCTCACTGGTCGGATCGGTCGGCCTCGTCGTGCATCTCGCCGGCTTGGCGGTCGCGCTTGACGTGCTGCGATGGCCGTTTCCGCACTCGCAGGCCTTTGGCGCGGTTCTGGCGATGACCAGTAATTTCCTGCTCAACAATTTCCTGACCTACCGTGACCAGCGCCTGAAAGGGATCGGGCTCCTGCGCGGTCTCATTGTTTTCTACCTGGTATGCAGTGTTGGTCTGCTGGCCAATGTCGGCGTCGCGTTTTCGGTTTACGATCAGGAACCGATCTGGTGGCTGGCAGGCGCCGCCGGCGCGCTGATGGGCGTTGTCTGGAACTATGCGGTGTCCAGCCTGTTCGTCTGGCGCAGGCGATAGCACCGCGATGCATCTGACCGAGACGCGGTCCGTCCGCGCCGTTGTTCTCACGGTCCTCGCGCTGGTAGCGTTGCGGTTCGTCTTCGCGGCGCTGACGCCGCTGACGTTCGACGAAGCCTATTACTGGACATGGTCGAAGCATCTGGCCGGCGGCTATTACGATCATCCACCGATGGTGGCGATCGTGATCCGTCTCGGCACCATGATCGCGGGCGACACAGAATTTGGCGTCCGGCTGGTCTCGATCCTGCTGGCGCTGCCGATGAGTTTTGCGGTCTACCGCACGACATTGCTGCTGTTTGACAGCGAGCGCGCGGCTGCGTCGGCAACCATTCTTCTCAACGTCATGCTGATGGTCGCGGCCGGTACCGTGATCGTGACGCCGGACGCGCCGCTGATGGCGGCATCAAGTTTCGTGCTGCTGTGTCTTGCCGAGCTGCTTGTGACCGGACGCGGAGCCTGGTGGCTCGCGGTCGGTCTGGCCGTCGGCGCGGCGCTGGTGTCGAAATATACTGCGCTGTTCTTCGGTCCGGTGATCCTGATCTGGCTGTTGGCCGTGCCGGAGTTGCGGCGCTGGCTGCGGTCGCCGTGGCCCTATCTCGGCGGGCTGGTCGCACTGGCGATAGTCTCGCCGGTCCTGATTTGGAACGCCGACCACCATTGGGTGTCGTTCGTCAAGCAGTTCGGCCGCGCGCGCGTGGACCAGTTCACCTTTCGCTACATTATCGAGTTGATCCCGACGCAGATCGCCTTCGCGACGCCGCCGGTGTTCGGTCTCGCCGCGATGGGTCTGTTTGTCTTGTGGAGGCGCGATGAGGGCACGCGGGCCGCGCGAACTCTGATCAGCGCGACGGTCTGGACGCTGTGGATCTATTTCGTCTGGCATTCGCTGCACGCTCGCGTGGAGGCCAACTGGTTCGGACCGATCTATCCGGCGCTGGCGATCGCGGCGGCGGTGGCTGCCGACGTCACGCGCTGGACGCCGCGCGGTCAGCGTGTCGCCGATGCCTGCCGCCGCTGGGCGGTGCCGGTGGGCGTTGCGATGCTGGTGGCGCTGGTGGTGCAGGTGAACACCGGTCTTCTTTCGGGGTATCGGCGCGATGCCTCGGTGCGCAGCGTCGGTGTCGGCTGGCGCGAGCTTGCCGCAGACATCGAGGCCGCGCGCGCGAAAAGCGGCGCGCGTTGCGTGCTCGCTCAAAGTTATGCCGTCACAAGCTGGCTGATGTTCTATCTGCCGAAGGGCACTTGCGTGGCGCAGCATTCCGAGCGCATTCGCTGGATCAACGCTCCGCCGCCAGAGGCGGACCAGCTCACCGGTAAGCTGCTTTACGTCTATGTCGGCTCAGAAGAGTGGTGGCACCCCGCGCTGTATTTCAACCACGTCGAGAAGGTTGCAACGCTCGAACGCAAACGCGGACCGCTGACGGTCGACACCTTCGCGATCGACGTGGTGGCAGACCCCAAGGGCGACGTGCTGGAGCCGTTGCCGCCGGAGCTGCGGCCGTAAGTCCTCCGTTCAGAATGTAACGCTGCCGCTTCAGCGAAAGTCGGTGCGGCGCAGGATGAGACCGGGCGGCTTGCCCTCGAATTCCGAGTTCTGGAACTTGCGGATCGCGCAATCCTCAATCCGGTCGCGTAACCGCTCGAACTGAGCTTCGCGCTGGGCGGGTGCGATGCGCCCGGTTTTTTCCAGGCTGTCCAGCGCGTCGGTGCTGATGGCGCAGGGGATTTCCACCTTGTCGTTCATCATCGAGAACAGCAGGACCATGCGGTCGAATTCGAAGCCGCGAAAAGCTCCGCGTGTTAGCGTCATGACATTGTTTCCTTCCCTGTAGCGAACCCACCGGATATCTGGCGCCGGATTTCACGTTCGGCGAGTCGCTGCGGAGCAGTCTGAGTTCGACCCAGGCGAACCTGTTCGCCTTCAATCTTCACCGGAGAGCCTAGCGAAGTCCGCGATCACTCATGTGGCATACTTGCGTCGTTGCGCTGCGCGTCCGACAGTTCGACCGAACTGATCGACACCATTTCCATCGCCGCGGTGTGCGGGGCTGCGCTCGGCACCATGATCATGGTAGCGACGCGGCGAAAGCAGGGAAACGACAATCCCTCGATCATCTCATCGTCGGTGACGATCTCGTAAGGGCCGGCGGGCAGCAGACGATCGATGCCCTTCATATTGAAGGGATGTTTGAAGTAAACTGTTTCCCGCCGTGTTCGCGTCGTCATGATCCGCCCCGGATGTTTCGCTGTAATGGAAACGTGGTGTCGTCATAGAGGCTGCGAATCTGGTCCGCGGTAAACCGCTCTTCGCCGACTTCAAGCAATGCATTCCGAAGCAGTTCGGGCGACAGGTGCTCGACGGCGAAGTGAATCGCGTCGGCCGCAGTTGAGAAGCGCCGGTACGTCGTCTTCCGGTGCACCCGCATGCCGGAACGTTTTGTGTAAAGATCTGCGCTGGCGTCATAGTTGAACATCTGCTGATAGTGCGCTCTTTCAGCCTGGCTGACTAACGATAACTTTTCAGCTGAAGGCAGCGCGAACCGCGTCATCGTGCGGCGAAGGCCTTGTATCGGCAGGCTTTGTCGCCACTTGTAAAGGAAGACTGCGTTTATCGTGGCGCAACGTTTCGAGCGCATTCGCTGGATCAATGCTTCGCAGCCGGGAGCGGACCAGCTTGCAGGCAAACTGCTTTACGTCGATGACGGATCGGATAAGTGGCCAGGAGCCGCGCGAGATTTCAATCACGTCGAGAAGGTTGCAACGCGCGAACGCGAGCGCGGACCGCTGACGGTCGACACCTTCGAGATCGACGCGTGGTGCCAGCCCCCAAGGGCGATGTGCTGGAGCCGTTGCTGGAGGAGTTGAAGTAGCTGCGCTTATCTCTATTCGCCGTCCGGCGCACCGTTACGATCGCAAAGCGCACCTCGAAAATGTCAAGAGATCAGCGAATGTAGGTCTTTCTCAATCTGGTTTAAGATTCCCACTTGAAGCATGGGGAAATTCTCAGGAGCGGCCGTCCTTGGCGTCGACGAGCTCGCATATTTCTTGAATGTGGTAGAAGAACGCTTGCGCTTGGCAGCTACTTTCTTCTGTTTTCCATGGTCTAGATCGTGCTGGAGATCGGTCCTCAGGGTGTTTATGTCGTTAAACGAAGTTGGAATTTTTCCTTTCAATCTATTTCCCGTTCCCTCCCAAAAGACGAAATAGAGGTTGCTTATAAATTCTTTGTAGTCGGAATAGTTTTTTACAGGTTTAGCGAGGCTTCTCAAGGCACCCATCGTTTTGTTTGTTGGCTTGATGAGATCGGTCCCAGCACTCGCTGAAAAGTGTTCATTCAGCGATTCCACTAGAGAGCCAATCATTTCCGCTAAACGTTTAGCCTCCTGCGTCAGTCCACTTGCTGCAACAACAGAAGGACCTAAGATATCAAGAAAACTCGGATCAAACTGGAGCATTTTTCTCAATAATATCGTTTGTCGTGTTTTAGCGGCGCCTTTGACGTTGGCGTTTACTGAGCGTTGGAATTGAATGTAATCCCCATCAGTGGCGTCGAGACCCATCTCGACTTGTCGAGAGAGCTCCTTCGCAAAAGCCGCGATAAAGTTTCGAAATTTTTGTTCGGTGCCAACGAAGTTGCCGGAGCGAACGATCACCGATGCGAGTGATGCTATTGATTGAACAAATGTTCGATTCCTAAGTTCAAGACCTTTCGTGGAAAATGATCGGTCGAGATAGACAAAGGTCTGCCTCAACCGTTTTCCTACAGCGGATTGGGCCGAGAAGGTTGTTTGATTCTCAAATACTTCCTTGATGTCATCGAAACGTAGTCCTGTTTCGATGCCTTCAACTTCGATGGTGACGACCTTCGATGCGACATCGAAGTGTGCATACCTTTTGTTCGAAAAGTTGACTTTGCTTACGAAGAATTCATGCTTGGCAAGTTCGCGGCAAAAATTACGAAGGGAGCTATGCACTGAGTTAAGTTTTTCACTGCTGGATAATGGCAGGCCATTTTGCAGCCGCTGAAAATATTGCTTTAGTTCGGTATCGGACGCATCCGATATTTCGTCATATTCAATCTCAAAGTCATCAAAGGCGTCTGAGAGATGGGAAGGGAGCTCGCGATAAGTGAGAGCTTTAGCGTCTCGTCCGCTTGAAACCGTGAGCTTATTGTCAAAGAATTCAAATATGGTCATTAGTCGCTGTTGGCCGTCTACGACTTCAAATTACTGTCGATTAGAAGTTGCTTCTTTGATTTTGGCCAAACCTCCTCTCTCTGCCAGTCCGGAATTTCGTATCGATCACGTCGCTTGTAGATTTTATCCAACGCGCGCTTTTTTGATTCTATCTTCAAGTGGAACCTCCCCACAATCAGGCACCATAGAGTAGAATTTTGGAAAATATTGCAATATGCGCCGAGCGGCGATCTGGCCGTTGTGTTCAACAAAAACCCCGGCATCGCTGCCGGGGTTTTGCATTTCGTAATTGACTGAGAAGCGTGGATCAGAAATCCATGCCGCCCATGCCGCCGCCCGGAGGCATCGCCGGACCACCCGCGTTCTTCTTCGGCAGCTCAGCAACCATCGCCTCGGTGGTGATGAGGAGCGAAGCGACCGACGCGGCGTTCTGGATCGCGGTGCGCACGACCTTGGTCGGGTCGATGATGCCCTTGGTGATCAGGTTGCCGTATTCGCCGGTCTGCGAGTCGAAGCCGTAGGAATACTGCTCCTTCTCGAGGATCTTGCCGACGATGACGCTGCCGTCCTCGCCCGCGTTGATCGCGATCTGGCGGGCCGGCGCGGACAGCGCCTTGCGCACGATCTCGACGCCGGTCTTCTGGTCGTCGTTCTGGGTCTTGATGCGCTTGAGCTGCTCGGAGGCGCGGAGCAGGGCGACGCCGCCGCCCGGCACGATGCCTTCCTCGACCGCGGCGCGGGTCGCATGCATCGCGTCGTCCACGCGATCCTTGCGCTCCTTCACCTCGATCTCGGTCGCGCCGCCGACGCGGATCACCGCGACGCCGCCGGCGAGCTTGGCGAGACGCTCCTGCAGCTTATCGCGGTCGTAGTCCGAGGTGGTTTCCTCAATCTGCGCCTTGATCTGGTTCACGCGCGCCTCGATGTCGGCCTTCTTGCCGGCGCCGTTGACGATGGTGGTGTTCTCCTTGTCGATCATCACCTTCTTGGCGCGGCCGAGCATCTGCAGCGTGACGTTCTCAAGCTTGATGCCGAGATCTTCGCTGATCGCCTGACCGCCGGTTAGGATGGCGATGTCCTGCAGCATGGCCTTGCGGCGATCGCCGAAGCCCGGTGCCTTGACGGCGGCAACCTTGAGGCCCCCACGAAGCCGGTTGACCACGAGCGTGGCAAGCGCCTCGCCTTCGACGTCTTCCGCGACGATGACCAGCGGCTTGCCGGTCTGCACCACGGCCTCGAGCAACGGCAGCAGTTCGTTCAGCGAGGAGAGCTTCTTCTCGTTGATCAGGATGTAGGCGTCGTCCATCTCAACGCGCATCTTTTCGGCGTTGGTGACGAAGTAGGGGGAGATATAGCCGCGGTCGAACTGCATGCCCTCGACGACGTCGAGTTCGGTCTCGAGCGACTTGGCTTCTTCAACCGTGATGACGCCCTCGTTGCCGACCTTCTTCATGGCGTCGGCGAGGAACTTGCCGATTTCGGAATCTCCGTTGGCGGAGATGGTGCCGACCTGGGCGATTTCCTCGTTCGAGGTGACCTTCTTGGAGTTCCTGACGAGATCGGCGACCACGGCTTCGACCGCGAGGTCGATGCCGCGCTTCAAGTCCATCGGGTTCATGCCGGCGGCGACCGACTTGGCGCCTTCCTTCACGATCGCAGCCGCCAGAACCGTCGCGGTGGTGGTGCCGTCGCCGGCAGCATCCGCGGACTTGGAGGCGACTTCGCGCACCATCTGCGCGCCCATGTTCTCGAACTTGTCGTCAAGCTCGATCTCCTTGGCGACGGTGACGCCGTCCTTGGTAATGCGGGGCGCGCCGAACGACTTGTCGAGCACGACGTTGCGGCCCTTCGGACCGAGCGTGACCTTTACAGCGTTGGCGAGAATATCGACGCCGCGCAGCATCCTGTCGCGGGCGTCAACGCCGAATTTGACATCTTTGGCTGACATGTTGGGTTGTTCCTTTAAGTGTTTCGGATCCCGTCATCCTCGCCGAACGACTTCGTTTGGCTGTGAGGAGCAAACTGCTCTCGCGGCGAGCCGCGAAGGATGACGAAGAAGCTTGTGCTTCACCGTTCGAGACGCCGGCTGCGCCGGCTCCTCAGGATGACGGAGCAAGGCGAGTTACGCGGCTTTCTTCTTGGCGGGAGCGGCGTCGCTGAGAACGCCCATGATGTCGGACTCTTTCATGATGAGGAGGTCCTGGCCGTCGATCTTGACCTCAGTGCCCGACCACTTGCCGAACAGCACCTTGTCGCCGACCTTGAGATCGATCGGGATCAGTTTGCCGGTCTCGTCACGGCCACCAGGGCCGACGGCGACGACTTCGCCCTGCGAGGGCTTCTCTTTAGCCGTATCCGGAATGATGATGCCGCCAGCGGTCTTCTCTTCGGCGTCGATACGCTTGACCACGACGCGGTCGTGAAGCGGACGGAATTTCATGCAGTCCTCCTAAGTTTCTGACGATAGGTGATATTTCTGAATTTGGCAGTCGCGGCCAATGAGTGCCAACGCGACCGGTCTGGACATAAGCCGCCTCTCGGATGCGGGCAAGGGTCTGAGGCAGATTTTTTAAGCACTCAAGGAAGGCGACTGCCAGAGCTGGTTCGTCGGTTCCGACGCCAAGCGCATCATTGTTAGCAGACGCGGTAAGAGGCTGCCAGCACTGAATTAATTAACACTCTATTGAACTTTTAGGCTTGTGATTGGCGTGTCGCGCGTCACATTTTACTTATGGCCCGAGCAGGACCGAAGGCCGTCAAGGCGCTGGTCCGAAAAATGCGGGTTCGTCGAGGGATTGGAGCGTTACTGCAAAACCGGTCGCTACTTTTTGCCGATAGCGCTGCCTCCCTCCAAGGAGGTCTGGCATGGTCTCGAAGGGTGAAGTGCAATCTTGCGGAGTTTCAGACGACTTCCGCAAGCAGGTCGCGGGTTATGGGCTGACGACGGCGGAGATCCTGTATCGCCGGCCGGATCGGCAGTGGCTGCTGCAAAGCTACGTCTGGCAGAATTACGACATGTTTCCGAAATTCCCGGTGCTGTGCGACTTCCTAGCCTTTTGGCAGAGGCAGCTCGACGGGCCGCTGGTCTCGGTGACGGTCGCGCATTCGAGACTGATCAAGCCTGCGGAACTGCGCGCGGTGGACGGCTTGTTCCGGCTGCATTGAGCGTTGCCGTTGTAACCGAGCGCTGCCGGCTTCTGCGATGAGATGCGGCGCCGACCACGCCGCGTCGTGCGAAGCCGCACACATCGCGTCGAGCATGATCGGTGTTGACCCCGGATCGAGCGCGTGGGAACTGAGGTTCGCGTTTGCTGCCAGATGCGGAACGGCCGAGCATCATATCAAGCCGCTGCGCGCCGCCCCCACGCCAAAATCGGGCTCTTTCCTGAATGACCACCGTTGGTGCCGAATCCGGCTCCTTGCTCCGCCACAGACCTTTTGTGTTCTTCCTTGGCGCGCGCACGTTTTCCCGATTCGCGAGCCAGGTCGCCGCCGTTGCGGTCGGGTGGCAAGTCTATGAGATGACGTCCAGCCCGTTCGTTCTCGGCATGATCGGGCTTGTCCAGTTCCTTCCAGCCGCTGTTCTTGTTTTCGTCGCGGGCCATGCGGTGGACCGCTTCGACCGCAAGCGCGTCTTGCAGCTCAGTCAGATCGCTGAAGGTCTGACGGCGGTGTTCCTGGCGTGGGGTACTTATGCTGGCTGGCTGACGGTGCCCGAGATTTTTCTCGCGATGTTGGTGGTGGGCACCGCCGGCGCCTTCGAAAGCCCGGCGGCGGCGGCGCTGCTGCCCGCCGTGGTGCCGACCGGCACTCTGCAACGCGCGACCGCCACCTCTAGCGGCTTCGGCGAGCTTGCCACCATCACGGGTCCCGCGCTCGGCGGCTTTGCCTACGCGGTCGCGCCGGGGCTGCCTTATATCATCATGGCCGGTTGCTGGCTGATTGGTGGCCTCGCGATCGTCGCGGTTGCGCTCGAGCATCGTCCCGCCGAGATTCCGTCGCCGGACTCCGACGATCTCTATGCCGGCTTAAAATTCGTCTGGGCAAACCCGGCGATCCTCGGCACCATCTCGCTTGATCTGTTCGCGGTGCTGCTCGGCGGCGCCACCGCGCTGCTGCCGATCTATGCCCGCGATATCCTGCATACGGGGCCGTGGGAACTCGGAATCCTGCGTGCCGCGCCGGCGGTCGGCGCGCTGCTGATGACGATAGTGCTCGCGCGCCACAACATCAATCGCCGGGTCGGAATGCGAATGTTCCAGGCGGTGATCGTGTTTGGCGCTGCGACGGTGGTGTTCGCGCTGTCGTGGTGGTTGTGGCTGTCGCTGCTGGCGCTCGCGATCATGGGTGCTGCGGACACCGTCAGCGTCGTGATCCGCCTCTCGCTGGTGCAACTTGCAACGCCGGATGCGATGCGCGGCCGCGTCGGCGCGGTGAATTTCCTGTTCATCAACGCCTCGAATCAACTTGGTCAGTTCGAGAGCGGCGTCACTGCCGCGCTGATGGGCGCGATGCCAGCCGCTGTGCTCGGAGGGGTCGGTACCGTCGCGGTGGCGCTCTTCTGGATGAAGTTATTTCCGACGCTGCGCGACGTCGAGCGGCTAGAGTAGGGGCGTGAATGAATGCGGCTCCGGGATGTTCTGATGCGTGGCGCAGCGTCTCGCGACCTGACGGGATGGTAGCAAGGCTCGCGCCGGCGCGATATGCATTCACGGCGAGAGCAAGGAGAGGTCATGGGTGACATCATCACCGCGGGCGTTCTGGTGATAGGCGACGAAATCCTGTCCGGACGGACCAAGGACAAGAACATCGGCTTCATCGCGGATTACTTGACGAATATCGGAATCGACCTCAAGGAGGCTCGCATTGTTGCTGACGATGAAGCCGACATTGTCGCGGCGCTGAACGCGCTTCGCTCCCGGTACACCTACGTCTTCACCACCGGGGGCATTGGCCCGACGCATGACGACATCACCGCCGACAGCGTCGCGAAAGCCCATGGCGTCGGCATTGATCATCATCCCGAGGTGGTGGCGCGGTTCAGGGAACGTTACAAAAATCCGGACGAATTGAACGAGGCGCGGTTGCGCATGGCGCGCATCCCCGCTGGTGCCGAACTGATCCAGAGCGCAACCATTCTGGCGCCCGGTTTCAGGATCGGCAACGTCATCGTCATGGCGGGAGTGCCATCGATCATGCAGGCGATGATGGATATCATTGCGCCGACGCTGCAGGCGGGCGAGCGGATGCTGTCGGAATCGGTGCGCGGCGATTGCCGCGAGGGCGACATCGGCACGCCGCTGCGCGCGATCGCCGAGGCGCATCCAGACACCACCATCGGCAGCTATCCGTTCCTCGACGAGAACGGCAAGCCGAACACGAGCCTTGTGGTGCGCTCGCGCGATCAGGCCAAACTGACGGCAGCGGTGGACGCGGTAAAGGCAATGCTGGCGGGGCTCAAGGCGACGCTGTAAACCGATTTTCGTTTTTCCGGCTGTGCGTCGCTCGCGCGCAGGCCGGATAGGATGACTCGATTGTCCGGCTCACGCGCTCCAAGAGAGGCGCTCGCGGCCCGTGACGAGGAAAATACCAAGTGACAAACAAGATTCCCGACAAGGCCTTTCCGGTGTCCTGGGACCAGTTCCACCGCGACTGCCGGGCGCTGACCTGGCGGCTGAACGAAACCGGACCGTTCCATGCGGTGGTCGCCATCACCCGCGGCGGCCTTGTGCCTGCGGCGATCGTGGCGCGCGAACTCGGTGTCCGCGTTATCGACACGGTGTGTATCGCGAGCTACGACCACACCCGGAAAAGCGACTTGAAGGTGCTGAAGGGCATTTCCGATGCAACCGCGAAGCTCGGTGGCGGCACCGGAAAGGGGCTCCTGATTGTGGACGACCTCGTCGATACCGGCGCGACCGCGCGGGTGGTGCGTGCCATGATCCCAGATGCGCATTTCGCCACCGTCTACGCCAAGCCGCTCGGCAAGCCGCTGGTCGATACGTTCATCACCGAGGTCTCGCAGGACACCTGGATTTATTTCCCGTGGGATCTCGGTCTTGCCTTCGCTCCGCCGTTGCGTGACGGCGCGGCGTGATTTTTGGAACTAACCCTTGATCGTCATTCCGGGGCGCGAGTAAAACAACCGAACCCGGAATCCATACTCCCCGCCGTGGTTATGGATTTCGGACAGCGGCTTCCGGAATGACGGGAAGGATAGTTGCGAGGCACCACGCAATGCATCCCCTGCAAAACCGTGTCACGCCTTTAGGCGACATCGTCGCGATGCCGCAGCGCGGAACCTTCATCGGCAACCGCGGCATCATTCACGATCCGGCGACGCGGACGCTGCTGAAGCGGCGCTGGACCACAAAAGCCTGGATTGTCTGCGTCTGCGAGTTCCGTGGCCGTCGCCGCGATGTGATGGCAAAGCGGAGCTGGACCGAGCTGTTCTTCCTCGACGAGGCGACGGCGTTTGCGGCGGGGCATCGCCCGTGTTTTTATTGCCGTCGCGCGGATGCCAATGCGTTTCGTACCGCATGGGAGCGCGGCAATCGCGTCGGCAACGCGCGCGCGCCCGATATCGACGCGGTGCTTCATGCGGAACGGCTCGAGGGTCGGACGAAGCGGCTGCATCCGCTGACGATGCCGCTCAACAAATTACCCGATGGCGCGATGGTGCAGGCGGGCGGCGAGAACTATTTGATCGCGGGCGCACGGCCGCTGCTGTGGACCTTCGACGGTTATCGCGAGGCGAACTCGTTGCTCGCCGACGCGCGGCTGATCACGCCACCGTCCTTGGTGCGGGCGTTGCAATCCGGTTATCACGCATTACTGCATGGGAGTGCAATGGGCTCGGCGCCGTAGCAGGACAGCATGTGGCATGCCTTATGATCGACATCATGATGCAGAGTCTTTGTTGGCACCCACATTTGTCTTGAGCGATAGTTGACAAGGCACCAATGGCCGGGCCAAGCCGATCAGACGAAATAGAGGACGCTCGCTTATGATCGAATTCTTCTTCGACTGCTCCAGTCCCTGGACCTATCTTGCCTTTCACAACATTCAGCCGCTGGCGAAGGAGTTCGGTGAGAAGATCTCGTGGCGGCCGATTTTGGTCGGCGGGATATTCAATACCATCAACCCGAGCGTCTATGCCTCGCGGGAACACCCCGTGGCGCCCAAAGTCCGTTACATGCGGAAAGATCTCGCGGATTGGGCGCGGTTGGCGGGCCTGGTAATCAAAATGCCGCCGACGGTGTTTCCGGTGAACAGTGTCAAGGCCATGCGCGGCTGTCTCTGGCTCGGCAACGATGCGATGGTGCCGTTCGCCAGGTCGGTGTTCGAAGCCTATTGGCGCGATGACAAGGATATATCGCGCGAGACGGTGCTGGCCGAGATTTGCAAATCGCTCCAGATCGATCCGGAAAAGCTTCTGACCGGCATCGGCGATGAAGGCATCAAGAACGAACTCAAGGCCAACACCGACGAAGCGATCACGCGCGGCGCGTTCGGGTCACCGACGATCTTCCTGAACAAAACTGACATGTATTTCGGCAATGACCGCTTGCCACTGATCCGCGAGGCGCTGCAGCGGAAGAAGGCCGCATGATGCGCCCTTACGTCTTCCTTGGATTGAGAAACGCGCGGGCGCGCATCACCAACCCGACATGCTCGGAGTTGTCACTTTGCATCGCTGCGACCAGCTCGATCATTTTCTCGGCTTCCTTCAGCCTGGTTTCGGCGGCAATACGACGTCGGCCTTCCCGGCCGAGTTGCTCGCCGATCGATCGGTGAGATTGATCCAGCGCATCCCATTCCGCCGCAGCGTTTCTTAGCGCCTCGGCCTGCGATTCGAGGAGGTCGGCGGCCGCCGCACAAGCCTTCGCTGCATCCTTCACGACAACGCCGTGCCAAAGTTCGGTGAGGTTGCGCTGATAGCCGTCCTTGAGCATTTCGGCGTCCTGCCGCAACCTCTCCACCAGCGTGTCCACGTCGTCACTCGAGGTCATCGGGCCGTCTCCAGCGTCATCTCAATCAGGCCGTGAAAAATACTTCGACGATCGCGAATGCAATAGGCAGGTCAACCTGTTTGTGGATCTTGCGCCGTTTTTCCTTGCGCTCGCTCGGCTTCCGGAGACGGGAGATGAACGTATTTTGCAAACACGAGGGGTGTCCTGCCATTGCATTTCCTATCTAAGTGTTTGAAAAGAAATGCGCGCGGGCATGGCGAAATCGGTAGACGCAAGGGACTTAAAATCCCTCGGCTCGCAAGAGCTGTGCCGGTTCGAGTCCGGCTGCCCGCACCATTTGCTTCAGGAAGTGTTCGCATGACCCAACATCAGCGCAATATTACCACGCCGATCGATCCGGTGAAGCTGGATCGTCTCGCCGAAGTTGCGGTCAAGGTGGGCCTGCAGCTCGCGCCGGGGCAGGACCTGCTGATCACCGCGCCCGCCGCAGCGCTGCCGCTGGTGCGTAGGATTGCCGAGCATGCTTACAAGGCTGGCGCGGGACTGGTGACGCCGTTCTTCTCCGATGAAGACATCACGCTGTCGCGCTACAGGTTCGGGGCGGATGCGAGTTTCGATCGAGCCGCTGGCTGGCTTTATGAGGGCATGGCGAAAGCGTTTACGGCCAATACCGCACGGCTCGCCGTCGTTGGCGACAATCCCATGCTGCTGTCGGGCGAGGATGCTGCGAAAGTCGCTCGCGCCAACAAGGCGAACTCCATGGCCTACCAGCCGGCGCTCGAGAAAATTGTCGGCTTCGACGTCAATTGGAATATCGTTGCTTATCCGGGCACGGCGTGGGCGCAACTGATGTTTCCGGACGACAGCGCGGATGGCGCGGTTGCGAAACTTGCGGACGCGATTTTTTCCGCCTCGCGCGTCGACAACGATAATCCGATCGCGAACTGGACCGCTCACAACGCCGCTTCGCGTCGGCGCACTGACTGGTTGAACGGCCAGCGCTTCCATGCCCTGCATTACTCCGGGCCCGGCACAGACCTGACGGTCGGTCTTGCGGACGGCCATGAATGGGTGGGCGGCGCTTCCACAGCGAAAAACGGCATCGTCTGCAATCCGAACATTCCGACCGAGGAGGTGTTCACGACGCCGCATGCATTGCGGGTTGAGGGCCACGTCCGCAGCACCAAGCCGCTGTCGTACCAGGGGACGCTGATCGACGAGATTGCGGTGCGCTTTGAGCGGGGCCGTATCGTCGAGGCCAAGGCGTCGCGCGGCGCGGACGTGCTGAACAAGGTGCTGGATACGGACGAGGGCGCGCGACGGCTCGGCGAGGTCGCGCTGGTGCCGCATTCCTCGCCGATTTCGAAGAGCGGCCTGTTGTTCTACAATACGCTGTTCGACGAGAACGCAGCCTGTCACATCGCGCTCGGTCAATGCTATTCGAAGTGCTTCGTCGACGGTGCAAAACTGTCGCAAGATCAGATCGCGGCGCAAGGCGGCAACAAGAGCTTCATTCACATCGACTGGATGATCGGATCCGGCGAGACCGATATCGATGGCATCACCAGCGACGGCCGCCGCGTTCCTGTCTTCCGTAAAGGCGAGTGGGCATAAGCTGCGTTCACCTGACCCGGCGGCCTCAATGCGGTCACGAGCCGGTGCTTTACGCAGCTTCGATCGGGTGCTTTACGCAGCTTCAATGAAGTCGGCCTGAACAGGGGACCATGTCGGACCGCATCGTCAACAATCGCCGTCCGCGGCTGCTAGCCGCCGCGACCGCGCTGCTGATCGCGGGCGGTAGTCTTGGCGGTTGCGCCAACCTCGGCGACGGTGCCGTCTCGGGGGCGTTCGTCGATCCTGCGAAATACGAACTCTATGACTGCCCGCAGCTCGACGCGCAGCGCAAGTCTTTGGCGGCGCGCACGGCCGAGTTGCAGAAGCTGATCGACAAGGCTCATACCGGCGCCGCCGGCACCGTCGTTGCCGAGGTGGCGTATCGCAACGACTACATTACCACTCGCGCGTCCGCCAAGCTCGCCGAAGAGGAATGGCAGCGGAACAAGTGTCATGAGGCGGCAGCAACCGCAGCCCCGGTGGCGAGTAGCCCGCGCGTTGCGCCGCCATCGAGGCGTTCCGGCAGCGCCGCTTACTAGAGCGTTTTCGAGCGAAGCACGTCCTCGGGCTCGACTTGAGGATGGATACCGGTTCGCGGTGCCTTAAGGCCGCCAATTGTAGATCCAGTCCTGACGCGCCAGCATGCGCTGCGGTCCCATCGTTCTGATGGCGAGATCGCGCGCCAGAGCGGCGGCTCCTCCGAGGTGATAAATCCGCCCGTTCAGTTGCGCGAGCTTTTGCACGCGCGTAACACGCGCACGGCGCAACCCTGTGTAACGCGCAAGCGCTGCCGCAGCGCCATCGCCGCGCTCATTGGTGGCGTCGCCAAGACATTGCGCGAGTACCGCGGCATCCTCGATCGCCATGCCCGCACCTTGCGCGGCAAACGGCAGCATCGCATGGGCGGCATCGCCGAGCAGGGCCATTGCATCGCAGTGCCATGCGGCCATCGGTGGAATCGTAAATAACGCCCACTTGCGCCAGCCGTCTACGGCGTCGATCATCCTGCGCGCCGGCTCAGACCAGCGCGCTTGTGCGAATCGGCGCTTAATATCTGCGGCGTCGCCGGGGGCGCTCCAGCCAGGCTGATTCCATGCGTCCGGCATCAACGCGACGATGTTGATCTGCCTTCCTCCCGACATCGGATAGGCCACAACGTGAACGTCCGGTCCCATCCAGAGCTGCACGCGGCGCGCGGTCATGTCGTGCGGCAAATGCGCCGCATCGATAGTCCCGCGCCACGCGATCAGGCCGGAAAATAGCGGGCTTGCATCCGGAAAGAGCCGATCGCGCAGCGCAGACCACACACCGTCGGCGCCGATCAGCGCCCATGCGGTCTTTTCGCGATCTGGGCTGCTACCGCGCAAGTTCACGGTTACGCCTTCGGTGTGCGATGTCGCGTTTTCGATTGCAGTTCCGAGGCGCAACTCGATATCGGGATGAGCCCCAACCTGTTCCAGCAGCGCCGACTGCAGATCGGCGCGATGCACTACCCAGTAAGGCGCGCCTGCGCGCGACGTCGCTGTCTCGGCAAGCGGCAGGCGGCAGATCTCGCCACCATGCCGCGCGCTCATGATACTGATAGCGTCAGGCACGAGCGCGCATGCGGATAGTCGCGCGTGCAGACCGAGGCCGATCAGGATGCGACTTGCGTTCGGCGACAGTTGCAGGCCCGCGCCAGCTTCTTCGAGGCGCTCGGCTGTCTCGATGATGAGGACGCGAAAGCCCTTGGCGGCCAGCGCAAGCGATGCCGTCAAACCTCCGATCCCGGCACCGGCGACAACGACCGTGCGCGACCGGGTCACAGGAAGATCAGGCCACCTTGTCTCTCACCACGCACTCCGGGGGGCGGGACTGTCCAGCGCCGAGATCGGCCGCGAAACGGTACAGCGTCGAGCAATACGGGCAGATGATTTCGCTATCGTTGCCGAGATCGAGAAAGACGTGTGGATGATCGAACGGTGGATTGGCTCCGACGCACATGAATTCCTGCGAGCCGATCTCGATAATGGAGACGCCGGCATCGTTATGAAAGTGGGGGACTACGTGATTAGACATGCTTTCCACCTCGGGTCGCTGCGCGACATTTGACGCGTCGGATACGCAACGACATCGCGCTGCACCATACTCACCGGCGGCCTCGATTCCTAGCGCGCCGGAAACAGGATTTGGAAAATTTTGCGGGTCAATTATCCATACAAATTCGACATAATCCTGTCGTTGGGAAAAGCCCTTCTTTCGTCGGGGAAGTTGTGATTGAAACCCGGCCCACCACCTTTAGGCGTACGACGAAGGCAGGTTCTCGACGATGCGATGGCGAATTGGCAGCGCGATGACGGGGGCAGCGATATGCGCAACGGCGTTCGCCCTGCTGTGGCCGCATGCCAAGGATGCCGGCGCCGTGCTGATTGCGCAGGATGATCCCACCCGTCTCTCCGATCTTCAACTCGATTCCACGCTCCGGAATAATCCGACCCTGGTGCATGAAAACATCGAGGCTGCACTTGCGGCGCAAGATCCTGACCTCGCGAACAGCTTTGTCGATCTCGCGGCAGCGAAGGGAGTACCGATACCCGGAGAGTTGTCGCAACGCGTTGCCGAAGCTGTCGGAGAAGAAAATTCTACTGAACACATGGCCAAGAGATTTTTCGCGGGGCTGGTCACCGGCAATGCCGATGACGGCGCGAGCCTGTCCGGCACGGTCGCGGGCGATCTGTGTGTATTCGGTGATGTCCGGGACCTCATGCGCGAGGGCAAGCACCTGGCGATGGGCGAGGGCACGGACCGGCTGTTGCTCGGGCTCGCCGGAGCGGGTCTCGTTGTCACGGCGGCCACCTTTGTGTCCGTGGGCGGTGCGGCTCCAGCTCGTGCCGGCCTCACGCTGGTCAAGGATGCCCGGAAGGTTGGGCGGCTCGGTGAAGGACTGAGCCGGTGGGCAAGCCGTTCGGCGGGCGAGATGGTCGACACGCGGAAACTGCAAAACGCTGTCGCGACGGGGGCGCTGGCACGACCGCATCAGACCGCCGTCGCGATCAAGGCTGCTATCCGGGCCGAGAAGGCCGGCGGACTGGTGCGTCTCGCCAAGGATGTCGGTCGCATCAGTGAGAAAGCCGGGACACGGGGCGCGCTCGACACGCTGCGGATTGCCCAGGGACCAAAAGACGTTGCGCGCGCCGCACGGCTTGCCGAAGCCAAAGGCAGCCAGACCCGCTCGATTATCAAGATTTTGGGACGTGGGGCGCTGCTGCTCACCGCCGGCGCGTTCAATCTCGCGATGTGGGTGTTCAGCGCGGTGTTTGCGCTGTTCGGTTTCCTGTCATCGATCAAGGCCACGACCGAGCGCCTGACGTTGTCATGGCTGCAACGTTCGAAAGCCAGACGTCTGCGGCGGTTGGCTGCGCAGTCAGATACCGCATTGGCGTAAACCTCTCACGGGTCGTTCGCCGACCATCTCGTTGCCATCCCGATCACGGAATTCCTGATGCCGAGCTTTCATCACGGCGACGTTGAAATTGCCTACCTTGACGAGGGTGAGGGCGATCCCGTTGTCCTCGTACACGGCTTTGCGTCGAGCAAGAACGTGAACTGGGTGTATCCAACCTGGGTGTCGGAGTTGCGCAAGAGCGGGTTCCGGGTGATCGCGTTCGACAATCGCGGCCACGGCAACTCCAGCAAGCTCTACGATCCGGAAGACTATCACATCGGCACGATGGCGAGCGACATCACGGCGCTGATGGATCACCTTGCCATCGCGCGCGCGGACGTCATGGGCTATTCGCTCGGCGCGCGGATGATGGGAATTTTGGCACAGACCCGGCCTGAACGGGTGCGCTCCGGGATTTTCGGCGGTCTGGGTATCGGCCTGATCGAGGGCGGCAGCCCCGGCGAAAGCGTTGCCATGGCGTTGGATGCGCCGTCGCTCGACGACGTGACCGATCCGTTCGGCCGCACGTTCCGGATATTCGCCGATCAGACGCGCTCCGATCGTCGTGCACTGGCGGCATGTTTGCGTGGGTCACGACGGCTGATGACGGAAACAGAGGTCGCCAGCATCAAGGTGCCGACGCTGATAGCGGTCGGCACCAAAGACGAGATCGCAGGATCGGCGCAGGCACTTGCGAACGTCATCCCCGGGGCGGAAGTACTGGACATTCCGAACCGCGACCACATGCGCGCGGTGGGTGACAAGGTCTACAAGGAAGGTGTGCTGAAATTTCTGTCACGCCGCCCGTGAGGCCGCCCCATAGCGCTTGGCGAGGAATCGCGCCGCCGCGATCAGCACCACGAATGTCGCGATCCAGACCATGCGCGCACCGTAGCGGTTGTGCGGGCCGGAGATCACGCCACAGATGAAGGCGTTGCCGAGCAATGCGACGCAAACCGTCGCGGCAAGCAGTTCGATGTCGTCAAGGCGTCGTCGCCACAGCGCCGCCAGTGCGATCCCGGCGAGCAACAGCATCGAGGTGAGCGCGACCGGTATGTGAATCCAGTTGATCGCCGCGAACTTGATGTTCCAGTGTTGCTGCTGCGCGGCGCGCATGGTCTTCACCTGTTCCGGCAGATAGCGCTCGATGATGCCATAGGTGTGTGGAATCCAGCCGCTGGTGCCTTCGCCGGTGCCGACCTGCACGAGTTGTTCTGCCGTTGCTTCGACCGCCGCTTCGGTCTGCCAGAGCGGATAGGCAGCCAGTGCTTGTGTAGCGATGAATTCCATCTCGTCGTTCATGCCCTCGAAGCGGCCAAGCTTGTTGAACACGGTGTCCTTGCCCCAAAGGAAGTCGTCCGCTGTCGCCGGCAGTTGATTACGGTAGGGGCAGAGCTTCAGCTTGATCTTGTCGCAGTTGTCGTTGAGGTAGCGTGCGACGATGCCGTCCTGCATCATGCGCCCAAACGACACGCCGGCGCCGCCCGGTGTCCAGGCAAGCCTGCCCGACAGTGCGTAATTCGCTGCCAGCAGCATGGCCGCGCCGACGGCGAGCGTCAGGCAGCCCTGAACCAGGCCCACGATCGGAAGCCTTCGGCCGAGCCAGGGCTTGGCGACCCATCCCAGGCAACACAACCCGAATAGCACACCGAACGTCGCTGTGTGGGTCGCGGCCGCGAATGACGTATACAGAAACAGCGAGATCTTCTCGATCGTCGAGAGCTTGCCGTTGTGCACGACGAGGATAAACAGCGCGAGCACTGCCAGGCCTGCGAAAATGTCGGTCAGCAGCATGCTGGCGAGCCACGGCAGCGCGGTGGCCAGGGTCAGAAGCACGGCGATGGCGAGAAGCCGCAAGGGCTGCGCCATGCTGAGCACGCGCAGGGTCAAATGCAGGATCCACAGCGTCAGCAGCGCCTGAAATGCCAGATTGAGCCAGAAAAAGAGTCCTTCCCCAAATGAAGGTAGATGCCGTAAACGGTCGAGCGGCTCGGCTCGAGATAGCCCTCATACCATCGCGCCAGATACCCGCCGGTATCGTATTCGAGCAGCGGATAGCCGTTCCAGATCGCGGGAGCGAGCAGAAGAACGGGAATGATGATAGCCGCGATCCAGGCCCAGGGTGCTTCCGTGGCGCGCCTGTATAGGACTCGGGTAGAAATGGCGTGTTCTCCGGTGGGCAGCGCACCATTTTCGCATATTGAGCGTCGAGCGCAAATGCATAACTTGTTTGACGTAAATTGGCCCGAAGGTGGCCTGAACTATGAAGATTCCGAACCTTTCGAGGTGACGCCGAGCCCCGTAGGCCGACCGATATGGTGTGATCGTTCAATCGCTTAGATCGTCGGTTAACCCTAAGCGGGTCGATTGAATATCCGTTGAACGGCGAGGACAACGACGTCGCGTCATGCTATGCTGCGGGACGGAATTTGAGGTTGCGAGACGACCATGGCGATCCAGCACGTCAACCCGCAGAATTCGAAGCTTGCGGCACTCGATCCGATCTGGGATCGCATCCGCGGCGAGGCCGAGGATATCGTTCGCCGCGAGCCCGAGCTGGCGTCCTTCATCTATTCGGCCGTTCTGCATCACGATCGCCTTGAGGCGGCGGTGGTGCATCGTGTCGCCGAGCGGCTCGACCATTCGGCGTTGTCGGGCGATCTGATCCGTCAGACTTTCGACGAGGCGCTGCGCGACGATCCCGATATCGGCAATGCGTTCCGCGCCGATCTGGTGGCGGTGTTCGACCGGGACCCCGCCACGTCGCGGTTCATCGATCCGCTGCTCTACTTCAAGGGCTTTCATGCGATCCAGACCCACCGCCTTGCGCACTGGCTTCATAAGAAAGGCCGCAAGGATTTTGCCTATTACCTGCAGAGCCGTTCTTCCTCGGTGTTCCAGGTCGACATCAATCCGGCCGCCAAAATCGGCCGTGGCATTTTCCTCGATCATGCCACCGGGTTCGTGGTCGGCGAGACCGCTGTCATCGAGGATGACGTGTCGATCCTGCATGGCGTGACGCTCGGCGGCACCGGCAAGGAAAATGAGGACCGTCATCCGAAGATCCGCCATGGAGTCCTAATCGGCGCAGGCGCGAAGATTCTCGGCAATATTGAGGTCGGACATTGCGCGCGTATCGCCGCCGGATCAGTCGTTGTGAAGCCGGTGCCGCACAACGTCACCGTCGCGGGCGTTCCGGCCAAAATCGTCGGCGAGGCCGGCTGTTCGGAGCCCTCGCGCACCATGGACCAGATGATCAACGCGACGGGACTTTGACCGACGAGAAATTTCTCTGATACCTGAAATCCGAACAAACCTGTAGCGGCGTAAGCCGTCTCGCTCTAGAACCCTGCGAGCCCCCAAATTATAGCGGAGACCGCCGTGGACGTTCAGGAAGTCAGGAAACTCGACGCCTACCTCAAGCGCGTATTCGGCAATCCCAGGATTCGCGTGGTGCCGCGGCCGAAGAAGGATGACTCAGCCGAAGTCTATATCGGCGAGGAGTTCATCGGTGTGCTGTTCGTGGATGACGAGGACGACGACCGCTCGTTCCAGTTCCAGATGGCGATCCTCGAGGAGGATCTGGCCGACGTGGACTGAACGAGCGAGTTAGTTCTGCGGTCCGTGCAATTGCAGCACCAGCCGCTCCATCGCACCGGCCACGTCGCGCCACTCTGCCAGCCATTGCCGCGGAAAGCGGAACGTCAGGTCAGCGCCGCCGATGCGGCGTTCGCTCAGGCACATGCCCGGCGTCATCGCCTCGCGGGTGCATCGTGCGACAAGTGCAGGCGCTTCCGCAACGAACAGATCCTCGCCGGCATAGGGCGTGCGGTCACGGAACGCGCGCATCAATAGCCCATCCTGAGGCTGCGTCCTGCTCTCATCGAGATATCGCGGATAGATGGTGTGGACGAGGCTGTTCGGCGCCACAGAATCGTGATGCGCCGCGATCGACAAGAAGATGCGCTCGATTGGCTGCGGTGTAACTTCGATGGTCTCGGCGGAGACGCGCTTGGGCGCTTCCGGCGCCGCCAGTGAGGGGTAGACAAAATTCAGATCGATGCGCTCCTGCGGTCCCGAATGTCTCTGGACTCTCATCCGGAAGGCGTGCGGTGGGACATTGAACAACGTCTCGCCGATGCTGACTGGTAGCCGTTCATCGTTGTCAAACGCTTTGGATGCCCAGGTCGGCCACAACAGCCACGCGACTAAGGTGACCGCGATTGCCGCGATCAGCGCGGACGCGAGAACCGGGACGAGATGACCGCGCCGCGGTTTATCTGATCCGCGCGATCGGCGCGCGGTGGAAGACAGCAAGGTCATGCGACGGGGCGGGACTATTTCCGGGAGAACGAATCAGCCGCGACTATGACACGCATTGTGGAGTTTTCATGAGGCAGGGCTGGCTGCACCGCGCCACTGCGCAAGGTCGCCGCGCCTGCCGTGTTAACCTTTCCTTAAGGATAAGGTGGCGGCCAGAGCGGTATTTTGCGAAGCAAGGATGTCGTGGTCGTGTAACGGATGTCCTTTCGATGTCGCCGGATACGTTGAATTCGTTCTTCTCACTGTGCATCGGATTTGCCATCGCGGGCGCGCTCGCCAGCGGCTATCAGGCGTTCATCAAACATCCGCCCGGCTTTGGATTGCTGCAGCAGGGCGTCGTGGCAAAGGCCTTCGCCGCGGTCCCGTTCCTGGTTTTCGCAGCGCCCTTCATCATCATGCGCAACACGCTTCGCGGACGACGTATCGAGCGCCGTCGCTTTGAATTCGTCATGATGGCGACCGTGATAGCCGGGTTCTGGAGCTTGATGTCGGGCACCTGCGTGGTCATGACCCTGAAGGCGGTCGGGTTGCTCGCCTGAGTTGCGCCTTGTCGCCTCCAGCGGGGTTTCGGATTTGACATTCGCTTTGCTAGCGGTCCTTTGATTCCAATATTTGCAAGAACGCCCGCCGCTGCGGGGTGAAATGTTGGAATTGGGCCACTAGCAGGAGGCCGTCATGGCGGTTTACGAACTCGACGGGCAGGCGCCCGATCTTCCCGCAAGCGGACGCTATTTCATTGCCGACACCGCTGCGGTGATCGGCAAGGTTCGCCTGCGCGAGAATGCGAGCATCTGGTTCGGAGCGGTGCTACGCGGCGACAACGAGTGGATCGAGGTTGGCGAGGGGGCCAACGTCCAGGACGGCAGTACCTGCCATACCGACGAGGGCTTCCCATTGACGATCGGGGCGAACTGTACGATCGGCCATAATGTCATTCTGCACGGTTGCACCATTGAGGATGGTGCGCTGATCGGCATGGGCTCGATCGTCATGAACGGCGCACGGGTCGGCCGTGGCTGCATCGTCGGTGCCGGCGCGCTCATCACCGAAGGCAAGCAATTCCCGGAATATTCCATGATCGTCGGCGCGCCAGCGCGGGCAATCCGCACGCTGGAGCCTGCCCAGGCCGAGGCAATGAGAAGCGGTGCGAAATTCTACGCGGCGAATGGGCTTCGTTTCAAAAAAGGCCTGAAGCAGATCAGTTGAGATTCCGGCGGCACCTTCCGGGTCGCGAAGAATTGAGCCGAAATCTGGGCGAATAAACGTCGCCAGCAGAAACCATCGGGCGCAACCTGTGTCTTTCATCGGGGTGACGGTAAGCTGGAGGAATCTGACGATGTTGCGCAAAACGATGATCGCATTGTTGGCGGTCGCTGCGATAGGACTTATCTCGCCGACGGTTGCCTCAGCGCGCGGCGGCCACGGCGGATTCGGCGGCGGTGGCGGATTTCACGGCGGCGGTTTCCATGGTGGCGGCTTCCACCATGGATTCCATGGTCGGGGCTTCGCCGTAGGCCTCGGACTCGGCCTCGCGGCACCCTTTGGCTATTACGGTTGGGACTATCCTTACGGCTATTCCAGCTGGGACTACCCTTACGGCTATCCGGCCTCATACAGCGGCTATTACGACGACGGTTGTTATCTGGTCCGCCGTCAGGTCCCCACGCGTTATGGCTGGCGCTGGCGTCGGGTCGAAGTTTGCAGCTGATCGCGGGCGTCTCAACGATCTGATGGGCGGCGTGCGCGGGTCGCGCGCAGCTTCGGCGTGGGCAAATTCCGCAAAAAGCCGTGGTCGTCGCGCGGAGCTTGGGCTAGATATGTGCGCCGATCACAGGCTGGAGAATGCGGCGATGCGGGCGTTTCAATGTGCGGGCTTTGCCCTTGCGATTGCGTCAGGCGCCATGGTTCTGATCGATGCTCCAGCCACAGCAGCGGCCCAGACCGCGGAGAAAACCATGACCACAGCATCGGGCTTGCAGATCACGGACACCAAGGTTGGCGAGGGGCCATCCCCGAAGCCCGGCCAGGTCTGCATCATGCATTACACCGGCTGGCTCTATCAGGACGGACAGAAGGGCGACAAGTTCGACAGCTCGGTGGACCGCAACGAGCCTTTCGAATTCCCGATCGGCAAGCGTCGGGTCATTGCGGGCTGGGACGAAGGCATCTCGACCATGAAGGTCGGCGGCAAGCGCACGCTCATCATTCCGCCGGATCTTGGCTACGGCCAGCGCGGCGCGGGCGGCGTCATTCCGCCCAATGCAACACTGATCTTTGACGTCGAGCTGCTCGGCCTGAGAGGCTGAGCCGCTGCCGCCGGAAAGCCGGTCCGCTATTTCGAACTTCGGCAATGCCACAGATTTTCCGAAGTCGAGCAGCAGGGCCCGGTTCGATCCATTCCTCGTTCTGCGGTATGTGTAGAGCGGGGCGTGGATCGCGCCAGCGTTCGCTTGCGACGAGTCGCTAATTTCAGCTCGAAGTCTAATCCTCGGGGGATCTGCGATAGATCAAACCTGGCGAAATAAGGCATTCGTTGCGAGCTAGCTGCGATGGCTCAAGCCCGCCACCGCCCTCGAGAGCAATGCGATTAAAGTCAAACCGAACGCCATTCGCATCGACGATGTATTCCGGAATTGGCTCCCGGCGGTATTCGCCGATGGAAGGGCCATGCTCAACAATCGTGTTGTCGTTCTCATCTTCGTTCGGTTCTGGATCGGGAGCATTCGTATTACCGTCTACCATGGTCCATCACGTCCTTATTCTTTGCCACAAGCAGTCCGTCACCCGAATATTGTTGTCGGTTGCCATTTTCTTTCGCGTGGTGACCAAAGGGTATTGCTCGGACGAGTTCAAGGATATTCAGCATTTGCCGTCCTAAAAAGGGTGCGGCCAGCCTCTTGGGGAAAGGCTGGCCGCGCGCGATCCGGTCGGGGACGGGGAGGGGTATGACCGGTCGCGGGTCTCGTGTTCCCTTGTTTATCGAGAGCTGGCCGTCGCGACCGCCGGATGGTTGTCGTCGAGCGCAACCCAGACATTGGGGTCACTTTGCGATTGGCGTTTCATGAAGCGGTAGCCGGTCTCGGTCCAGGCCACGACGTCCTCGTTCTGGTTGTCGAGAATGAACTCGCCCTTGTTGGTTTTAACAGTCAGGACGGCATGGCCGTCGCCTTGCTTGTCGCGAACCACCGTGACCAGCAACGCCTCGCGCGGCCAGCCCGCGTCGATCAGCATCTTGCGTTTCAACAGGACGTAATCCTCGCAATCGCCGTAGCCGTCGGTCGGCAGAGACCACTTTTCGACGACGCCCCAGTGCTCTTTGTCCGTCATCGGCTTGATGGTTTCGTTGACCCAGCGGTTGACCTTCAAAAGATCGCGCCAGGCGTCGGGTGTCATCACGATGTCGCGCGGCTGCGTTGCGCCACCGCGGCATTCCTTCGGATTTTCTCCGCAGAATTCGACCCAACCGATCGGCGCCCGCGTGGTGTCGCCGAGACTTGCATAAAGCTGCCGTGCTTCCGCTGCGCCCGCAGGCGTCGCTAGCCCCCACAGGACGGCGGCAACGACCGCCAGTCCCACTCCCTGTCCCCTGTTGACCATTGTGGCCCCCGTTTCTTGTTGGGACCACATTTCGCACAAAGAATTTGCATCGCCGCTAAGTACTCGAAGTGTATTTGAGCAAAATACAAGTAAAGTTTTCCGCGAATTGAATCTATACTTGAATCGAATTCGATTAAAATTTGAAACAACCGGACTTGATTAAAATCTTACATATTAGCAATTGGGACGCGGCGGGATCGGGGTTTCCGCACTGGAACGCGCCCGTCGTTAACCGGCAAATCCTGGGGCATACGCGGCTTGCCGCGCGGCGGAAGCCGCCGGCGGGGATCGCAAAAGCAGGAGTTTGCGGGAACCGCCGTTTACCGGGCGGTGACGTTATCTTCGAGAGTGTTGGGATCCTGCTCGTGAACGAACTCGAGCGCGAAGCCTTCTTCCAGGTTTCGAACGACGCGAGCGAGCACCTTGCCGAGCGCGACCCGGGACTGCAGCGGCGGCTTTTTCTCGGCCGAGACAGCAGCACCCGACATAGACAGATCGATGATCCGGCATGTCATTCTGGTGCCATCCTCAAGCGTGAGGATCGCGATCGGGTTGCGCGGCACGTTGCGGTCGTGGCGGCGGTCTTCGGGAAGGTTCAGGATATCGCGGTTGGCGAGCCAGGTGAGCTGCGCCGCCAGCTTGTCGCGCTTGCGGGGCGTCGCGCTGACGCTCATGGCGAATCCGCTGTCGATAATCCGGGTGATCTTGCCTTCGACCCGACCGATGTGGTCGAGATAGGCGACGATCCGGTCACCGACATTACCTATGCCGGGCGCCAGCATGGCCAGCCCACCCGGGGACATGTTGATGATCTGGCATGGAAATTCGCGCCGGTCCGGCAGCATATAGCGGCCCAGCAGGTGAACCCCGACTCGCTGAAACCGCCGACGCTCAACTGGAAGATTTGAGATTTTCTGCGCCAACGCCATAATCGGTCCACCGGTCGACCGGTAATCGGTATTGGTGAACCCTACGGTCGTCAGGGTTAACGCGACGTTAGCGATCCGGCGGTTCTCGATTGCACGGGAGCAATCCATGCTCCGGCGTCACGCGCGAAGCACTTTTAGACCGATTCCAATTGTTGCGATGACGTTGGTGGCGCTGGAGGGGCTTGTTGAAAGCTCCTGGCCGTGGCCTCTGGAGGGAAACGTAACCGTCGTCCAAGGGCAAGAGTCGACCATGCTTCGGAATTCAACTACCGCTTGGGGCACTCTGTCCCGAGCCTTTCACGGGATCCTCGGTATCGCGGTCATCGCCATGCTGGCCTATGGATTATGGTTCAACCACTTCCTGCCGAAGGAGGCCAAGCTCTTCCATCGCTCGATCCATGCCGACATAGGCTACGTCATCCTGCTGCTGATGGTCCTTCGCCTGATCTGGCGCGGCCTCAATCCGGTCCCGGCGCCGCCGGACGGCTCACGCATGTGGGAGCGGGCGGTGGCGCACGTCAATCACTGGGCGCTCTATGCCACGACGATCGTCGTGGCACTGCTCGGCTGGGCCCATTCCGGCGCCCACAAGCCGGATTATGCCGACTGGTTCGGGCTGTTCCGGGTGCCGCAGTTCACATCCGAGAATAAAGACAATGCCCGCTTCTTCGAGCATTGGCACATCTGGCTGGCTTATGGGCTGATTGGGCTGGTCGTGTTGCATTTCGTCGCGGCGCTCTACCATCGCTTCATCAAACGCGACCGCGTGGTGGCGCGGATGATGAGCGGGGCTTCTTCACCCGCTCCCTCGAAGGAAAGGTAGCCGCGGATATCCGCCTCACGCGCTACCGAACACCCGCCTGAAGATCGTGTCGACGTGCTTGAAGTGGTAGCCGAGGTCGAACTGCTCGGCGATCTCGGCATCCGACAGATATTTTTTCACATCGGTGTCGTTCTTCAGCAGGTTAAGGAAATCGCCTTCACCGCGCCATACCGGCATGGCGTTGCGCTGGACCAGTCTGTAGGCGTCCTCGCGGGTCGCGCCTTTCTGCGTGAGCGCGATCAGGACGCGCTGCGAATGCACAAGCCCTCCGAGGCGATCGAGGTTCTTCTGCATGTTGGCGGGATAGACCAGCAGCTTGTCGATCACGCCCGCGAGGCGATTGAGCGCGAAGTCGAGCGTCACGGTAGCGTCGGGGCCAAACATGCGTTCGGCGGAGGAGTGCGAGATGTCGCGTTCGTGCCACAGCACCACGTTCTCCAGCGCCGGCGTCACATAGGCACGGACCATGCGGGCGAGGCCGGTGATGTTCTCGGTCAGCACCGGGTTGCGTTTATGCGGCATCGCCGATGAGCCCTTTTGCCCCTCGGAGAAGAACTCTTCGGCCTCCAGCACTTCGGTGCGTTGCAGATGACGGATCTCGGTGGCGAGACGCTCCATCGACGATGCGATGACGCCCAGCGTCGCAAAGAACATCGCGTGGCGGTCGCGTGGAATCACCTGTGTCGAAACCGGCTCGGGGGTCAATCCCATCGCCTTGGCAACGTGCTCCTCCACGCGCGGATCGATCTGCGCGAAGGTACCGACCGCGCCCGAGATGGCGCAGGTCGCAACTTCCTTGCGCGCGGCGATCAGGCGCTCCTTCGCACGTGTGAATTCCGCATAAGCGTAAGCAAGCTTGAGCCCGAAGGTGACCGGTTCGGCATGGATGCCATGCGAGCGGCCGATGGTCGGCGTCATCTTGTGTTCGAACGCGCGCGTCTTAAGCGCCCCGAGCAGCTTGTCGACGTCGGTGATCAGGATGTCGGCGGCGCGGGTGAGCTGGATGTTGAGGCAGGTGTCGAGCACGTCGGAGGAGGTCATGCCCTGATGCACGAAGCGTGCCTCGGGACCGACGATTTCGGCAAGGTGAGTCAGAAAGGCGATGACGTCATGCCTGGTCTCGCGCTCGATTTCGTCGATGCGCTCGACGTTGAAGGTCGCATCCTTGGCCTTGGCCCAGATGGTTTCGGCCGCTTCCTTCGGGATCACCCCGAGCTGCGCCTGGGCGTCCGCCGCGTGAGCCTCGATCTCGAACCAGATCTTGAAACGGGTCTGCGGCTCCCAGATCGAAGCCATTTCGGGACGGGTGTAACGAGGAATCATCGACGATCCTTGAGGTTTTCAGGGATTATGCCGCGCTTTAGCAGAGCTCTCGGATGGAGACAAACGGTGCGAGTTGAAGGTCGAGCCAGGACGTATACTCGTAAATCCGGGATTGTCCGCTTCAAGGGGTAGAGCAGACAAGGCCCGACCGGTCCTGGGACGTCGGAGGGTGACCCCATGCAGACGTTAGACGCGGTACAGCGCGGTACCTGAAGGTCTCTTAGCTGTTGATCTATCTCAATGCCGCTTTTGTGAGTCGGTAGACAGTCAATGGTCGATTTCTGCAGGCCGGCAGCCTCGGGTTAGACAAGGCGCCATTGTTGACCACAGTCTGACGCGCGCGCAGCACGACAATAGCGAGGTGAGTAACCATGCCCGCGACAATCAATCTACCTTCTTATTTTTGGCGCTGCGTTCATATGCATCGTGGTCTGGGTGTTTGGCCGCAAGCGCAATTCCGTCGGTCGCCAGCAAAGAGGCGAACGCCACCACCGGTGCGTGCTTTAAAGTGCCGAGATCATGAGATTGATTAAACGTCTTTTGCGTCGTTTGCTGATTTTTGGATTAGGCATCTTTTGTGTCTGGTTGATCGTCTTTGTCGTCTTCGAAACCGCGGACCGCAGGTTACCTTGGATCCTGGCCGTCGGCATCACCTACGGAATCGCCGCGTATATTGTTCTGCCGCGCGCCATTCGCGTGGGACTAAAGATCCTCCAACGCAAACGTGTGCCTAGTTACACGATTACGAGCGACGGCTTGCCTGGAGACCCAGTGAACGTCGCACTCATAGGCACTCTCCAGCAGATTCGCGCAGCCTTTGCAGGGCTCGGCTGGTCGGAAGCAGATCGACTCAGTCTGGCCAGCTCATGGGGCATGATTCGCGCTTTCGTATTCAACTCTTCGTACCCCAGCGCCCCATTCAGCACTCTCTATCTTTTTGGCCGTGGCCAAGACATTGGTTTTCAAAAGGCGATCGATAATAGTCCACGAAAGCGCCATCACGTCCGGTTCTGGGCTTTGAGCCTAACGCGTGTCCAGGATACCTGGGGAGCAGCGGACTTCTGGCAGAATACCAAACGCCCGCCGGACAATGAATGCGCTCTGTGGGTAGGAGCCGGCACCAGGGACACCGGCTTGTCCCTTACTCGCCTTACATTTCAGATCACCCACACCACGGACTCGGACACGAATGCGGAGCGCGACCATATCGTCGGCGAATTGAGGAAAAATCGATCTATCGAGGCGGAGCAACTGTATCAGGCCGGCCAAAATCTCCCGACCAAACGCGTCAACCGCTACATTACTGATGGCGAGGTCATTTTGGCGAGGTTGGTGATAAATGACGATTGACGGCAAGTTAAGCATCGTCGCCACGTCACAAGAAGTCGTGGGAAATGTCCGCGGCGGCAAGTTGTGCCGCCATCGATTCAATGGGAGCTGATCCATGAAATGCAGCAAGCGGTCGTTTACCGTCCTTTGCATCGTTTTAGCAGTGCCTCTGTCCCTGAGTATTGGAAGACTCAATGCGCGCGATGCCGATGACGCCATTAGTACGTTCGCGCGCGCACAGACCGCCAAGCAGCAATGCATAAGCACCTGTCGTGCACGCTATCGCGACTGCCGTCGTCTGAACCAGCTGCCGTCGTTCGAGTGTCGGGGTGTTTATCAGGACTGCACCCGATACTCTTGTACGGGCTTAGGACCGGGATGACTGTCGTGCCTTTTGCTGCCCCGACGCCTTGACGGTAATGCGATGCTGTATGCCCCTGCGCCGCAGGCCGTATATGACGACAGCCGGCCCATCGTGGTTTTCGCCCCGTCATCAAGCGAGCCTGTTGCCGAGCAGGCGGTCGAAGAGCGTCTTGCGAAGGAAGTTCGGTTCGACCCAGACGCCTTCCTGCGGGCAAGTGACGTTCCAAGGGCCAATCGATAAATCTGAGGTCATTCACGGACCGAGACCCAACTGCGACCTGAGCGAACAGACAATATGCTAGTAGCACTATCGAGGGACGGCGAATGAGCAGCCCGGCATCCTAACGACCTCGTCTGCTCCGGTCGTGGTTTGAAGCTCGCCAGCCTCTTTATCAAGCGGGCTGACTGCTCTCTTCGCCTCGCTTGCGGAACCTATTTGCATCGCTATTGGGCATTCAGCCTCGCTGACCCGGATATCCTTTGATCTGGATCAACCCGAAAATGTGCTCCTGCAGGCCTTGTCGGCTTCAGGTGCATTACCAGGGAGAGGATCACGTCATGGGTAACGATAGGATTCCGGAAAAGCCTGAGATGAGCACGGCACCAATCGGCGGAGGATTGAAACGCCGCGATTTCTTGTTGAGTGGCAGTTCTCTCGTCGCCGCTTCGGCGCTTTCGGCCGTCGGATTGACGAGCCCAGCACAGGCGCAGCAACCAGCTACGGCGCCCGCTGCGGCCGGCCAGCGGCCGAACATCGTCTTTATCATGGGTGACGACATCGGCTGGTTCAACATCGGTGCCTACCATCAGGGCATCATGGCCAGCCGGACACCAAATCTCGACAAGCTCGCCGCGGAAGGCATGCGCTTCACCGACTACTACGCAGAGGCGAGTTGCACCGCGGGCCGCGCCAACTTTATCACCGGCGAATTACCGATCCGCACCGGTCTTACCACGGTCGGCCAGGCTGGCTCCCCGATCGGCATGCCGGCGCAAGCACCAACCATTGCGACCGCACTGAAATCCATGGGGTACACCACGGGTCAGTTCGGTAAGAACCACCTCGGCGACCTCAACGAGTTTCTACCGACGATGCACGGCTTCGATGAGTTTTATGGCTACCTCTATCACCTCGACGCGATGGAAGACCCAGCCCACCGCAACTACCCGCAAGCGCTGTTGGCTACCGTCGGCCCCCGTAACATGGTTCATTCATGGGCGACCGACCGGGACGACCAGACGGTGCAGCCGCGCTGGGGCAAGATCGGCAAGCAGCGCATCGAGGACGCAGGCACGCTTTATCCGAAGCGAATGGAGACGGTTGACGACGAAATTCTGCAAAACACTTTCGCTTTCATCGACAAGGCCAAGCGAGATAACAAGCCGTTCTTCGTCTGGCTCAACCCCACGCGCATGCACGTCGTCACCCATCTTTCGGAAAAATACGAGAACATGCGCAACTCGGAAAACGGTTGGTCGGTTTCCGAGGGCGGATTCGCCCAGCTCGACGACATCGTCGGCGCTGTGATGAAGAAGCTCAAGGACGACGGCTTCGACAACAACACGATCGTCGTGTTCACAACCGACAACGGCGCCGAGAACTTCACCTGGCCTGATGGAGGCCAGACGCCGTTCGCGGGCGGCAAGGGAACCGCCATGGAAGGCGGCTTCCGAGTGCCTTGCATGATCCGCTGGCCGGGCAAGGTGCCGGCAGGAAAGGTGGAGAACGGCATTATGTCCGGACTCGACTGGTTCCCGACCTTCGTTGCCGCCGCCGGCAATCCGAATATCGCCGACGAGTTAAGGAAGGGAAAGCAACTCGGCGACAAGACCTATAAGGTCTACCTCGACGGATACAACCAGATGGACCTGATTACCGGAAAAGGCGCATCTGCCCGCCACTCAATCTTTTATTTCGCCGAAGGAACACTGAGCGCGGTACGAATTGACGACTTCAAGTATCGCTTCACCGATCAGCCGAGCGGCTGGTTGGGTGGCACGGTCAAGGTTGACTGGCCGATCCTCACCAATCTCCGCCTTGATCCCTTCGAACGCACAAACTTGCCCAACGGCGATAAGGGGTCGTTGGCATTCTATAACTGGTTTGCTTATGAGTTTTGGCGGTTCCAGTTCGTACAGCAGGAGGTGGGTAAGCTCGCCCAAACTGCGATCGAGTTTCCACCGATGCAGAAGGGCGCGAGTTTCAACCTGGAAGCCGTCAAGGAGCAGATCCAGAAGGCCATGCAGTCGCCCGCTGGCGAGTAACTGGTGACGGGCGCGCCCCGGCCTTGGGGCGCCCGTCTGACAAGCATCATGAGGCAACCGGGCGAGGATCAAAGCTCGCACTTCCGTTGTTGGCCGATTTTGTTGCAAAAGTCGGTTGCGCCTGATGGATGCTCGTATTCGGCTGGGGGCAACCGGCTTTGATCCGCCGGCCCTGACTCCTCTACACAACTCTAACTCTAACTCTACGCGAGGCGCAGAACCTGTGCCGGTGGCGGTCGCGCGACCAGAGTTGCGAGCCGCCGCAGGTTCTGAGCGATGGCGGCCAGAACAAACTCATCCTGGGCGCCTCGTGGACCACGCAGTCGAAGTCGAGCAAGCTTTAGAATGCGCTTCAGGTGAGCGAACCGCATCTCGATCTTCTTGCGTTCACGTCGCGAAGTCTCAAAGCCATCAGTGCCGGCGAGCGACCGGGCGACGTCGCGGGCGTGCTCATGAATGTCGCGCGGGATCTTGCGAAAGGGGACCTTCGGACAGCACTGTCCTCTGAGTTTGCAGCCATCGCAATCGCGCTTTCTAGCCAAATAGATCAGCGTGGTCCCGCCATTCACAAGTGTCCCCGTCGTCGTCAGGGTCTTGCCCGCGGGACAGTGGTAGACGTCGGTGGTCGGATCATATCGAAAGTCGCTGCGCGAGAAGGTGCCGTCATCCCGCTTCGACTTATCGAACACAGGGATATGTGGCGCGATGCCCTTGTCCTCGACTAGCCAGTTCAGCATCGGAGCCGCACCGTAAGCGGTATCTCCGACAAGCCGCTCTGGCTTGAGGCCGAAGCGCTCTTCGGTCCGCTCGATCATGGTCTTTGCCGCGCCGACCTCGGCCTGGCGGATGGAGCGGGATGCTTCAACATCAACGATGACACCGAACTTCACGTCGATGAGATAGTTGTCGGAGTAAGCGAAGAATGCCGGTCCCTTGTGAGCGCCGGTCCACTGGGCTGCCGGATCGGATGGCGAGACGAACTTCGGGACCACGTCGCTGGCCGCGCCCCACGCCATATCGTCGAGGGTCGCCAGATACTCCTTCACCGCGCGGCTGGACCTCTTGGGATCGCGATCCCTGCGCCAATCCTGACCCGCGATCGAGCGTTGCTTATTGGCGTCCGCCTGAATCAGGCTCGCATCGACGGCAAAGCCATCACCGCCAACCAGACCGGCCGCAATGCACGCTTCGACGACCCGCTCGAACACACGACGAAAAACATCCCCATCGCGGAAGCGCTCGTTGCGGGCACGCGAGAACGCCGAATGATCGGGAATTGCGTCCTCGATGCCGAGTTTGCAGAACCACCGATAAGCCAAGTTCACTTGCACTTCGCGGCAGATCAGCCGTTCTGAGCGGATCGCAAAGACATATCCCACGATAAGCATCCGGATCATCAGTTCCGGATCAATCGACGGGCGACCCATCGACGAATAATGAGGTGCAAGTTCGCTGTGAAGCCAGCTGAGATCGAGCGCAGTATCGATCTTCCGCACCAGATGATCTTCAGGAACCGCGTCGCTAAGGTGGAACTCGTAGAACAGTTGACTCTGGTCACTCTTCAGACGGCCCATCATCGATCGACCTCGCCGAGATTCGCGTCAACACAACGGAATCACGCTTCGCCGCTTGTCTCAACTGACTTTTGCAACAAAATCGGCCCTTAGCGGACTTGGCGCGATGTCGGACTTGAGTCCGTTATGTGCACAGAGGCTGACATCCGCCGGTCGTTCGAGTTCATGAGTACACGCCCTAGCGCCGCTCTCGCGAACGGCCTATCGTCATCCTCATGCGTTTGAAATCGAGCATATGGGTTGCGGCCTATCTACGCCGCTGCCAGACCGAGGGTATATTCGGCGCCGTACGCCGGCGCGGTGCGGAGGAGGCCGGCGCCGTGTTCGTCAAGCTCGCACTCCTTGACGGCAATGCGATGCTGTATGCCCCTGCACCGCAGGCCGTATATGACGACAGCCGGCCCATCGAGCGGGTTTTCGCCCCGTCATCGAGCGGGCCTGTTGCCGAGCAGGCGGTCGAAGATCGTCTTGCGAAGGAAGTCCGGTTCGATCCGGACGCCTGGATCGTTGAAATCGAAGACAGGGCAGGGCGGCACTTTCTTGATTTGGCACGGGTATGACGGTGTAGATGCGGTTTTCACCGCCGGAGAACACCGCGACCGAGGGCCGCAGTGCCGCTGGGCCAAAAGCCTTCCTTTTTGCTCCGGGCTACCCATGTTACAGACGCTTCCCCCTGCCGGGGAATAAAGGAACAACCACATGAATTTCACCCAGCGGGCATCCGGCATGATGAAGGCCTTCGCCATCGTCCTGTCGTTGGCGCTCCCCCTGATGTTTGCCGTTTCCGCTGCGGACGCGCGCGTCGGCGGAGGCAGCAGCTATGGATCGCGCGGCTCGCGGACCTTCTCCGCGCCGCCGGTCACCAATACCGCGCCGAATGCGGCGCGGCCGATTGACCGGACCATGACCCAGCCCGGCCGTCCGAACGCGGGCGCGCCTGCGTCCGGGGGCTTCTTCAACCGGCCCGGTATGGGCATGCTCGGCGGCCTTGCTGCCGGTTTCCTCGGTGCGGGATTGCTCGGCATGCTGTTCGGCGGCGGCCTGTTCGGCGGTCTCGGAGGCCTGTCATCGATCATCGGTCTGGTGCTTCAGATCGGCCTGATCGTCCTCCTTGTCCGCTTCGCGATGTCGTGGTGGCAACGGCGCAATGCGCCTGCCTATGCCGCCGGACCAGCGCCGACGCCGGGCCCCGCTGCTGCCCAGGCGAATCCGCGCAGCGGTCTCGGTTTCGGTTCGGCATCAAATGCTCCGCCGCTCGAGATCACGCCGTCCGACTATGAAGCCTTCGAACATTTGCTTGGAAACATCCAGACCGCGTGGTCGAATGAGGATGTCAATACGCTGCACACGCTGGCGACGCCGGAAATGGTGTCGTACTTCACCGAAGATCTTCGGGCCAACGATGCCCGCGGCGTCGTCAACAAGGTGTCCAACGTCAAGCTTCTGCAGGGAGACCTCGCGGAAGCCTGGCGCGAGGGCAATACCGATTACGCCACGGTGGCGCTACGCTATTCGTTGATCGACAAGACCGTCGAGCGCGCGGGTGGCCGCGTGGTCGAAGGTGGCGACCAGCCGCAGGAGGTGACCGACGTCTGGACGTTCGCGCGCCGTGGCGGCGGAAAATGGGAGCTGTCGGCGATCCAGCAGACCTGACCGGCCGCGGTAGTTATTTACAAGAAGGCGCCACGACAACCTCGTGGCGCCTTTTTTGCGTTGAACGAAGGGCCTGATTGCGCGTTATCGCGGGTCCAGAGCTATTCCGGCTTTGATGGAATCAAAGCCGGGCTCCAGCTTTTTGTTTTGACGCGTTTTCTTTACGCGAACCGGTACCCACTTCGCTCGAAAACGCTATAGATCCGCAGCGCGCAGGCTGAGAGAATATTGTGCCGAAACCAGACGCCATAAATCGATCGGAGAAGGCGATGATTGCAACAGACAGGATCATTCCGCGAATTTGCCTTGGCCTGGCCGCGGCAATGCTGGCGACGACGGCTCAGCCGGCCCGTGCGCAGACGGCGGATATGAGCTTCTTCGTGACCAGCGCCGGAATTGGTAACGGCGGCAATCTTGGCGGTCTCGCGGGCGCAGACAATCACTGTCAGACGTTGGCGCAGGCTGCGGGCGCGGGAGCGAAGACCTGGCATGCCTATCTGTCGACCCAGGCTGCCGATGGCAAACCGGCCGTCAATGCGCGGGATCGGATCGGCTCCGGGCCGTGGCAGAACGCCAAGGGCGTCGTGATCGCGAAGGACGTCGCCACGCTGCACGGCACCAACGGCATTAACAAGGAGACCGCGCTGACCGAGAAGGGCGAGGTCGTCAACGGCTACGGCGACAAGCCCAATCGTCACGACGTGCTGACGGGCTCGCAGCCCGACGGAACGGCCTTCGCCGGCGCCGAGGACAGAACTTGCAAGAACTGGACGAGCAGCATGCAGGGCGCTGCCATGCTTGGACATTCCGATACCAACGGCCCTGCGACCAATCCTACCGCCAAATCCTGGAACACGGCGCATCCCTCGCGCGGACCCGACGGTGGCTGTAGCCAGAACGATCTCAAAAGCACCGGCGGCGATGGGCTGCTATATTGCTTCGCAGTCAAATGACGCTTGCTTCCGTCGAGGCGCGCGTCCCTCGACGGAAGACGCTGTCTTCCGCCGCTATAAGGCGCTGGACGCTAATAGCTTCGTCCGTCGACCGGCGTTAATGTGAGCTTGGACAACTCGACGCCGTCGATGCAACTCACATTGACCGCCACCACTTCAGTCCCATCCGGCTTCTTGCCGAGTGCGAACACATCGACACCGCAGTCGACGCAGAGCTGGTGCCGGATCGCACGCTTGTTGAACAGATATTCCTTGAGATTGCCCTCGCCGGCCCTGAGCTGAAAACTACTCGGCTGCAGGAACGTGAAGTGCAATCCTTTCTTGGTGCAGATCGAGCAGTTGCACGCGCTCACCATTGCGAGATCCGTTGTGCACTCGAAGCGCACTTGACCGCAATGACAGCCGCCAGTGTATGTTTTCACGTCGGGCATTTGGCTCTCCGGTCTAAAACAACAGTCAGGCTACCAGATTCCGGGCAATAGCCGGTAGCGAACCTCCGCGGCATAGTCCCGATAGCCGGGTAAGCCGGTGACTAGGGTCTTTTCCTCGATCACGATGCGCATTGCGAACAGCCCGATGAAGATTGGGGTGATTGCGACGCCCCACCATGATCCAAGCAGCAGCGAAACCCCGAGGAAAAAGACGATCGCCCCACTATACATCGGATGTCTCACGAGCGCGTAGGGCCCCGTGCGGACCACCTGATGTCCGCGCTCGGCCTGTATCTTCACCACGGGCGCGGCGAAGGTGTTCTCCCGCATCACCCAGAACGAAATGGCGATAGACAATAAGAAGAGCGCGAAGCCGAAGGTCTGGAACCCGAAGCTCATGTGTGACCACTGATAACGCTCATCGAGGCCCATGACGATCAGCCAGGTCATGGCGACCGGTCCGAACACGATGATGAAAAGCTTGTCCGCCGCGGGCTGGTCCTTCTGAATCATCGGCCGCATACGCTCGGCCAGCAGTCCGGGATTGATCTTCGCGAACCACAATCCACCGAGGATACCGAGGCCGCCGAGCGTCGCCAGGAACAGCCACGCAGCGGGCCAGTGCAGGCTGCCCGCCGGGATGAACAGCAGCGCGCCCAGGGCGGCGATCCAGACCGCGTTCTGGATCATCAACCGACGGATCAGGTCGTGCTTGTCATCCATGCAGTCCGCATTACCGCGTCTTCGCGGCGAACTTGCGACAGCAGCAAGTTCGCTGGCGGCATGATCGAACCCGGATTCCCGCGTTAGCCTGCCGTCACTCGTCGTTGCCGCGTGACACTGCGATGGCGGCGTTGGTCTTGGTGCGGGTGCAATGCATGTTCAGCCGCCGATAACGCATCCGCACGTCGTCGCCATGCAACAGGCCCATGCGCTTGATGCAGCGGGTGATGCCTTTCAGCGTATCTGGCTTCGGAATCGTGAAGATGATGGCGGAGGCCTGCGCTACCAGATCGTAGAACTCCGGCTTCGGCTTGCGGCTGTCCGCGCCCGCAATCAATTCGTTGCTGAACTTGCGGTTCGGACAACCGAGGATCAGTTGCTTGGCCGCGGGATGCGACAGGAAGATCGCATTGGCGGCGGTTTTGCCGACATGCAGGCCGTCGATGTGGCTCTTGAGCTGGGCGGCAAGATCGTCGCAGCGATCGGCGCGCGCCGGTGAGGGGGCTGCCGCAATGGCGGCGATGAGGCAAAGGCTGGCGGCAAGGCTGAGACGCGGGCTCGACATTCAAGGATCTCCAACCGGAAACAGTAATGCTCCGTCCTTATCTCAATTGCCGTTCGCGCGGCGAACCGCTTATCGCAGAAACTAAAGTGAAGATAAACTGCCGTCGCGTGACGGTGGATTGCGCCTGCCGCCAGCGCGCAAACACGTCAACGACTCAAGATCCGGCGTGTTGCGGCGCGATAGAAGGCCACGCAGCTTCCTGCATTTTCGTTGGAAGGTTTGATTGGGAAGGGACGAAACCCTGACAATGCCTGCGGAATCATGTCAAACAGCGTGTCTGCGATTCCTGTCACGATTGAGCATTCAGTTCCAGCCTATGCCTGACATCTCTTCGAACAAGCCTTATCGAATCGGTCGCTCCCGCACTGGGCTCGGCCTCTTCGCCACCAAACCCATCAAGAAGGGTACAAAGATCATTCGCTATTTGGGGCCGATGCTCGACTGCAATAAGAAGAAGGACGACGCGGTCGAGAACAAGTATCTCTTCCAGATCACCAACCGCTGGACCATCGACGGCTCGGTGCGCAAGAATATCGCGCGCTACATCAACCACGCCTGCAAGCCGAATGCGGAATCCGACGTCAGCAAGAAAAAGCGGCGCGTCGATATCCGCGCCATCAAGAACATCGCCCCCGGCGAGGAGATCAACTACGACTACGGCACCGACTACTTCAAAGAGTACCTGAAGCCGATCGGTTGCAAGTGCGACGCCTGCGAAAAGAAGCGCAGGAAGCTGCGGGCTGCGGCGCGCGAGGAGAAGAAGCGCGTCAAGGCGAGGGCCGAAAAGCGCGCCGAGGTCGCGCGCAACGGCAAAAAGCTGAACGGCCACAAGGCGCCCGCCGCCGCTCCAAAGCAAAGGAAGGTTCGGTCGGCCGTGAAGGGCAGGAAATTAACGAAGCGTTCTTAAGGGCCGCGTTGATCTGTCATGGCCGGATTCTCCCGCCATTCATGTCTTGCGGTTTGGCGATGGTCAGGCATTCAGTCGTCTTTTGTGCGCCGATCGAGAAGCAGACCTGAATGGCTGGAACTACCTAAAGCCGGAGCTTGGCGGCTCGTGAGCTGACAAGCCCGGCAAGCCGCCCTCGGGTTGTTTCCACAGATGGCGCTCTGCGGCGTCGTCCGGGCGGGCACGGTCTGCCGTGTTCCGGCGAATGACGAAAATTCCGCAACCGCCCTGAACTCGGCGTTCCCGACAGACTATATCTCAGCATGAGATCGGGGCAGCACATGGGAGCACGACCATGACCGCCAGCATTGTCGGATGGGCGCATACGCCATTCGGGAAGCTCGACACTGAGACCGTCGAAAGCCTGGTGGTGAAGGTGGCAACCGGCGCACTGGCCGATGCCGGTATTTCCGCCGGCGAGGTCGATGAGATCGTGCTCGGACATTTTAATGCGGGCTTCTCGCCTCAGGATTTTACGGCTTCTCTTGTCTTGCAAGCCGATCCGGAACTCCGCTTCAAGCCGGCGACGCGGGTGGAGAATGCCTGTGCCACCGGATCGGCGGCGGTGCATCAGGGCATCCGCGCCATCGCATCCGGTGCGGCGAAGATCGTGCTGGTTGTCGGCGTCGAGCAGATGACTCGCACGCCCGGCCCTGAGATCGGCCGCAATCTGCTGCGCGCTTCTTACCTGCCCGAGGACGGTGATACCCCCGGCGGTTTTGCTGGCGTTTTCGGCAAGATCGCGCAGGCCTATTTCCAGAAATACGGCGACCAGTCGGATGCGCTGGCAATGATCGCGGCGAAAAACCACAAGAACGGCGTCGCCAACCCATACGCGCAGATACGCAAGGATTTCGGCTACGACTTCTGCCGCTCCGAGAGCGAGAAGAACCCGTTCGTTGCAGGGCCGCTGAAGCGCACCGACTGCTCGCTGGTGTCGGACGGCGCGGCCGCGCTGGTGCTGATGGATGCGGAGACGGCCAAATCCGCGCGCCGGGCAGTCAATATCCGCGCGACCGGCCACGCGCAGGATTTCCTGCCGATGTCGAAGCGCAACATCCTCGATTTCGAGGGCTGCACGGTGGCTTGGCAGCGGGCGCTGGCGCAGGCCGGCGTAACGCTGTCCGATCTCTCGTTCGTCGAGACACACGACTGCTTCACCATCGCCGAACTGATCGAGTACGAAGCCATGGGCCTGACGCCGAAGGGGCAGGGCGCGCGCGCCATAAAGGAAGGCTGGACCGGGAAGGAAGGAAAGCTGCCGATCAATCCCTCCGGCGGCCTCAAGGCCAAGGGCCATCCGATCGGCGCCACCGGGGTCTCCATGCATGTGCTGAGCGCGATGCAGCTCGCGGGCGAGGCGCCCGAGGGTATGCAGATCAGGGCCGCCAAACTTGCCGGCATCTTCAACATGGGTGGCACGGCGGTTGCGAACTATGTCTCGATCCTTGAGCCGGTCCGATAGTTGCTACGAAGTGCGTTTGCGCAGCGGATGGGAAGCCGCGCCATCGGTTCCAGCGTGTGCATTTTTGCAAATGGGTTGCGCGCAGAAGCCCTTTGAAGACCTAAAAATACAGGTCAGGATATAGCAGCGGAGTCTTTTAAACGCGCCGGGAGGAAATATGCGCACCATCGGACACCTTATTGGCGGCAAGAACGTCAGCGGCAGATCGGGACGGTTCGCTGACGTCTTTCAGCCGATGACCGGCGAAGTGCAGGCCAGGGTCGCGCTGGCGTCGAAAGCTGAAATGCGCGAGGCAGTGGAGAATGCCAAGGCCGCGCAGCCAGGGTGGGCCGCGACCAATCCGCAGCGCCGCGTCCGCGTGCTGATGAAGTTTCTCGAACTGGTGGCGAAGGAAAACGACTCGCTGGCTGAACTGCTCGCTCGCGAACATGGCAAGACCATTCCCGACGCCCGGGGTGACATCTTCCGCGGTGTCGAGGTCGTCGAATACGCCATCGGCATTCCCGAACTGATGAAGGGCGGCTACACCGAAGGTGCTGGTCCGGGCATCGACAGCTATTCGATGCGTCAGCCGCTCGGTGTTGTCGCCGGTATCACGCCGTTCAATTTTCCGGCGATGATCCCGATGTGGAAGTTCGCGCCGGCGATTGCCTGTGGCAACGCCTTTATCCTGAAACCCTCGGAGCGCGATCCGGGCGTGCCGATGCGGCTGGCCGAACTGATGTTAGAGGCCGGTCTGCCGCCGGGCATTCTCAATGTCGTCAACGGCGACAAAGAGGCGGTTGATGCAATCCTTGACGATCCCGATATCTCGGCGGTCGGCTTCGTCGGCTCCTCGTCAATCGCGCATTACATTTATGCACGCGCGGCCGCGACCGGCAAACGCTCCCAGTGCTTCGGCGGCGCCAAGAACCACATGATCATCATGCCCGATGCCGACATGGATCAGTCGGTGGACGCGCTGGTCGGCGCGGGCTACGGCGCCGCCGGCGAGCGCTGCATGGCGGTGTCGGTTGCGGTGCCTGTCGGCAAGACCACCGCCGACCGGTTGATGGAGAAGCTGATCCCGCGGGTCGAGAACTTGAAAATCGGACCGTCCACCGATGCGTCCGCCGATTTCGGACCGCTTGTGACCAGGGAAGCGCTGGAGCGGGTCAAGAACTACGTCGAGATTGGCGTCAAGGAAGGCGCGACGCTGGCAGTCGACGGCCGCGGCTTCAAGATGCAAGGCTACGAGAACGGCTTCTACATGGGCGGTTGTCTGTTCGATAATGTCACCAAGGACATGCGGATCTACAAGGAAGAAATCTTTGGTCCGGTGCTGTCGGTGGTGCGGGCGAACGATTTCGACGAAGCGGTGGCGCTGCCATCAGACCATGAATATGGCAACGGCGTCGCGATCTTCACCCGCGACGGCGACGCGGCGCGTGAGTTCGCTTCGCGCGTCCAGGTCGGCATGGTCGGCATCAACGTGCCGATCCCGGTGCCGGTGGCCTACTACAGCTTCGGCGGCTGGAAGCGCTCGGGCTTTGGCGATCTCAATCAATACGGCTCTGACTCGGTGCGGTTCTACACCAAAACCAAGACCGTCACCTCGCGCTGGCCGTCGGGCGTCAAGGAAGGGACGCAGTTCGCGTTCCACAGCAAGTGAGTGGTGTCGTAACTCATGCAGTTCGCGCTTACTGAGGATCAGATCGCTGTCCGCGACATGGCGCGCGATTTCGCGGCCGAGAAGATCGCGCCGTTCGCGCTGAAGTGGGATGAGGAGAAGCACTTCCCCGTCGACGTGATGCGCGAGGCGGCGGGTCTCGGCATCGGCGGCATCACCATCCGCGAGGATGTCGGTGGCTCGGCGCTGAGCCGTTTCGACGCCGCATTGATCTTCGAGGCGCTGGCGCAGGGTTGCCCCACCGTGTCGTCGTTCATCTCGATCCACAACATGGCGTCGTGGATGATCGATGCCTATGGCTCAGACCAGCAGCGACGCAAGTGGCTGCCAAAACTCTGCACCATGGAATGGCTGGCGAGCTACTGCCTCACCGAACCCGGCGCCGGTTCAGACGCGGCAGCTTTGCGCACCCGCGCGGTGCGCAACGGCGATCACTACGTACTCGACGGGCAGAAGCAGTTCATCTCCGGCGCCGGAGCCAGCGATCTCTATGTGGTGATGGTGCGCACCGGTGATGACGGGCCGAATGGCATTTCGACGCTCGTGGTCGAACGCGATACGCCAGGCGTCTCGTTCGGGGCCAATGAGCGCAAAATGGGGTGGAACGCGCAGCCGACCCGCGCGGTGATCTTTGAGAATGCGCTTGTGCCGGTGGTCAATCGCCTCGGCGACGAGGGCATCGGTTTCAAGATCGCGATGGCCGGGCTAGACGGCGGGCGGCTGAACATCGCCGCGTGTTCACTCGGCGGCGCGCAGTCGGCGCTCGACAAGGCGCTCGCGTATATGAAGGAGCGCAAGGCGTTCGGAAAGCGGCTTGACGAGTTTCAGGGCTTGCAATTCAAGGTCGCCGACATGGCGACCGAGCTGGAAGCGGCGCGAACGTTTCTGTGGCGCGCGGCTTCTGCGCTGGACCGGGAGGACGCCGACGCCACCATGCTGTGCGCGATGGCGAAGCGTTTTGCCACGGATATCGGCTTCGATGTCGCCAATCAGGCATTGCAGTTGCATGGCGGGTACGGCTATCTCAGCGAGTACGGCATCGAGAAGATCGTGCGCGATCTGCGCGTGCATCAGATCCTCGAAGGCACCAATGAAATCATGCGCCTGATTGTGTCGCGCAAGTTGATTGAGGGCGCGCGATGAAGGTTTTTGCTGGCGACGAGCTGGATCTGATCGCACGGCGCGAGGGGAGCGCGGGCATCATTCGCCTCAACCGCCCGAAGGCGATCAATGCCGTCACACTGGAGATGTTCCGCGAGATCGGCAAGGCGCTGGACGAATTCGAGGCGGACCCTGCCGTCGGTTTGATCCTGCTCGAAGGAGCGGGCGAGCGTGGTCTGTGCGCAGGCGGCGATATCCGCGCGCTCTGGGAAAGCGCTCAGGTTGCGGGCGATCTCGGCAAGGTGCTGTGGCGCGAGGAATACATCCTCAACGCGCGCATCGCGAAACTCGCCAAGCCCTATGTCGCCTTCATGGACGGCATCGTGATGGGTGGCGGCGTTGGGTTATCGGCGCATGGCGCGCACCGCGTCGTCACGGAGAGAACCAGGCTTTCCATGCCGGAGGTCGGCCTCGGCTTCTTTCCGGATGTCGGAGGCACCTGGCTGTTGTCGCACGCGCCCGGCGAGACCGGAACCTACTTCGGCCTGACCGGCCAGCCCATGAACGGGCCGGATGCGATCTACGCCGGTTTTGCCGATGCCGGGGTGCCGTCGCGGAAACTCGCCGAGCTTCGCGAGGCGCTGGTCGATCTCGGCGCCGGCGCAGATTCGGCCCGTGTGAAAACAACGATTGCGGGCTTTGCGATCGGCGAAACAGCAGGCCCCGTTGCCGCAATCCGGCCGCGGATCGATGCGTGGTTCGCCCATGGTCGAATGGACGATATCATCGCGGCCCTGCGTCGTGATGGCTCCGAACTCGCGCGGACGACGCTCAAGACCCTGAACGAGAAGTCGCCGCGCGGCATGGTGGTGACGCTGAAGCTGCTGCGGCTCGCGCGCGCCTCGGGCACGTTGGAGGAATGTCTCGCGCGTGAATATCGTGCAGCGCTCGCGGTCTTTGCGAGCGAGGACTTTCGTGAGGGCGTGCGGGCCGCGGTCATCGACAAGGACCGCGAGCCAAAGTGGTCGCCGCCGCGGATCGAGGAGGTTACGCCGGAGATGGTTGCGCCGTACTTCGCCAACATCGGCGCGGATGAACTCGTGCTCAATTAGACGCAGATAGCCTCGACTGGAGGATCAGCATGGCGACCATCGCATTCATCGGTCTCGGCAACATGGGCGGGCCCATGGCGGCCAATCTCGTCAAGGCCGGCCACAAGGTGAACGGTTTCGATCTCGTGCCAGCTTTGAGGGATGCGGCCAAGGCGGACGGCGTGACGATCGCCGATAGTGCGAGGGCAGCGGTGACGAATGCGGATGTTATCATCACCATGCTGCCGGCCGGCAAGCATGTGGTGTCGGTCTGGACCGATGTCATTCCCTCCGCCTCCAGAGGCGCGCTGATGATCGACTGCTCGACCATCGATGTTGAAAGCGCGCGGCGGGCCCATACGCTGGCGGCCAAGGCTGAGCTGCCGTCGGTCGATGCGCCGGTCTCGGGCGGTGTCGGCGGCGCCAAGGGCGCGACGCTGACTTTCATGGCTGGCGGCGAAGCCGAAGCCTTCGTGGCGGCGAAGCCGTTTCTCGAGGCGATGGGCAAGAAGATCGTCCATTGCGGCGATGACGGAGCAGGACAGGCGGCCAAGATTTGCAACAACATGATCCTCGGCATTTCGATGATTGCGGTCGGCGAAGCCTTTGTGCTGGCGGAAAAGCTCGGCCTGTCGCATCAGGCGCTGTTCGATGTCGCCTCCACCGCGTCGGGCCAGTGCTGGTCGCTCACGAGCTACTGCCCGGTGCCGGGCCCGGTTCCGGCGTCGCCCGCCAATAACGACTACAAGCCCGGCTTTGCCTCGGCGCTGATGCTCAAGGACCTGACGCTTGCGCAGGAAGCTGCGAAATCCGGCGGTGCGGTAACGCCGCTCGGACAGCACGCGCAGGACATCTACAAGGCGTTCGACGCGGCCGGCAACGGTGGGGTCGATTTCTCTGGCATCATCCGGCACATCCGCGCGCTCGCGGAAAACAGAGACGGCTGATGACCACGTTTGCCGAGGCACGTGAATTCCTGCTGCGGCATCGCACCGATTACGATGCAGCCGTCAATGGTTTCAAATGGCCCGATCCCGTGCCGTTCAACTGGGCGCTGGACTGGTTCGACGCCGGTCTCGCGACCGATCCGGCGAGCAAGACGCGGGTGGCGCTGTGGATTGTCGATGCCGCAAGTGGCACCGAGACGAAAGTGACGTTCGAAGCGATGTCACGGCGCTCGAACCGGGTCGCGAATTTCCTGCGCGCGCAGGGATTGAAACGCGGCGATCATCTGCTGCTGTTGCTCGGCAACGTCGTGCCGCTATGGGAAACCATGCTGGCCTGCATCAAGCTCGGCGTAGTGATCATCCCGGCGACGACATTGCTCACACCGGACGAGTTGCGCGATCGCCTCGATCGCGGCCGCGCCAAAGCGGTCGTGGCCACACAGGATCAGGTGACGAAATTTGCAAGCCTCGGCGGCGATGGCTTGATCCGCATCGTCGTCGGCGCGACACACCCAGGCTGGCTGCCCTACGAAACGACGAATGGTTTTCCAGAGGCCTTCAGGCCGGACGGGTCGACCAGCGCCGACGATCCGATGCTGTTGTATTTCACGTCCGGCACCACGGCGAAACCGAAGCTGGTGCGGCACAGCCAGCGCAGCTATCCGGTTGGCCATCTGTCCACCATGTACTGGATCGGCTTGAAACCCGGCGATGTTCACCTGAACATTTCCTCGCCCGGATGGGCCAAGCACGCTTGGAGCTGTTTCTTCGCGCCGTGGAATGCGGGAGCGACGATCTTCATCTGCAACCAGCCGCGCTTCGAGGCCAAGGGATTGCTCGCGACCATCGGGCGCTGCGGCGTGACGACCTTGTGCGCGCCGCCGACGGTGTGGCGGCTGTTCATTCAGGAAAAGTTGTCGGACTTCAAGGTCTCGCTGCGCGAGGTTTGCGGCGCCGGCGAACCGCTCAACCCCGAAGTGATCGATCAGGTGAAGTCGGCATGGGGACTGACGATCCGCGATGGCTACGGGCAGACCGAGACCACCGCGCTTGCCGGCAATTCGCCGGGACAGAAGGTCAAGGTCGGTTCGATGGGTCGTCCGATGCCCGGCTACAAGGTCAAGGTCATCGACGCCGACGGCAACTCGACCAGAGAGGGCGAAGTCGCGCTGGCGCTCGGCGCGGACTGGCCCGCCGGGTTGATGCAGGGCTATCAGGGCGAGGGCGGACAACTCGGCGGCGACGACGGCGATCTCTATCGCACCGGTGATGTGGTGTTCGTCGACGATGAAGGCTATCTCACTTTTGTCGGCCGGTCGGATGACGTATTCAAGTCGTCCGACTACCGCATCAGCCCATTCGAACTGGAGAGCGTCTTGCTTGAACACGATGCGGTGGCGGAAGCCGCCGTGGTGCCGAGTCCGGATCCGATCAAGCTGGCGATCCCGAAGGCCTATATTCTGCTTGTCGGAGGAACGGAACGGTCGCGCGAAACGGCCCTGTCGATCTACAGGCACATATTCGAGCGGATGGCGCCGTTTAAGCGCATCCGCAAGCTCGAACTCGTCGCTGAATTGCCCAAGACGATTTCGGGCAAGATCCGCCGCGTTCAGCTTCGCCGCCTCGAACACGACAACGATCGCGGCGATGCGTTGCGCGGCGTCGAGTTTTGCGAGGAGGATTTTCCGGAGCTTCAGGCGTTGAAGTCGAAAGTTGCGGAGACGTGAATCGTGAATGAAGTCTGGAAGAAGACACCGGTCTCGCTCGATGCCTATCAGCAAATGGTAGGACAGGAGATTGGCGTTTCCTCGTGGCACCTGATCGACCAGAAGCGGATCGACGCTTATGCCGACGTGGTCGACGACCGTCAGTTTATCCATGTCGATCCGGAGCGGGCCGGTCGCGAAACGGAATTCGGCACCACCATCGCGCATGGGTTCCTGACCCTGTCGCTGCTTAGCGTTATGTCGTATGAGGTGATGCCGCGGGTGGATGGCGTGACCATGGGGGTGAACTACGGCTTCGACCGGCTCCGGTTCATCTCGCCGGTCAAATCCGGCTCCCGCGTCCGGGGCCGCTTCATGCTGACCGAGGCGACGCTTCGCAAGCCCGGCGAGCTGCTGTCGCGCACTGCCGTCAGCGTCGAGATCGAGGGCGAGAAGCGGTCGGCGCTGGTCGCCGACTGGCTCGCCGTTCTGCGCTTTTCCTGACGGCTCGTATTGCGTCATGATGTTATGGGTTATGGCGGTATGCAGTTGAGTCAGGCATATGCATTGCCATGCCTGATGTCCTCCATACCCAAGCTGCGATCCTGGGCGCCGGTCCCGCCGGCCTGATGGCCGCGGAAGTTCTCGCGCGAGACGGCGTGCGCGTGACTGTGTTTGACGCGATGCCGTCCGTAGGCCGCAAGTTCCTGATGGCGGGGCGCGGCGGACTCAATCTGACTCACAGCGAGCCGCTGCCACAACTTCTCGCGCGCTACGGTACAGCGGTGTCGCATTTACAGTCGGCCATCGACGCGTTCACGCCCGAGGCGTTGCGAAAATGGGCCGACGATCTCGGACAACCGACGTTCGTCGGATCGAGCGGACGGGTGTTTCCGAGAACGCTCAAGGCATCCCCGCTGTTGCGTGCGTGGCTCAAGCGGCTCGATTCGCTCGGCGTGACGTTGGCACTGCGGCATCGTTGGACCGGTTGGGATCGCGATGACCGTCTGCTGTTTCAGACGCCGGACGGTGAGCGTGCAGCTGTGGCGGACGCAACAGTCATGGCGTTCGGCGGCGCGAGCTGGCCGCGGCTTGGCTCCGACGGAGCGTGGGTCGAACGGCTTGCTAGCAGGGGAGTCGCCATATCGCCGCTGCGACCGGCCAATTGCGGGTTCACCGTGGCGTGGAGCGGAGTCTTCCGCGATCGCTTTGAAGGTCAGCCGCTGAAGACCATCGCGCTGTCGTTCGGCTCGCACAACGTGCGCGGTGAAGCCCTCATCACCCGTGACGGCATCGAGGGCGGAGCAATCTACGCCATCTCGTCGGTGTTGCGTGAGGCGATCATCGCGTCGGGCCATGCGACGCTTTATATCGACTTGCGGCCCGATATCGCGATGGCAGAACTTACCGCCCGATTGAGCGTGCCGAAGGGCAAGCAATCGGTCTCGAATTGGCTACGCAAGGCGGGCGGTCTTTCGCCTGTCGCGATCGGGCTTTTGCAGGAAGCTGCGATAGCGTCCGGACAACAACCGGGCGGGATGCCGCCGGAGATGCTCGCGGCGTTTATCAAGGCGGTTCCGATCCCGCTGACCGGTATCGCGCCGATCGCACGTGCGATCTCCTCTGCCGGCGGAATTGCGTTCCGTGAGCTCGACGGTGACTACATGATCCGCCAAGTGCCGGGAGTATTCGCCGCCGGCGAAATGCTGGACTGGGAAGCGCCCACCGGCGGTTATCTGCTGCAGGCGTCGTTCGCCACCGGCGCGGTGGCCGGGCGCGGCGGGCTGAAATGGCTGCGGCGTTAACCCTTAAACTCCCTCGATCTCCTCGCGCAGCATTTCCAGTTCGAGCCAGCGATCCTCGGCCTGTTGCAAATCCGTATGTGCCTTCGCCAAGGCGAGCGAGACAGTGTCGAAAGTGGCGCGATCCTTCGCATAGAGGTTCGGGTCTTCAAGGCGCTGCTGTTGCGCCGCGATCTCAGCCTGAAGCTTTGCGATAGATTTCGGCAGCGTCTCCAGAGCGTGCTTCTCGTTGAAGGTAAGACGGCGCTTGCCGGGTGTGATCGCAGACGTCGTCTTCGCGGAGCGCTCTGCCTCTGGCGTCGGCGCGGATTTCGGCGCTTCACGTTTCAAGTCAGCGCCGCGCTGCGCCAGCATGTCCGAATAGCCGCCGGCATATTCGATCCAGCGGCCATCGCTCTCGGGAACGATCACCGAGGTCACGACGCGATCGAGAAAGTCACGGTCGTGACTGATCAGGATCACGGTACCCTCGTAGTCGCCAAGCATGTCTTCCAGCACGTCCAGCGTGTCCAGATCGAGATCGTTGGTCGGCTCATCCAGCACCAGCAGGTTGGACGGCTTTGCCAGCGCGCGCGCCAGCATCAGGCGTCCGCGTTCGCCGCCGGAGAGGACCTCGAGCGGCGTGCGCATCTGTTCCTGCGCGAACAGAAAATCCTTCATGTAGCTGACGACGTGCTTTGGTGTGCCGCCGACCATGACGTGGTCGCCGCGTCCTCCGGTCAGCGCTTCCGCGAGCGTCGATTTCGGATCGAGACTTTCGCGGTGCTGGTCGAGCGTCGCCATCTCGAGGTTGGCGCCGAGCCGGATCGTGCCGCTGTCGGGTGTGTCAGTTCCCGTGAGCATGTTGATCAGCGTGGTCTTGCCGGCGCCATTGGGACCGACGATTCCGATGCGGTCACCACGCTGGATGCGGATCGAGAAGTTGTCGACGACTTTGCGGTCGCCGTAGGCTTTGCTAATGCCCTTCGCCTCGATGACCAGCTTTCCGGACTTGTCGGCCTCTGCCGCGGCGAGGTTTGCGCTGCCGGTCGTGCCGCGATAGTCGCGCCGCTGCTGACGCAGTTCATGGAGACCTGCCAGCCGCTTGACGTTGCGCTTGCGCCGTCCAGAGACGCCGTAACGCAGCCAGTGTTCCTCGGCAACGATCTTGCGGTCCAGCTTGTGCTGGTCGCGCTCTTCTTCCGCCAGTACCTCGTCGCGCCATTCCTCGAATTTCGCGAAGCCGCGGTCGATCTGCCGTATCTGGCCGCGATCAAGCCACGCGGTGCTGCGCGAGAGGTTAGACAGGAAGCGCCGGTCATGGCTGATGATCACCAGCGCGCCGCGACGGGAGCCAAGTTCGCCTTCGAGCCATTCGATGGTGGTGAGATCGAGATGATTGGTCGGCTCGTCGAGCAGCAGGATGTCGGGCGAGGGCGCAAGCACCCGCGCCAGCGCCGCGCGCCGGCTTTCGCCACCGGAGAGATGAGCGGGGTCTTCGTCGCCGTGCAGGCCAAGCTGTTCGACCAGATAGCGCGCCTGATAGGTGTCGTCGCCCGGGCCAAGCCCGGCTTCGACATAGGCGAGCGTGGTTTTGAAGCCATCGAAATCCGGCTCCTGCGGCAGATAGCGCACGGTGGCTCCGGGCTGCACGAAGCGGCTGCCACTGTCGGGCTCGACGAGGCCGGCGGCGATCCTGAGCAGCGTGGATTTGCCGGAGCCGTTGCGGCCGATCAGGCAGATCCGCTCGGATTCGGATACGGAGAGTTCGACGCCGGACAAAAGCGGCGTACCGCCGAACGTCAGCGCGATGTCTTTCAACTGGATCAGCGGCGGCGCCATTATCTCAACCCTGATGTGCAGCGCGAGCGCGAAGAATGCGGCGGATGGTTTGGTCCAACGCCGACAGGAACGCCGAGCGGTCGCGCGGCTGGAACGAGCGCGGACCGCCGGTGACCTCACCGCTGGCGCGCAGGTCGGTCATCAGGTTGCGGACAGCGAGTGTCATGCCGATGGATTGCTCCGTGAACGGCTTTCCGTTCGGCGCGATCACGCTGGAGCCAGCCTTGACGCACCGGCTCGCCAGCGGAATGTCCGCAGTGATGACAATATCGCTCTTGCCGGCGCGTTCCGCGATCCAGTCGTCGGCGGCATCCATGCCGGGCCCGGCCGCGATACGCTCGATCATGGGATGGTCGGGCACACGGATGAAATTTCCCGCGACGACGCTAACCGGCACGCCATGACGCTCAGCGACGCGGTAAATCTCGTCCTTGACCGGGCAGGCGTCGGCGTCAACGTAGATACGAATGGAGGTCAACGGCGGATCATCGGGCTGCGAGGGCATCGTGGCAGCGCGTGTTACTCCATGTCACGGAAGATTGCGACACCGAATTTTTTGCAGTGCAATAGCGTTGTCGAGTGGCTGGCGGGAGTTGTGTCTTCGCATAGGAAAATCCGTCAGAATGGCTGTTGTCGACTGGTTTTGGCAAAATCGCCTCTGGGATCAGCTAGCGGGGGCCTGAATTGCTGCGCAACCTTGGACGCGCGCCCGGTTCAGGCGGTTGCGCTGGCGATCCGCGCTGCTAAACTTTCCGTGAAAAGCATTTCCTCGTAGGCCTGGTGAATGGGCTGCGGAAAGACGGATTTTATGACCGATCATGCCCGGCGTTGCGCTGACACCGGATCGAACGGCAGCTCGCACGGATTGGCGGCCGCGATGACCGTGGCAAGCGCTGCCAGCCATTTGCCTGCTGACGGCTCCGGCGTTTATGCCGCGCTCGATCTCGGCACCAACAACTGTCGTCTGCTGATCGCCTGTCCGACGGGCGGGGGCTTCCGCGTGGTCGACTCGTTTTCGCGGATTGTCCGGCTGGGCGAAGGCATCTCGTCCACCGGCCGTATCAGCGAGGCGGCGATCGAACGCACGATTGCCGCGCTCATCGTGTGCCGCGACAAGATGCATGCGAGGAAAGCCGGCCGGCTGCGGCTTATCGCGACGGAGGCCTGCCGGGCGGCGTCGAACTCCGAGGATTTTCGCAGCCGCGTCGCTGCCGCGACCGGCATCGAGCTGGAGGTGATCGATCGGGAGACGGAAGCCGCGCTCGCGGTGATTGGCTGCTCGCCGCTGATCCATCCGAAAGCGCGTGGCGCAATCCTGTTCGATATCGGCGGTGGCTCGACGGAATTGGTCCGGATCGAACGCGACCGCGAAGGCGGCGACCCCCATACCAAGGCATGGACGTCGATTCCGATCGGCGTCGTGACGCTGGCCGAGCGTTTTGGCGGACATGACGTAACGCCGGTGTCCTACGCGTCGATGGTAGGGGAGGTCACGGCTCATCTTGGGGCGTTCGCCGCCGAGCACAGCTTCAATCTGTACGGGATGCACCTTCTTGGCACCTCGGGCACGGTGACCACGCTTGGGGGGCTTCATCTCGGTCTTGCGCGCTACGATCGCCGCAAGGTCGACGGAATTTGGATGAACGATATCGAAGTCAGCCAGGCGATAGCGCGGCTGTGCGGCATGGATTATCAAAAGCGGGTGGCCAACGGCTGTATCGGGGCCGAGCGCGCCGATCTGGTTCTGGCGGGGTGCGCCATCCTGGATGCCATTCGGCGGGCCTTTCCCCTGCCGCGGCTGCGAGTAGCGGATCGCGGTCTGCGCGAGGGTATGCTGGTCGAAATGATGCGCGAGGACGGCGTCATTTGCATGAGCTGATGCGCAAGGCGCGCGCCGTGCTAAAGACCAAGCCCGTTCTTCGAAGGCGATCATATGGCGAAAGACACCACCGGCCGGCTACGCGTGACCGTCAAAACTGGTGGCAAGCGAAAACTGTCGTCCAAACTCTGGCTGGAGCGGCAACTCAACGATCCCTATGTGGCGCAGGCCAAGCGCGACGGCTGGCGCTCGCGTGCCGCCTACAAGCTGATCGAGATGGACGACAAGTATCATTTCCTGAAACCCGGGCTGGCGGTGGTCGATCTCGGCGCGGCCCCCGGCGGCTGGAGCCAGGTTGCCGCCCGGCGGGTCGGCGCTGCCGACGGCAAAGGCAAGGTGATGGCCATCGATCTTCTTGAGATGCCGGAGATCGTCGGCGTGACGTTTGCTCAGCTCGATTTTCTTGATGCGGCGGCGCCTGAAAAACTGCTCGCGATGATGGATGCGCGCGCGGATGTTGTGCTTTCCGACATGGCCGCCAACACCACCGGCCATCGCAAGACCGATCAGCTCCGGATCATCGGTCTGGTCGAGAGCGCCGCGGCCTTCGCGGCAGACGTGCTGCGGCCCGGCGGGACGTTCATCGCAAAGGTGTTTCAGAGTGGCGCGGATGCCGAACTGCTGGCGCAGCTCAAGCGCGATTTCCAGACGGTCCGGCATGTGAAGCCGGCTTCGAGCCGGCAGGACTCCTCCGAGCGCTACGTGATGGCGACGGGATTTCGGGGTGGCGCAAGTGACAAGCCCGTTCAGCTCGCGTAGGATAACCAGCCTTTGAAGCTGAAGCCGGCATAAAACAAGTTGACGTCCGAGAACCCAGCTTCTTGCAGCATCGCTTCCTCTTCCTCCGGCGCTAGTATCGATAACCTGCTGGCTATGGCTTGCCGCGAACTTTCCATTTGAGCGGGACTCGTGTCGCTCCGTGCGCCGAATGCGACGTGACGAGCGATCCAGACAGATCGTTCGGGTTCGGTCTGCGGGAAACTGATATGGGCGACCACCAAGGGAGCGCCGGGCTTGAGGCGGCGGTGAAGCTGCTTCAACGTTTCCAGCCGCTCGTTACGGGGGATGAAGTGAAAAGTCAGCAATGAAGTGGCGGCATCGAAGGGGCCCTGCGGCGCATCGTCGATATAGCCTTCGTGCAAGCGCACGCGCCCGGAATGTCGTCCGACCATCTGCTCAGCGAGCTGCAGCATGGGAGCTGAGGGATCGACCGCATCGAATGACCAGCCGGGCTGCGATTCTGCGAAAGCCTTGAGCTCCAATCCACCGCCCGCGCCCAGGACCAGTACACGGCCATTTTCAGGCACGCGTTCAGTGAGCAGCATCGTTGTCATCCGGTGAAGATCGAAGAAGCCCGGCACCTGACGAGGCGGGCCTTCAGCGTACGTGCTCACGGAGGGTCCGGAGAATGGGGATGGCTCCATGTGGAATCTCTCCTAAAGCCTTGGCGGCAGATGAGAAGCGCGCGTGAATTCAATGCAAGACGCTGAATACAGCACGACTGAGAGCCTAGCTCAGTTTCTGATCGCGTGCGGTGACCGTCTCGCGGGCGGCTTCTTCCTCGGCCTCGGACTCGCGGGTGGGGTCGGAAATCACCACCATGCGCCGCCCCGACACTTGATGGCCGGCATCGGCCGGCATCCTGAAGAAGTAATAGGTGGACGCCGCTGAAAGCAATGAGACCACGAGAAATCCGGGGCCGAAATCCGCGGCCGCGAGTTCCGTGTTGTGATGGAACATCATCGTGGCTTCTACCGAGAAGGCGCCGAGCGCGACACCTGCCGAAATCGCCAGCTGCTGGTTGACGCTGGCCAGCGTGGTGGCGCGGCTCATCCGTTCCGGCTCGACATCGGCATAGGCCAGCGCGTTGATCGCGGTGAATTGCAGCGAGCGGAAAAAGCCGCCGACGACGAGAATGATCATGATCAGCAGCAGCGGCGTGGTGACGGTGAACAGCGCGCAAGCCGCGAGGAAGGCCGAACTGACAACTGCGTTGACGGTCATGATGTTGCGGAAGCCGAAAGCACGGATGATGCGGGCGGCGAGCGTCTTCATGCCCATGGCGCCGACGGCCGAGGAGAATGTCACAAGGCCGGAACGAAACGGCGACAGCCCGAAGCCGACTTGCATCAGAAGCGGCAGCAGGAACGGCAGCGCGCCGACGCCGAGACGAAACAGAAAACCGCCGTAGATGCTGGCGCGGAACGTCGGCAGCCGCAGCAGCGTGAGGTCCAGCACCGGCGTGTCAGTGCGCCGGGCGTGCACGACATAAAGGGTCATCGAGATCGACCCGACGCCGATCAGCGCGATCACCACCGTCCACGGCAGCAGGTTGAGGCCGGCGACCGACAGGCCAAAGGCGATACCGCCGACTCCGATTCCGGCTAGAACCATGCCGTAGAGGTCGAAGCGTTCGGGGTTATCGCTGCGGATCGGATCGATGTAGCGCTGCGCGAGCACGATGCCGAGCACGCCGACCGGAATGTTGATCAGGAAGATCCAGTGCCAGGAGAAATAGGTGGTGATGAAGCCGCCGAGCGGTGGGCCGACCACCGGCCCGACCAGAGCAGGCACCGTCACCCATGCCATCGCGTTGACGAGGGCGCTCTTGTCGATCGAGCGCAGCAGCACCAGACGGCCGACCGGCGTCATCATCGCACCGCCCAACCCTTGCAGGGTCCGCGCGATCACGAAATGCGTTACCGATGACGACAACGCGCAGCCGATCGAACCGATCATGAACACGGCGATCGCCGTGCTGAATACGGTGCGCGCCCCGAAGCGGTCGGCGGTCCAGCCGCTCGCCGGAATGAATATTGCCAGCGACAGCAAATAGGAGGTGATTGCGAGCTTCAGCGTCAGCGGGCTGGTGCCGATATCGGCGGCGATCGCCGGCAACGAGGTCGCGATCACCGTCGAGTCCATGTTTTCCATGAACAGCGCGGCGGCGACGATGAGCGGGATCAGGCGTTCCTTGTTCATGCGGGCTCGGGGGAGCAAGCGGCGGTGGAGCGGGGCTGTAGCACCGATAGGGCCATCCCGCTATTGCGCAACCGGCAGGCCTTCCTAAATCCTTGGAGAGTTTTGGGAGGCCAAACGATGATCTACGTGCTCGCCGCCTTGCTGCCGCCGATCGGGCTGTTGTTCAACGGGCAACCGTTTTCGGCCATCCTGAACGTGGTTGTAATCGTGCTTTGCGCGATTTTCGGATGGATTTTCCCGATCCTGTTCCTGGTGCCGTCCGCCCACGCGCTGATCGCGGTCCATATGAAGCGGGAGGATCGCCGGCACCGCGAGGTGGTCGACGCGATCCGGGAGCACGGGCCGCCGCCGAACTATCCACGCTGAACCACCGGGGAAAAGCCCTTGTATGGCCGTCAAACCCTTTGATTCCAAGGGCCGCCATGCTATCGACCACCGTCAACCCACCTGATGGAACCCGACTCGACTGCGACGCCAAGGTGTCGCTGACAGGTTGTTCCATCCCGAGGTCGTATCGCGGCGAAAGCGCCGCTGAATGGAGTTGGCGATGGCGTGTGCAAACGGATTTCAGGATCTCAAGGAAGCTTACACGTTCGACGACGTGCTGCTGAAGCCTGGTGCGTCCGACATCCTGCCTTCTGAGGCCGATATCCGCTCCCGCGTAACCCGCGACATTCCGCTCAACATTCCGATCATGGCATCTGCCATGGACACCGTCACCGAAGCGCGCATGGCGATAGCCATGGCGCAGGCCGGCGGCCTCGGCGTCATCCATCGCAACTTCGATGTGGAGGGGCAGGCAGCGCAGGTGCGGCAGGTGAAGAAGTTCGAGTCCGGCATGGTGGTCAATCCGCTGACCATCGGCCCCGACGCGATGCTGTCCGATGCGCTGGCGCTGATGAACGATCACGGTTTTTCCGGCATTCCGGTGGTGACCGGCGGCAGCGCAACCTCGCCGGGCAAGCTGGTCGGCATTCTCACCAATCGTGACGTCCGCTTTGCGACCGACCCGCGGCAGAAAGTTTCGGAACTGATGACGCACGAGAATCTCGTCACGGTGCGCGAGGGCGTCAACCAGGAAGAAGCCAAGAGGATGCTGCACAAGCATCGCATCGAGAAACTGCTGGTCGTCGACGAGCAGTATCGCTGCGTTGGTCTCATCACCGTCAAGGATATGGAAAAGGCGGTTGCGCATCCGCTGGCCTGCAAGGACGCGCAGGGCCGGCTGCGCGTCGCTGCGGCAACCACGGTCGGCGAAGGCGGTTTTGAGCGCACCGAGCGCCTGATCGATGCCGGGGTCGATCTGATCGTCGTGGATACCGCGCATGGTCATTCCAGTCGCGTGCTGGAAGCGGTCAACCGCATCAAGCGGTTGTCGAACGCAGTGCAGGTCATCGCCGGCAACATCGCCACCACCGAGGGTGCGCAGGCGCTAATCGATTCCGGCGCCGACGCCATCAAGGTCGGCATCGGCCCGGGCTCGATCTGCACCACCCGCATTGTGGCCGGTGTTGGGGTGCCGCAGCTCACCGCCATCATGGATGCGGTCGATGCGGCGAGGAAGGCCGACGTGCCCGTAATCGCGGATGGCGGCATCAAGTATTCCGGCGATCTCGCCAAGGCGCTTGCCGCCGGCGCGGACATCGTCATGGTCGGCTCGCTGCTTGCGGGCACCGACGAAACGCCGGGCGAGGTGTATCTGTGGCAGGGACGCTCTTACAAGGCCTATCGCGGCATGGGTTCGGTGGGCGCGATGTCGCGCGGCTCGGCCGACCGCTATTTCCAGCAGGACATCAAGGATACGCTGAAACTTGTGCCCGAAGGCATTGAGGGGCAGGTGCCCTACAAGGGGCCGGTCGGCAATGTCATGCATCAGCTTGCCGGCGGCTTGCGCGCGGCCATGGGATATGTCGGCGCCCGGACGATCGCCGAATTCCACGACAAGGCGCGTTTCGTCCGCATCACCGGCGCGGGCTTGCGTGAAAGCCACGTCCACGATGTCACGATCACGCGCGAAAGCCCTAACTATCCCGGCGTCGGCTAGTGTCCCGAATCGAGTTCGCCTCGCTATGCAGCCCCGCGTAGCGAATTTCTGAACCCCACTCACGTTAATCGCCCAAATTGAGCCGCACAGCGGCGCGAAAACGGGTTACTCTCGTTGCCGCAGATCCTCTGCGCCGCAACGGCGTTTCCGGGCGGTTGCATCGTGTCCGGGAATGACAGACACCATTCAAAAGAGAACTTGAAAACATGGTCGATTGGACGGATGACAGGATTGCCGCGCTTTCGGATTCCGATCTGAAAAATCTGCTTGCCAATGCCGAGCGGAAATCGGTCGACGATCTCGTCGCGCGTTGCCAGACGGAACTCGACAAGCGAGATGCGTTGAAGCCGCGCAAGGCTGCGAAGCCCCGCACCGAGCTGAAGGATTTCGAGCACGAGATGTCGACGCAGCTTGCCGGCGTCGGGAAGCTGATGGCGGAGAAATACGATCTGTCCGAGGAGACCGCGAAAGCAAAGTCTGCCGGCGTAAAGGGCTTTCGCGCGCACAAGCTCGTCGGCAGCGACGGTCACGCCAAGCTCGGTGGATTGCAGCGCGCGGGATTCGTTGCCGTCGACCGCTACATCTCCTATCGACGCGGCAATGATATCGTCTCGCTCGGCGTATTCCTGCCGAAGGACCGTGACATTGCGGAACACATGTTTTTTGTGATCGCGCCGCAGGCGATGCTCGACCGCGGTGAGCCGGTCGACGCTATTCGCGACAATCACGGCCAGAAGCAGTCCGCCGACAGCGGGCTCGTGTTCAAGGATCTGGAAAGCGCCGCAGCCGCTTTCGACAAGGCGCTGGCCAGGATCGCGGCTTGAGCTTATCCCGCCCTTGCGAGTGTAGCGGCGTAATCCGGAGGTAACGCGATGTCTGCTCAGGCGGTGCTTCTACCGGTGTTCGTGTTAATCGGGCTGGCGTTCGCATTGTTGCTGGGGATGGCGACAATGCGGACCGAAACTCTGAAATCTGGAGAAACCCCGATCAAGGATATTGCCCTGGGGCAATCGAACTGGCCGCTGCGCACAACCCAGATCGGCAACTGCTTCAGCAACCAATTCGAAGTGCCGGTGCTGTTTTATGTCCTGATCGCGTTGGCGCTGCCGTTGCGTCACGCCGATCTTGTCATCGTGGTGCTGTCCTGGGTATTCGTCATCACGCGGTTCGTCCATGCCGGCATCTTCGTCACGTCAAACAACGTCCCGCAACGCGGATTGGTGTGGTTCGCGGGAGTGCTTGTGCTACTGGCGATGTGGATTTATTTCGCCCTGCGCATCCTGCTCGTGTAGCACCCTCGCTCCAATTGAAAGTCAACCATGACGCCAGCCGCGCGGCTCTCCGCCGCAATCGAAGTGATTGAGGCCATCGACAGCCAGCGGGTGCCGGCTGCGAAGGCGCTGAAGGAATGGGGCACGGCGCATCGTTTTGCCGGCTCCGGCGACCGCGCTGCGATCTCCGGGCTGGTCTATGACGTATTGCGCCGTCAAGCGTCCAGCGCCTGGATCATGGATGATGACACCCCGCGCGCGCGTCTGCTCGGAATGCTGAGGCGCGAGCGAGAATTGGATGCCGATGCGATAGCGGCGCTGTGCGATGGCAGCCGCTTTGCGCCCGAGGCGCTCTCCGACGCTGAACGCGCGGCGCTGGCCTCGCGCACCGTCATGGACGCGCCCGCGCATATCGCCGGCGACTATCCGGAATGGCTGGACGGATATCTTGGGGAGGTGTTCGGTGGCGACCGCGCCGCCGAGGCCGCGGCGATGGCGAGCCGCGCGCCGCTCGACCTGCGCGTTAATACCCTGAAGGCCAAACGCGAGAAGGTGCTTGGCTCGCTGCGTCACCTCGGTGCATCGGCGACGCCGTGGTCGCCGCTGGGTTTGAGGATCGCGCTCGGCGCCGATGCGCGTAATCCCGGCGTCCACGCCGAGGAGGATTTCATCAAGGGCGGCATCGAGGTGCAGGACGAGGGCTCGCAACTGGCGGCGCTACTGTCCGGTGCAAAACCCGGCGAGCAGGTGATTGATCTCTGCGCCGGGGCCGGCGGTAAGACCCTGGCGCTGGCGGCCATGATGCAGGGCAGGGGACGCCTCATTGCAACCGATCACGACAAGCGGCAGCTCGCGCCGATCTACGAGCGGCTGTCCCGCGCCGGCGTGCATAACGCCGAGGTCCGGACCCCGAAGGGCGATAGCGATCCGTTGTCCGATATCAGGGCGTCGGCCGATCTTGTGTTGATCGACGCGCCCTGCACCGGGACTGGCACCTGGCGGCGCAATCCCGACGCCAAATGGAGGATGCGGCCAGGCGCGCTCGAAGTACGGTTGAAGGGTCAGGTTGAAGTCCTTGATCGGGCAGCCAGTTACGTGAAGGTAGGTGGCCGGATCGCCTACATCACCTGTTCCGTACTCCCGCTGGAAAATGGCGAGCAAATCCGTAAGTTTATCGGCCGCCATTCAGATTTCACGGTGACGCCACCGTCACAGACCGCGTCCGTGCTGTGGGACAAGACAGACGATTTTCTCGCGGCGGTTTATATGTCGGATGAGGGGCTTTTGATGACGCCGCGCCGAACGGGAACGGACGGGTTTTTCGTCAGCGTCTTGCAAAAGAAAGCCTAAGACTTTGGGTTAAGGCTGAATCATCGTCATTGCGAGGAGCATACGGCCGACGCGGAGCGTCGTCTCCGCAGCGACGAAGCAATCCGGTTTGCCGTTTTTTCTGGATTGCTTCGCTTCGCTTGCAATGACGGTCCTTCGGGGTTGCGAGGCCGGTGCCGGTCGCGTAATTCCTTGCCATGACAGCCCCCAGCAAAGCTTCCACGTCATCGTCCGGCCCATCCCCAGATCTGTCCGCGCACGACAAGATCCTCATCGTCGATTTCGGCTCCCAGGTCACGCAACTGATCGCGCGGCGCGTTCGCGAGGAGGGGGTCTATTCGGAAATCGTCCCGTTCCAGAAGGCGGAAGCGGCCTTTCTTCAGATGAAACCGAAGGCGGTGATTCTGTCAGGCGGGCCCGCCTCCGTGCTCGACAAGGATGCGCCGGTGGCGCCGCTGTCGATCCTCAAGGCGGGCCTGCCCGTGCTTGGCATCTGCTACGGTGAGCAGACCATGGCGCAGCAACTCGGAGGCACCGTCGAGGCTGGCCACCATCGCGAATTCGGCCGTGCCGCGATCGAGGTCACCGACGCCTGCGCGCTGTTCGACGGTGTCTGGGAGAAGGGCGGCCATTACGACGTGTGGATGAGCCATGGCGACCGGGTCACCAAACTGCCCGACGGTTTCCGTGCCGTGGCGAAGGCGCCGGGCTCGCCGATAGCGGTGATCGCCGACGATGCGCGCAAGTTCTATGCGATGCAGTTCCATCCCGAGGTGGTGCATACGCCAGACGGCGCCAAGTTGTTGCGCAATTTCGTCCGCAAGGTCGCCGGGCTGACCGGCGACTGGACCATGCGCGCGTTTCGCGAGGAGGCGGTCGAGAAGATCAGGGCACAGGTCGGCAAGGGCCGGGTGATCTGCGGCCTGTCCGGCGGCGTCGATTCATCGGTGGCGGCGATCCTGATCCATGAGGCGATCGGCGACCAGCTCACCTGCGTGTTCGTCGACCACGGCATGCTGCGCAAGGACGAAGGCAAGACGGTGGTCGACCTGTTCCGCCATCACTACAACATCCCGCTGGTCCACGTTGATGCATCGAAGCAATTCCTGGGTGAGCTGGCAGGCGTTACCGACCCGGAAGTGAAGCGCAAGACCATCGGCCGTCTCTTCATCGACGTGTTCGACGCGGAGGCGAAAAAGATCGCAGCCTTGGGAAAAGGATCGGCTGACTTCCTCGCCCAAGGCACGCTCTATCCTGATGTGATCGAAAGCGTGTCGTTTACCGGTGGCCCGTCGGTGACGATCAAGTCGCACCACAATGTCGGCGGCCTGCCTGATCGCATGAAGATGAAACTGGTCGAGCCATTGCGCGAGTTGTTCAAGGACGAGGTGCGCGTACTGGGGCGCGAACTCGGGTTGCCGGAGATTTTCGTCGGCCGTCATCCGTTCCCGGGCCCGGGTCTCGCGATCCGCTGCCCTGGCGAGATCACTAGCGAAAAGCTCGACATCCTGCGCGAGGCCGATGCCGTCTACATCGACCAGATCCGCAAGGCCGGGCTCTACGACAAGATATGGCAGGCGTTCGCAGTGCTGCTGCCGGTGAAGACCGTCGGCGTGATGGGCGACAGCCGCACCTACGATTATGTGGTCGGCTTGCGTGCGGTGACCTCGACCGACGGCATGACCGCCGACTTCTACGCCTTCGACATGAAGTTTTTAGGTGAGACCGCGACGCGGATCATCAATGAAGTCAAAGGCGTGAATCGTGTTGTCTACGACATCACATCAAAGCCGCCAGGCACGATCGAGTGGGAGTAGAGCGCGTCAGTCGATGACGAATCCGCGGATCCGCATTTTGCTACGGGCAAATGCAGGCATCTCCAGTCTTCAACAAGGAAGGGTAACTCATGAAGATTGTCGTGATCGGCGGTACCGGCCTGATCGGGTCGAAGGTCGTCGCGATTCTGCGCAAAGGCGGCCACAAGGTCGTGGCGGCTTCGCCGCGAAACGGGATCAATGCCGTCACCGGAGAGGGGCTCAAAGAGGCGATGGCTGGCGCGCACGTCGTGGTCGATCTCGCCAATTCACCGTCGTTTGAAAACAAGGCGGTGCTGGAGTTCTTCGAAACGTCTGGCCGCAACCTTCAAGCCGCAGAGACTGCTGCAGGCGTCCGGCACCATGTCGCGCTCTCCATCGTCGGAACGGACCGGACACCGGAGAACGGCTACTTTCGCGCCAAGATTGCGCAGGAGAAACTGATCGAGGCGTCCGGCATCCCCTACACCATCGTCCGCGCGACCCAGTTCATGGAATTTCTCGGTACCATCGCTGCTTCAAGCACGGATGGAAATCTGGTCAGGATTTCGCCCGGCCTCTTCCAGCCCATCGCGGCCGATGACGTCGCTGCCCTGGTGGCCGATGTGGCGCTTGCAGCACCGCGAAATGGTATCGTCGACATCGCTGGTCCGGAACGGGCGCCGTTCAACGAACTCATTGCCCGCTATCTGAAGGAGGTCGGCGACCCGCGAGAGGTCGTGTGCGACCCCGAGGCCAGATATTTTGGCGGGCGGGTCGATGAGTTCTCGCTTGTGCCATTGGGCGAAGCGCGCCTCGGCCAGATCGGTCTCGACGAATGGCTCCGCCGCTCGCGGGCAGCAGTTGATGCGGCGACGGCTCCAGCGCCCGGTCGATGATCTGGCTGCGATTGTGGTGTGGAATCTGTGCGGAGCCGATCTGCTCGCGTTCCGACTATTTCAGCCGAGGTTGACGGAGCGATTGTATCAACCGAGTTCGCAAACGGCGGTGCGGCGCGCGCGGGCGAATTCGGGAATCTCACATGCAGGGAGAGACGTTCGACATAGCGCAATGGACACCGGCGTTTTCTTTGTTGGGCACCCTCAGGATGATTGGAACTCCGCACCGCTGGGGCTGTTGAAAGCGCATATGATCGGAGGACTACCATGCACCGTATACTGGTTATTGCTACCTGTACGGCGTGCTTAGTCGGGATTGCCAGCGCTCAGACAAATTCGGAATCCAAACAACCAAACAAGTCTGAACACAACACTGGCCGGACCGTGACGCCGGAAGCTAAGGGTCATCTGCAACCGCAGGGGTGGACCGGTCCTGTTGAGACCGGGTCCGGCGGCGCTCCTGCAGAAAGTCCGCAGGGCGAGAGCCCACCAAGTATGCAGCCGGCGCCGGAGGGCTCTTCCAAAACAACGGTCGAGCCGGACAAGAAGTAGCGTGTAGACTCTACGGTCTCTCGCCAGCCGCCGTCCCCAACTTATGGCCTTTCGTGCGGCGGCTTATCCGGCTGACGTCGTCCAGAGAGGACTGCCGGCTTTTGATGGTCCTATGTGCGCTGTGTCTGTTCCTGAATGTCTGCATGATTGCGCAGCTTCATTTTACAAGAAATCCCCATTTTATGGGGTTTGTATGGTGCCCGCTGCCGGACTCGAACCAGCGACCTGAGGTTTACAAAACCACTGCTCTACCAACTGAGCTAAGCGGGCTCAGCGGGGGTCTATCAAAAGAAGGTCCCTCAAGGAAGAGGGGCCATGATGGAGGAGAATAAGTTCTATCAAATGTTTCTGTTCGCCATGGAGGAGCACGCCGAGATATTTCGCGCGGAGTTCAGCGGCGAGCGGATGCATCCCTCGATGAAAGGCAAGGGAACGCGCTGGGCGCGATGGAACGAGGGCTCTTACAATGCGCGGTGATGGGAACATTCGGCGCACTTGCCGCGTTTTTCCCTCCCAACGAAGGAGCATTGCATGGCCACCGAAGCGAGAGAGACAAGCACACTGATCGGCAGCGACAAGGTCGCGGGCACCGCGGTGTACGGCCCCGACGACCAGGAGATCGGAACGATCGAGCGCGTCATGATCGAGAAGACGAGCGGGCGCGTGTCGTACGCCGTGCTGGGATTCGGCGGATTCCTCGGAATCGGCAACGACCACTATCCGCTGCCCTGGAATGCCTTGAAATACGATACCCGCGTCGGCGGCTACCGCACCGGCATCACGGCGGACCAGCTCAACGGCGCGCCGAAGTACGCTTCCGAGAACAGCTGGAATTGGGAAGAGCCGGGGCGCTCCAAATCGGTCGATGACTACTACGGCTCCCGCATTACCCATTCTGCCCTTGAATAGGAGCAAGTCTCGGACGGAATTGTGGGCTGCGCGTAGACCACGCAGCCCCGCACGGCCCCGCAGTCTCCCCCGTTCCTGTGGGGCCGTGCATACCTGCAACCAAGCAAGGAATGATGTCAGGAAGCATGGCGGATTATTCGTATGGCGTATCCGACCACCATATTGAGCTCTATCGACGGAAGGCAGCGGAGTGCCGCAAACAGGCGGAGAACTGCTTGGACTATCCCAACAGGCAGATGTGGCTGAACCTCGCGGACGATTGGATAAAGATGGCGCAAGAAGTCGAACGGCGGACAGGTATGGAAAATCCGGACAGAGCAGAGATAATCAAGCGCGCTAACAAGCTTTGGGAGCAGGCCGGCAGTCCCGAAGGGCGTGCCGAGGAGTTCTATCATCAGGCCGAGCAGGAGCTCAAGCAGGAACGATCCAGTCAGATGCCGCCCGCGCGGAACAGCGACCAGCCGCCCTCCTGATATTCAGTTCGGGCTGATCAGGAAGTCTTTGTACTGGGGATCCCAGTCCTTCATATGCTTGAACAACGCCTGGCGCCGCTGGTCGGGCATTCCGGGGCCGTTCTCAAGGAAGTCCTGCACCGTCCTCTTGAACTCCGCTACCTGCGGCTCCTCTCCCGTGACTAGGTCGCCGTACTCCGCCATGATTTCCTGTACCCGCTCTTCGATGTCGTTCATTGCCACGGTCCTCCCGGCTGCTCCCGTTCATAACCGCGCGCCTACGCGACTAGTTCCGCTTGCTCCGGAAATCATTAAAAGAAGCGTCTATCAGGAGAAGCTTATCGAGCACTATCAGCTGCCGCTCCTCCCGCGTGCCGGGCCCGTTCTCGAGGAAGGCCTCTAGAGTCTCTTTGACCTGCTGCACCTTTGCGTCCTTGCTTTCGGGCCCGTCGCTGAAGCGCGCCAGTATCTCCCGTATCTGCTGCTCGTCCTCATCGCTCATCGTCATGCTCCTGACAGCCGGTCCCTTTAAGATAGGCGGCATCCGTTACGAGGCTAGTCCTCCGCTGGAAGCGGCGCGTTTCACACATCGAGCGCGCGCATAACAAAAAGGCCCTCCATTTCCTGAGGGCCTTTTGCGTTCAACCGCTCGCGCCCTGACGCCGATCGCAGCCGCTGCACGCCTGCTTATGGCGGCTCACCGGTTCTCGTCAACACCGGCTGTCTGCGTGATTGAATATTCTGAAGGAGGAGGGGCAGACCGGAACCTCGGTTGCCCACGGGATTACGGCCGTCCGTACATTTTCGTCTAGCTCCAATCTGTGTGATCCAGGTCACGGTGGGTCATGTGCCGCTGAACTACACAGATGTCACGGAGGGAGTGGTTCTTTCCGAGAGAACAAAACGGAGATCAGCAATGACGAGCGGAATACGTGACCTCACGATCGGTGAACTGGATGCAGTCAGCGGCGGCACGGTCCACACCGAGGTGAGGAAAACGACGTTAATCGATGTGAACGGGAAGGGAATTCTGGCGATCGGGACTGTCAGCATCGATGGCGGGCCGGCTATGCCGTCAGCCGAATGGATTCCACTCAAATAGAACCCCGGCTCACCACCATCCCGGTCAACAGGCGGAACGAAGATTTGTCCGTCACGAATTCAAAGGAGATTTACAATGACGAATTGCGACATGCGCGAATTGACGATGAACGAACTCGATGCGGTCAGCGGCGGAGAGGTGCTGGCGCAGGGTACCGTCATCAAGATTTCGATGGACAAGGGCACGCTCACCGTCGGCTACATCAGCACCGGCGGCGGCCCGACCCTACCGTATGCGAAGTGGCAGCCCAAGTAAGCGGCGGCTGTCTGAACTCGTGGAGCCTGGCCCGATCGGCCGGGCTCTTCTGGTGCAGCATTGACGAACGGAGGCCGCGTCGCAAAGGAACCATTTTCTGTTACCGCCATTATTCGCTAAGCGGTGATGTGCGCGGCCTGCCCAGGCCCCGGCGTGGCTGGCTTTGTACAATCGCTGCCAACAGATGGCACGGCGATGAGCATCAGACTGTCAGATCGGGGATGGAACGGCCTCCTTTCAGCGCGCACCGCGATGACGCGCAACGGCCATCTCACATATCCTTCATGGATCCTTCTGATTTCGATGATCGTAGCCTGCGGCTGGATTTTCTTCCGGGCGGATGCCGCAAATCCACAGCGTGAGCCGCCGGCGCTAAGCGCGGTCATCCCAGATGCCACCCTCTCAGGTCACGCCGCCGGTGTTAAGGAGAGCAACGTTACGCCTGCGGACCTATCCGGCGATGAGGGGGCTGTTTCCAATTCGCCCGTTCGCGTCACGCCAACGGTGGCATCAATCGATGGCGTGACAGTGCTGCGGCAATCGCTTCGGCGCGGCGGACTGGGATCGAAGGCGCTGGTGACGCTGACGATCCGCAACAGCAACGACTATGCGGTGAATCAAATCGAGCTTGTCTGCTCCTTCCGCAACCGGGATGGCGGTTACGTGACCGCGCGCCGTCACACGATCGATGGCGTCGTGAAGCCCAACAGCCGAAGGACGTTCCGGCATATGATGGTCGGCTTCGTCAGCATCAATGCCAACCGGGCCAGGTGTTCGGTGTTCTCGGCCGACTGGGCTTGAAGCAGCCACTTCTGCCTAGACCCGCGCGCGAGCAGCCGACTCGGGCCACGCCCCGAACTCGTAAACGACTCCTGAATCTCCACAGGCGCGCCGGAAAAATATTAACCGGGACTCGAGCGATGGAATCGCCTGAAGCTCCGGTCATGGAAATGATGTCGAAACCTGCGGCCGACGGCGTGCAACTGGGACTTGCCATCGCGTTATTCGCGGCCTGCTCGATGAACCTCGTCCTGCTCAGCTTCTGGCTGTAGCAGCGGCCTCGTCCGCCCCGCGTTAACTTTCCGATAGCGGAATGCTTCGCAATTGATTGTCAGCCCATGCCTCCACGTTAGGCTTACCGGCAGTTTGGGCGGCGGCTTTAACCCATGCCGGCACCGGTTCGATTAGGCTCTGCCGTAAACCGGAACTCTGTAATGCGTATCGGACTTGCGCTGGCCGTTCTGATCGGGACGTCATTGACGGCTCTCGCTGACAGCGGACCGGTGATCGTGATTCCCGGCCGTCCCGGCGTTCCCATCATCATCAATGGTGTCGATGCCTCCTACGCCGTGGTGGAGGGCGACTGGGGCCTTGCCCGAAGGATACACGTACAGCCGACGGTGTACGGCGGTCGCTACGTCGATCCCGAGCCGCATGTCGGTCATTATTATCCGAGCCTCGGTCACGCGCCCGGTTACGGACGCCTCGAAATCGAACCTCCGGCGAACCGCAAGCTGCCGCCGCGCGCTGAGAGCTTTCATCAGTCATGGTCGGCCCATTCCGATCCGACGCCAGCGCAATCCGATATTCCGCAGATGCCGCCTGCGGTCATTCTCGCCCCCGAGATCGGACCCTCGAGTTTGCCGCAAGACTTTCAACAGAGGGCGCCGCGGCAATTTCGGAGACCCAAACCGTAGAATCGAACTTTAGAAAAACAGGCAAAGCAGGAGAGAGCAAATGCGTCAGATGATTTCAGGATTGGTCGCTGCCGTTGCCGTGGTAGCGGCGAGCGCCGCGCCCGCGATGGCGTGCGGCGGGTTGTTCACGAGCGGAGGGTGTTCGCCGTGCGCGGCTTACAGCCCATGTGGGCATGGTTATTATCAAGGCTATTACGGCGCGGGATACGGCGTTGCGGCCTATGAACGTCTGCCGTCTCCGACACAGTACTATTATGTCAATCAGGGGCCAACGTTCAGCGGTCCTGGCGCTTTCGCACCGGTGCCGACCTATCAGGAATCCGCCGTTTCCGGATGGAATGCCTATAGGCGTCCTTATTATTACCCCTACGACGGCGGCCGTTACGCCCACGCCATGCATCATTACTATGACGGCGCTCCCGTGACCGGCCCAGTCGTGTCCAACTATCGCTGGCATCACACGTACCCGCATTACCGCATATATCGTTATGGTCATCATTACGGCCACTACCATGGCCAGGTCTACGGATCGCGGCATCATCACCACGGTCATCATCATTCGGCGGCGCACCACCACCACTGATCGGCCCCGCTCCTTAAAACAAGCGCCCGTTCGCATGCGATGCGAGCGGGCGTTTTCGTGCCGTCAGCGCATCAGGCCGAGACGGCTGGCGCCGATATAGAGCGCTAACACCGCGGCATTCGAGACATTGAGACTTTTGATGTCGCCGGGCATGTCGAGACGCGCGACCGCGTTGCACGTTTCCCGCGTCAATTGCCGCAAGCCCTTGCCTTCGGCGCCAAGCACCAGCGCCAGCGGTTGTCGCAACTGGATGGCAGCGAGGTCCTCGCCGCCCGCGCTGTCGAGGCCGACGGTCATGAAGCCGCGGTCGTTCAGTTCGGTCAGTGCTCGCGCCAGATTCTGTACTAGCACGAGCGGCACAAGCTCCAGCGCGCCGGAGGCTGATTTTGCCAGCACGCCGGTGGCCTCGGGACTGTGACGCGCCGTGGTGATGATCGCCTTCACAGCAAAGGCTGCGGCCGATCGCATGATCGCGCCGACGTTGTGCGGATCCGTGATCTGGTCGAGCACCAGCACGATGCCTTCCTGCGCCAGCGTGTCGATATCCGGCGAGGGCAGGGGATCGGCTTCGGCGAGCAGCCCCTGGTGCACCGCGTCGGGGCCGAGGCGCTGGTCGATCGCACTCGGACGCACGATCTCGGGCGTGATCGAGGTATTGATGTTTTCATCCGCGAGCCGCCGTGCCGCGTTTTCGGTGAGCAGCAGTTTTCGGATCGTCCGCCGGGGATTGGCCAGCGCGGCTGCCACCGTGTGCCAGCCGTAGAGAATCGCTGGGCTGTCGGTCCCGGCCTCACGGTTCCTCGGGGGCGGGCGGCCACGATTTCTGTTAGCCTTCTGGGAGCCGCGCTTAAATTGCGGCTTACGATCACGGTCGCTCATAGCTGGCTTGTCTCACGGGTTCCGAGTAATGGCAATTTTCCGGCGCAAAAAGCCGGAAACCGATATTCCAGCGCTATTGGTTGACTTTGCCGGGGTGCTTCCCCCATAAACGCGGCGGCCATGGACCCGTTCGTCGGGCCCACGGTTTTAGCGTCATCCATGGCCGTTCAGCCGCCCTGTTCGGTGGAAGGAAGCCCGATGGTGTTGAGCGGGGGAGTGTCCCGAGTGGCAAAGGGAGCTGACTGTAAATCAGCCGTCTTATGACTTCGAAGGTTCGAGTCCTTCTTCCCCCACCAATGATTTCAATTACTTATTGTAAAAATTAGGCGCCTCCGAAGGGGTGGCTCTCGCTGCGCATTTTTGGGGTGCAGCCTGGGGTACGGGTATTCTCCGCTAAGTTCCGTCACTATCCGTTAGGAGGAGGTACTGGCGCGACCGCCGAGATGATGGTCGCGCAGACCAATCATGCACGCGGGATTCGCGCGGGCCGGGTGCGTTCGTCAGCCCGCTTCAAAGTCGCCCTTCTAAGCGAAACGGTCTCTCCGATAAGGCCACGCGCAACATTTGGAGCCTCATCCCCCTAGTTGGAAGTATTGGGGACTTCAGCATCTGGTTGTTTCGTGCTCAACTCTCGCGCGCGTGGGGAGTGGCCGTGATGAGTTTGGCGCAAGCTTACGTTCATCTGAAACCGCATTCGGCAATAACGTCTGAAATGCATCCGCGGGGGCGGTTCGCGAAGGCAGCGGCTTTCGAGAAGAGCCGAGTACGCCAACTCGTCAGCCTCACTTTCTGATGATTCACTGATTTCGATGGACAAACGCTCGTTAAGCGAACGGGACATTTGCACCAAGCTCATCACGCCTGCGCTGCGCAAAGCGGGGTGGGACGAAATGCTGCAAATACGCGAGGAGGTTGGCTTCACTAAGGGCCGCATTATCGTGCGCGGCAAACTTGTCACGCGTGGCCGAGCCAAGCGGGCCGACTATGTCCTCTACTACAAGCCCAACATGCTTCCTGCGCCGATCACTGCCTGGGAGCCAATACGGACACTGGGCAGGATTATTACGCCTCCACCGACCCATACATCCGACCCGATTCGATGGGTTTGCCGAACTCTTCCTTTCGCCGCTGGAGGGCATTCCAGGGGTGCATTGACGTCAGAATTTGAACGGCCGGTCCGAATAGCGTGAAATCGCCAATCTTCACTTTGCAAACATCCAGCACTACGCAGTTGAAGTTGAAGAAGACTCGCTCGCCGAGTTCAATGTTCGAGCCGTAATCGCAAAAGAAGGGCGGCTGCATCCAAACGGATTCGCCGCCCCGTCCGAAAAGGTCCGTCAAAATACCTCGGCGCTTCGCTTCCTCTGTCTCACGTGAGTTGTTCAATGTTTGACACAGGTCGCGTGCGCGAGCCCGTGCCTTTACCAACTCGGTGTCCATAGGGTCGTAAAGTGCACCAGCCAGCATTGACGTTCCGTTCGCATCGTTGCTAATTCCCCTGTGACGGTTGGACGGGTCAAGACAACAGTCTGACCTTAGTTACAGCGTTAAGGCCGAATTTGCTGGCGTTTTGAACCGATGGATGAACAGTTCGTGCACGAACCTAACCTACCGTTCCAACCAGGTTTGGAGGACGTTTTTGCGCCATGCTTTCGATTGGCATTCTGTGGGTGTTTCTTGCATTGATGGCCGCATGGGGATCGTTTCATTTCGCGCGTCATGATCCACGCTCAGCGTCTTTGATGAAAATCGGCTTCGCTGGTTCTCTACTGGCCGCAACGAGCACGCCCTTCTGGTTTCGGGGCGATCTCATCGGAGAGGGTTTGCTAGCGCACGTCTTGCTGCTCGCGTTCTGGTCGATGATCTTCTTTGGTGTGCCTCTGTGCTTTGGATTGATAGTCGGTACACTGGCGGCGATGTACAGGAAGCGGTAGCGAACGCTTAATGACGGTCGTCCGAGACTTTGGCCGACAGAATCTTGGCAGCGGTTTTTGCGGCCGGCCTCACGACCCAACCAACCTCATAATGCTGTGCTTGCGGCGAATATCGCGGCGCGCGGCGGTCATGGTGGTGACGGCGATCTGCCACGGGGAGGCGCCGCGCTGGCGCGGTCATTCAAAAAAACGTCCGAAGTGTTCCGGTTGCGCATAATAGCGCTGGATCGTCGCATTGCGTACCATACAGCTGGCCAGCTGCCGGCTGCAGTAGAGCAGGCATTTGTTCTGATGGCCGCCCAAGTCACCGGCCCCTCCCGTCGGGTCGGCACATTTGCCCAAGCAATTCGCGCCTCTGTCCTCACATTGCAGCTGGTTTGCTATTCCGGGTGGTGAGTTGAGGAGTACGCCGGTGCCTAAGATCGTGATCGCGAAGGCGAGGTGCCGTGTCATTATCGAACCTCCTGAGAAACGCGCGGGCTGGTCCCAAAGGACTGAAGGCGGAGGGGTTCTTTGTTGATCTAGGTCAACGGATGCCGGCCCTGGGATCGGGCTGCGGGGTGTCGCTACTGCGCCAGTCTGCGCAGTTCCGTGGAGTAGGCGTGCGCCGCTGAAACGCCTTCCGGCCGGGGAAGGGCCCATTACCTGCGACGTAGGACTGGCGCACCGGAGAGTTTGCGTGAGGTCGCGGGCCAAGACCGGAAGTCGAGATCAGACCACGGCGTGCCACGCACCGCCGCAGGAACGAGAACACACTGCTAACGTTATTGGGACGGCCGGGAGATGTGTGACTGCACGTCGAGTACTCGTTCGGGGCGGATCGCACTGGGCTATTAGAATCTGACGCAGTCAAAGTCCGGCCTGATGGAAGTGCGAAACGCCCAACCTGAAGGAGTGTGCAATGCGCAAGAGAGTGTTGGCCATCCTGAGTGGCGTGGCAATCGTCGCATCGGCGCTCACGCTGATGCCGGATGAGGCGGCGGCAAGATTCGGAGGAGGGGGAGGAGGCTTCAGGGGCGGCGGCGGATTTGGAGGCGGTGGAGGTTTCCGGGGCGGTGGTTTCGGCGGTGGAGGATTCAGAGGCGCGATGCCCGGCGGTGGGTTCAGAGGTGGGTTTGCCGGCGGCGGGTTCAGGGGCGCTGGCTTCAGAGGTGGTCGCGGGCTAGCTCTGGCCGGTGTCGGCGGCGGAGCGTTCGCAGGGCGCCCCGGATGGGCTGGTGTCCGACCCGGTTGGGGCGTCCGGCCGGGCTGGGGCGGCGGCTGGGCAGGTGGACGTTGGGCAAATGTAAATGCACGCTGGGCCGGAGGACGTTGGGCCGGAGGACGCTGGGGATGGCGGCGCGGCTGGGGATGGGGTTGGCCTGTTGCTGCTGGCGTCGCTGCGGCCACTGCCTGGGGCTGGGACTATCCGTACGCTTATGCGAACTATGATGATTGTTGGGTGTGGGACGGATACCAGTGGGCGAACCGCTGCTATCAGTCCTATGCTTGGTACTGATGCAGAGCTTGGTGAGCCGGCGGGTTACGAGTTAGCCAGTGGGTCGGCGCGAAGCGTCGCCCGTGAAAGGCTCGGCGGACCTGCCCTGCCGGCTCATCACTCCGCTGCAAACCGACAAGAGCTTGCCTAAGCCGCTTTGTGCGGTCGGTGTCACGTCCCGATCAGATGCATGAAAGTGCCATCACCGAACAAGGCGGTTCGTTTTCAGCGTCCCACGCAAGAACTCGCCTTGATGAGTTATTGGCAAGTGGTGACGGATGTCTTTGTTATGATAGCTGACTGTAAATCAGCTGTCTTATGACTTCGAAGGTTCGAGTCCTTCTTCCCCCACCAATCTCAAACAATCCGTTGAATATTACGATTTTCTCGATAATTCCCCACCACCCGCTTGGGTGCGGGCGTTTCGTTGGCGATGACGGTCTTCGCGGCGCGAGAGCATCGCCGGAAGCATGGGAGTGCTAAGGCACCCCAAACAAGAAAAGCGCGATTACAGCCATGAAAGCCAACAACACCAGCACCGCGCCGACAATGTAAGTATTTCGAGGGCCTCTGTCCTTCGCTCCTTCGAATTCTCGTGTAGAGCTGCGCCATTCCCGAAGATCATTCATTGTTTATACTCCCTTCGCTTCAAAGGCCGTAGTTTCGAATCATCCTCCGTCACGAAGCCAATGCGGTCTTCGCTGAGGATTTTGGAGACGGGGGTTACGGTCATTGAAGTTACCACTGTGATGGCGAATGGCTTATGCGCCTTGCTCAGGATTAAAGTGATCGTTGAGGCGCCTTGCCATTGTTCTCTGGGTGTGGTCCGGGGCGATTTTTTGCATTTCTGCAAAACACGGTCGAACGTAGTAGGGTCTTAATCTACTTTTACGTCCGTTACGCCGCCGCCCTTCGAAGCTATCAGATGCAGACCTTCCCATCTCCGCTAGCATTCCCTTCCCTCTGCGTTCAAATCAACCCAAGAAGGAGCATGGGTCAAATGCGAGCTAACCCCTATGTAAGCGTAGAGGGCAGAGGCTGCCAGTAAGTTGGTGCGCAGAACCACATCTCCGGCATCGAAAATCAGCCGCGTCCTCACTGGGCGATAGCCTGCATGACCAAGCTGTTCGACACGGCCCCCCTCAACAAATTGTTGATTTAACTTGACTTTTTTCCGAAGACGCGATGCGCGAGCCGCTCGTTTTAACCTAAACTCTCAATGTTAATTCAAATGGTTGTTCGCGTCTAGCTAGACAGGCCGTGACCACCGGTCCTAGTTAGCCGCTATCATGACCAGCGGTTCCGTGCCGGACATTTCAGAGCAGGGCTTTAGTTGCTGCGTTCCCTTACTCCAGCTTTTCCCGGAGATACGATGATCCGACTGCTTATTGCATCGGCGATGCTTTGCATTGTCGCCACACCTTCGTCTGCCCGACCTTCTTATAAAAAAACGCAGATTGCCACGGGCTGCGATGTGATGCGTCCCTGCTTCGGCAACGGAACGTCGCTGTTTAATTTCGAGGATCGTGCCGCCAGGCATTCCCGTCATTCCGTCAGACATTCGGCAAGTCACCGATCACATCGCCGAATTCCGAAAGGGCTTGCACGGGTCATGGCCGAAGGCGCGGGGAGGGTGGCCGGGGTGGTCCGCTCGTCCTCAGGCGCCACTGCGCATGTTGCCAACCACGCCACCGGTGCTTTCCAGTGCCTTGTTTCGGCTCTTGACCGGCAGGGTTATCCGATCCGCTTCATGGGCGGATGGCGGGCGCATGGCAGCGTACGAGCCTCGCTGCATCCGGCAGGGCTGGCGCTCGATATCAACCAATACGGGCGAAACGTCACGCGCCCACGGATGCCCCACAACGAGGTCGCGCTCGCGAACTCCTGCGGGTTGATTTCCGGCGCGCAATGGGCAAATGGCGACAGCGGGCATTTCCAGCTTGGAGGTTGGAGCGGAGGAGGAGGACGGCATTACGCGAGACGTCACCATCATCGTCGTGACCATTATGCCAACGCGCGATGATGTCCGTCTGCGGCCGGCTTGTCGTCAGCACTTGAACGATCCGTCGGTTCCGTTGTGACCTTCATTCTCGCGCGATCCGCCCACGTATTTACTGAAAGTCGACGCGATTTGCACCGGCACGGCAACGCATCCGTTCCGTCGTCGCAGTGAAAAAGGCGCGGCGAGTTTTGCCCGCCGCGCCCCGATCTTGTCTCGCTGGCACTGGGCGCTGAGCCGCCCATCGCCGGGCTCCAAGAAGCCTAGCGGGCGATCCCAGCGAGGTGACAGCGCTCGATATAAGGCACTGGATCACCTCCTTTCGTTGTTGATGGAAGCCGGATCATAGGCACAAAATCGCAGCGTGTTAAGGGGCTGCCCCGTCCGTTTCCGTCTGATTGAACTGGCGGCGCAATCCAAACTACCGTAGCACCGCCGCGTTCGGTTGCTTATATGGTCATCCGCACACGGTGATAACGCCGACAGTTGCCCATATCTTCTTCTTCGCGATCATTCTTCTGCGCGGGCGTTTGCCGAATTCGCGTGACTCGATCAAGAAGGAAGAATATGTCGCTAGGAACGCCGACATTATCTTCTTTGGAAGGTGAGGGCGCTCATCCCGGACCTGCCGCCAACGAAGCACTAGCGGTAATCAAGTCCCGGTCAGTTACCCGTGGAAATTCGACTGCAGCGCTTCCGAAAATTCCGCTTCAGCCGGAAGTCTTTTCTATCAGGAACTGACCTTAAATTTGCCAGCGCCAGCGCATGTCAGAATAGGAACATGCGTACGAGTTCTCTGGTTTTCAATTTGGCTACGATGGAGAGACGACATGAAAATTAAAATTGTCCTGGCAGCAATTCTGGCGGTCGGAACGTTGATGGGTGTCACCGCGCTGGTGTCGGCTGTTAATAAGGCAGATCATGGAGCTGCCCATATCAGCGGTGTATGGCATCAGCATCAGGAACTGTCGCAGCGCGCGGCATAAATCTGCGATCGTATCGTCGCGGGAGCGATCGTCGTAGCGTGCAAATTTAGGCGCGGTTCGGCGCAGATGATTTGTGGGCGGCCGCAGCTCCGGAATCGACCCAACCTTCAAAGTCCAGCCTTCAAAGTCCACAGTGGCCCCGGCCTGCTTCGCAGTGTGGCGGCGTTCTCCGGGCCAAAGGAACACTCCTGAGGGAGAGGCCGGAGCGCAACAGGTGTTCTCATCACCGATAGAAGCCACGGTCCGTGCGGTGATGCTGGCAACGACCGCGCGAATGAAGAATTCTGTGCGCCTTAAACATAGGCTGAGTTCTTGTTTTGCTCGTTGGCGTATCTGAATCGTTGGATGAACTTTTGCGGGACTTCTGGTCCCAAAGTCGCAGTTGGAGCCATTCCGTTCCGGAATTGGAGGATTCGTGCCTTGCGGAAAGCATCCGCAAATGGCAATAAAATCAGAACGCTAGATGCGTAACGCGGGTGTAGCTCAATGGTAGAGCAGCAGCCTTCCAAGCTGAATACGAGGGTTCGATTCCCTTCACCCGCTCCAGCGGTGATTTTTTAGCAAAATTAATAAGTTACACGGTCGGCTGGTGGCTTTGTAGCATGATTTCATGTGCTGCATGACCAAGTGAACGACTGGACCAGCGCCCGCGACTTTCGAGAGCAGATTACGTGGGACGCGCTGCTCTACCCGTTCGGCGGCATTGCCTCCATTGCACACAATTCGGAAGGCAAGCCGGTCAACCTGTTTCGGCTCAATCCCGAACAGGCGGTTATTGATGTCACCATCGATCCGTTCGAGGGGTCGCGATCTGACCGCCTATCTACCGGATACCGAATACAACGTGATCGTGGGGACGTTCATGAGTAAGCGCTCAGTTGATCCCCTTGTATCGGGTTAGCATCGAACATGCGAAGAATCCTCCGGTTGTGACGGAGGTTTTGGATGGTGTTAGACGGCAAAAAGGACGTCCATTTGGACGGCTCATCGACTGGAATAGTCAGCCGGCTTGAAGTGCTTGAGGGACCGACGGGGCGGCGCGTACGTTCGGAATCTGAGCGTGCTCGGATCGTTGCCGAGAGTTTATTGCCTGGCGCTCAGGTAGCGGAGGTGGCGCGCAAGCATGGTGCGACGCGCTGGCAGATTTACGACTGGCGCCGACGCTTTCGACAGAGAGGCGGCTTGCCGTCGTGCGACTCTCCGACGACAAGCTTCGCACCGCTGGTTGTGGAAGAGCCGTTAGACGAGCGTCACGTTCCGATGGTCAAGATTGAGATTGCGATCGGTGACATCGTCGTGCGGACGGACGCGGCGATCGGCGAGAAGCAACTATCACAGGTGATCCGCGCGGTGCGGACGTCACGATGATCGCTGCTGGCGCGGAGTTGAAGATTTACATCGCGACGCGGCCTGTCGACTTCCGCTGTGGTCACGATGGGCTTGCGGCGAAGGTGCAGGAGATGCTTGGTCTCGACCCGTTCTGCGGCGCGGCGTTCGTGTTCCGATCGAGGCGAGCGGATCGGATCAAGATTTTGGTCTGGGATCGCACGGGCCTGGTGTTGGTGCACAAGCGGCTCGAAGGCTGCAAGTTCGTGTGGCCGACGATTGCGGATGGCGTGATGCGGGTATCGCCGGCGATGTTTGCGGCCTTGTTTGAAGGTTTGGACTGGAGGCTGGTCCGTCCGGAGGAAGCACGGCGTCCGCAAGCGGCGGGATAACTGCGGCAGAGTGACTCGGGACGCTCTTTGCGCATGGCGAGAACGGCGGCGATGTGCTGGAAATAGCGCATGAACACCGCGGCGCTGCGCGACGAGAACGAACGCCTGAAGGCGCTTTTGGCGCAAACGCAAGCGACGTTGGGCGAGCATCAGGCGGCGCTGGCAACGTCGGAAGAGGCGCGGCGCCGGCTGGAGGTTATCCTCGGAGAACTTCGCCGCGAGAAGTTCGGCGCGAAGTCCGAGAAGCTGCGGCCTGATCAATATCATTTGCCGCTCGAAGACGTCGAGATCGCGCAAGGCGTCCTGGACGCGGCGCAGGAGAACGCGGCAGCGATTATCCAGGGCCGATCGCGCGGCGCATCAGATCAAGCCCGTCATCGCAATCGGGGCTGCCTGCCTGCGCATTTGCCGCGGGTGGAGCGGATCATCGAGCCTGCGAGCACGCTGTGTCCCTGCGGCTGCGGCGCGATGACGAAGATCGGCGAAGACGTCAGCGAGCGTCTCGACGTGATCCCGGCGCAATGGCGCGTGCTGGTCACGCGTCGTCCAAAATATGCTTGCCGCCGCTGCTCGGGCGCGGTCGTTCAGGCGCACGCGCCGGAGCATGTCGTGCCTGGCGGACTGCCGACCGAAGCGGCCATTGCGCAAGTGATCGTCGCCAAGTTCGGCGATCATACGCCGTTTTACCGGCAGGCCGGGATCTACGCGCGACAAGGGATCCGGCTCGACCGGGCGACGCTGGGGAACTGGTCCGGCCGCGCCTGCTTCCATCTCCAGGCTGTTGGGGATCGGATGCGCCGCCAACTGGCGGCGGCGGATCGCCTGTTCATGGACGAGACCACGGCGCCGGTGCTTGCTCCCGGGCGCGGCCAGACGAAGAAAGGCTTCTTCTGGGCTATTGTCTCCGACGACCGCGGCCACAGCGGCCCAAGTCCGCCGATCGTGCTGTTCCGATATGCGTCCGGACGCAGCGGCGCTTTCGCCAGGCAGTTTCTGGACGGCTTTAACGGGCGCTTCCTGCAATGCGACGCATACGAGGGCTATGATCGGCTGACCGGCGTTGCGCGACCGCAAGGCCCCTGGACGCTCGTGCATTGCTGGAGTCATCTGCGTCGGCGCTTCGTCAAGCTGGCGCGCAACAGCAGATCGCCGATCGCCGAAGACGCGGTCCGGCAGATTGCGCTTCTCTATGCCATCGAAGCCACGGTGCGCGGCTCATCGCCGGACATCCGACTGGCCGCGCGCAAGGAGCATTCGCGGCCTGTCGTTGCTGCTTTGAAGCCGTGGTTCGAGAAACAGCTGTCGATGATCTCCAGCAGCTCGACACTCGCCCAGGACATCCGCTACGCGCTCAATCATTGGCCGGGGCTGACCCGCTTCCTCGAAGACGGACGTCTCGAGCTCGACACCAATCCGGTCGAAAACGCCATCCGGCCGGTGTGCCTGACCAGAAAAAATGCGCTATTTGCTGGTCATGAAGTTGGAGCCGAGAATTGGGCTTTGCTGGCGTCGATCGTAGCCACCTGCAAGCTCAACGACGTCAACCCCGTCGCCTACATCGCCGAAACACTCGAGGCAATCATCGCCGGCCATCCTCAAAGCAAAATCGAAGACCTCATGCCCTGGAGATTCCGCAAAACGTCAAGCCCACATCAATGGGGCAGCGGTTGAGCGCTTACGTTCATGAGCGTCGCGCCGCTCCTGAACATTGAGCCGTCGGCTTGGACCGGCACCATCAGGTGAAATCAAGCTCGCGTTGGGCAAGCGTTGTGATATTTGGCCCGAGGGCATTCGCGAAATGGCCGAGGAAGAGGAAGATTAGGAAAGTGCGGCGGGGACGAACTAAATGAGCAGTTGGACACTTGTTGCTCGTAACGCCGAGAAGCCACCCGAAGGGGGCGTAGCGGTCGATCTTACGATCGATGGCGGTGATCCGCTCAGACTGGGCTTGGTCGAAGCTAAGGGGTTAGAAGCGGCATTGGGAAATGCGCTTACGGGTATTAATGATGTGTCCGGCCGAATTTCATGCGTGAACGTAGGCGTCCAAATCGTCGTTGCAGTCGATAAGACTGCAGTAGCTTCCCTTACGTTTGACAATGCGGAGCTGATGCGCAGCCAGTTGAAAGAACTTCTGGCGGGCAAGGCCACCGAATTCACCGGTTAGGGTGCCGTTGGGGAGTGTGCGGAAAGCATTCGTCAGCCCATTCTTGGGAAGAGTCTCGACGCGCGTGGGCTTGTGCAACCCTCACTCGCGCGGCAGCAATCAGTAAGCGGGTGTGCCGCGCGGATTTGCTTTAGCCCAGGCCGTAACTTTTTCATTTGGAACGATAAGCGATGACTGGCCGGCGGACGCGTAATAACTCTTTCCACTTTCCACAGAATAAGCGACTCCGCCCCATACGGCATCGTCGTTCAAATGTATGCTTCCAGCTTCTGGATTGATGTTGCTTACAATCGTGATCTTGATTTCGAGGCGTCCATATTGGCTGCTTCTGATCGCGGCTGGATCGCCAATTTTGACGTTGCGATAGTAGCGCTCGATTTCTTCGGCCGTTTGACCGTGGCTTGGGTCGCGGGGAGGAGACATATTTTAAGCAGCCTTCTATTGGTTCGACTAGAGATCAAACACGAGCTTCTCAGTAGCAATCGTCATCGTTTCCATTGACACGTCAAGCACATAGATGGAACCAGCTGAGCCATCAACGTGACCGGTCAAGTAGTCGCGCCATTCGGTGCTTCTGTTAATGCGCAGGATCGTGCAACTCGCGGTTCCCATGCGATTCAGAACGTGAGCCGATCAGGCGCACTTGATCTGGAGGACGTGGAAGGTTTCCGGATTCGTGCTTATATCCGGTCGACACAAAGTCGATAGGTGAAACATGCGCTGGAATCTTGGCTTTGCTGCGGTTCTCGCAGCCATTGTTGTTTCGCCGGCATCGAGCCTCGCCGGCGTAAATGTGCGTTTTGTCAGTCCGGACCGCTATACGGATGCTGGCTCGTTCGCCGCCTCCCGCGTGTCGACGGAAGCGGCGTTGCGGGCTCATCTCGATCGTCTCGGCAAACGGTTTCTCGCCCCTGGGCAAACTCTCACCGTCGACGTTCTGGACATCGATCGGGCCGGCTATTATGGACTAGGGCGTTATGGTCCCTCCGACGTGAGGATTATGACCGGCGTTACGCCGCCGAGGATCAAGCTGCATTATGTGCTGACCGAGAGAGGTCGGCGTACGCGTAGCGGCGAGGAGACCCTCTCCGACATCAACTATCAGATGAATCCGTCTGCCCGGCTTTCGAGCGATTCCTATGTGTATGAGAAGGCGCTGCTGGACGGTTGGTTCGAGCGCACCTTTTCCAATCGGGGCACCGATCGCCACGGATTCTGAGATCGAGTGTGAGGCGCTAGAACCGCGTCACGATATCCGACAAGGCCGGGCGAGGGCGGTCCGTGTTCGGCTTAGTCGGTGTGCCGATATGAATAAAGCCGGCGAATCTTTCGTCTGGCTTCAATCCGAGACCGTCGAGTATGTCGCGATCGTAGGCAAACCAGCCGGTCAGCCAGTTCACGCCGTAGCCGAGCGCGGTGGCTGCATTGACGATGTTCATGGCGCTGGCGCCCGCAGAAAGCACCTGCTCCCACGACGGCACCTTAGGGTGCTGCTTGATGCAGCTCACGACACCGATCACCAGCGGCGCTTCCATCAATTGGCGCTTTTCGATTTCGATCTCTTCCTGCGGCGCCGATGGGTTCTTGCGCGCGTAGACATTGGCGATGACGTCGCCGGCGCGGGCTCGCGCGTCGCCTTCGAACACGATGAATCGCCACGGCGCGATCTTGCCATGATCGGGCACGCGCGCACCGATGGTGAGGATGGTGTCGATCTCCTCGGCCGAGGGGCTGGGCCCGCTCATGTCGCGTGGCTTGACTGAACGGCGGGTGCGCAGGAATTCGATAATATCGGACATGGGTGCTCTCTTGAAATCTACTGTCGCCCGCTTAACGCGTGCATGGATGGCCGCGACTGATGTTCACCTTCGGAACAACCCGCTAGTGCAACATTTTGGCCCGCTTGATATCTGGCGGTATGGCTTCCTCCACCAGCGCCGCGATGGCGTCGCCGGTCGGCATCACTTTCTGGCCGTCGCTGCCCAGACGGCGGACCGAGACTGACTGGCTCTCGGCTTCCTTCTTGCCGACCACGAGCAACGCCGGGATCTTCGCCAGCGAGTGTTCGCGTACCTTGTAGTTGATCTTTTCGTTGCGCAGATCGATTTCGACACGAAGTCCCGCACGCCGGGCGGCGGCTGCGACTTCTCTGGCATACTCGTCGCCATCGGAGGTGATGGTCGTGACGACCGCCTGCACCGGCGCGAGCCAGAGCGGAAAATTGCCGGCGAAGTGCTCGATCAAGATGCCGATGAACCGCTCGATCGAGCCGCAGATCGCGCGATGCACCATCACCGGAGCCTTCTTGCTGCCGTCGGCGTCGATGTAGAACGCGCCGAACCGCTCCGGCAGGTTGAAGTCGACCTGCGTGGTGCCGCACTGCCAGTCGCGCCCGATGGCGTCGCGCAGCACGTATTCGAACTTCGGACCGTAGAATGCGCCTTCGCCGGGATTGATCTCCGTCCTGATCCGGCCGTTGTGGCCCTGCGTCTCGATCCGCTTCAGCACCTCGCCCATGATCTGCTCGGCGTGATCCCATGCTGCATCTGAGCCGACCCGCTTCTCGGGGCGCGTCGAGAGCTTCACCGTCAACTCGCCGTCGAAGCCGAAGTCGGCATAGGTCGAGAGGATCAGCTCGTTGATCTTGAGGCATTCGTCGGCGAGCTGATCCTCTGTGCAGAAGATGTGTGCGTCGTCCTGCGTGAAGCCGCGCACGCGCATTAGGCCGTGCATGGCGCCCGAGGGCTCATAGCGATGCACCACGCCGAATTCGGCGAGCCGCAGCGGCAGGTCGCGGTAGCTCTTCAGCCCGTGCTTGAAGATCAGCACGTGGCCCGGGCAGTTCATCGGCTTGATCGCGAACCAGCGCTTGTCCTCGGCCTCGTCGCCGGCTGACTGCGCCGCGAACATGTTCTCGCGATACCATTCCCAATGGCCGGAAGTCTCCCACAGCGACTTGTCGAGCATCTGCGGCGCGTTGACCTCGTCGTAGTCGCCGGTAAGGCGGCGGCGCATATAGGCGATCACGGCCTGGAAGATGGTCCAGCCCTTGGCGTGCCAGAACACCACGCCGGGACCTTCTTCCTGGAAATGAAACAGGTCGAGTTCGCGGCCGAGCTTGCGATGATCGCGTTTCTCGGCTTCCTCGATCTGCTTGAGGTAGGCGTCGAGCTCTTCCTGCTTGGCGAACGCCGTGCCGTAGATGCGGGTCAGCATCGGATTGTTGCTGTCGCCGCGCCAGTAGGCGCCGGCCACCTTCATCAGCTTGAAGGCGTTGCCAATCTTGCCGGTTGAGGTCATGTGGGGGCCGCGGCAGAGATCGAACCAGTCTCCCTGATAGTAGATCTTGATCGGCTCGTTGCCGGGAATGGTGTCGACCAGTTCGACCTTGAAGGCCTCACCCTTGTCGCGGAACACCTGCTTGGTCTTTTCGCGATCCCAGACGTCCTTGGTGAAGGGTTTGTCGCGCGCGATGATCTCGCGCATCTTCTTCTCGATCGCGGGGAAGTCCTCCAGCGAGAACGGCTCGTTGCGAAAGAAGTCGTAGTAGAAGCCGTTCTCGATCACGGGACCAATGGTCACCTGCGTGCCCGGCCACAGCGACTGCACGGCTTCGGCCAGCACATGCGCCGCGTCGTGCCGGATCAGTTCCAGCGCGCGGGGATCGTCGCGGTTGATGAATTCAATCTTTGCGTCGCTTTCGATCGGGTCGGCAAGGTCGCTGACGACACCGTCGAGCGCCATCGCCACCGTGCGCTTGGCCAGCGACGGCGAGATGCCTTTTGCGATGTCGAGGCCGGTGGTGTTTTTCGGGAACTCGCGCTGTGCGCCGTCGGGGAAGTTGAGGGTGACGTTGTCGGTGGGTGAGACGGGCTTCAGGTTGGCGAGGCCATACTGGAATCCCGATGCGGGTTCGTTCTTGTCAGACATCAATGTCTCCTGTGGCTCACTCCTGCGAACGAGCGCAGGTAAGCGGGATACAGCGGTATAGCAGCCGGTTCGCCGGTTGCAACGGCTGAAAAGCTCCGCCGTTGGGCCATCGGCGTTGCGCCAGCGAGAGTCGACGTCGTCTATCAGCGCGCCCGATCGTGGACGGGAGGGTGGTTGCCCGCTTCGTCCATACGCAGCAGCCCCTCGAAGCGGGCAAACGCTGCAAGACGATCGGCCGGAACTGTTTGCTCGGCCTTCGCGAGCGCCTGAGCGAGTTCATCGGCGACGTCAGGCGCAATGCCGGCATGCCGCAGCGCTTCGGCGCTCCTGATCCCGTCCCCGGCGCATAGGATGATGCTCCAGTGTCCGTGCTTATTCTGGAGGAGGGCGCGACCGCCCATCTCGCCCTGGGTCCAGCCGGCAATCGCGTAGCCAGCTGTGGCGATCACCGGTCCGACGACCAGCTTTGCTTCCGGTTTGTCGAAGGTCGAATGAAGCAGATCTCGCACCGCGTCCTCGTCCGGCGCCGCGATCGCCGGACCGGCGAGGCTCCAAAGCAGGACGACTGCGGCCAACAGTTTCATCACCACGGAAATCTCCCTATGCATCCGCTTCACAATGCATCCGCTTCACAGGCCCCGGCGGCTCGCGTAGCTATGAGGCCCACCCCACCGGTTTCAAGCCGCAATCCCTGGAGAGCCTGGCATTGACCAATACCATCTACGGCATCAAGAACTGCGACACCATGAAGAAGGCGCGCGCGTGGCTGGACGGCCATGGCATCGCCTATGACTTTCACGATTACAAGACCGCCGGCATCGAACGCGCGCGGCTCAAGGGATGGGCCGCACAACTCGGCTGGGAAACATTGCTCAACCGCGCCGGCACGACGTTTCGCAAATTGCCGGATGCGGACAAGACGGGGCTGAATGAAACGAAGGCGCTGGCGTTGATGCTCGATCAGCCGTCGATGATCAAGCGTCCGGTGCTGGAGGTTGGCGGCAAACTGCTCGTTGGCTTCAAGCCCGAGATTTATGAAAAAGAGCTTCGAGCGCTGAAGGCGAAGGGATAGCGCCGCGTCGATCGGTTCTGTCACGTCGCCGGTGTGCCCTCTAGGCCGGCGCCGACGCCATTTCGACTAATGGCTGAGGAAGTGCGGGCTCCAGAGTCCCGCCGAAAGCTACTTTGCACCTTGCGTGACCCCGTCCATTGACGTCATATTCCAGACAAGGCGACCGTGCCCGATGGTGTTCTAGCGCACTGAACGGGCCCGGCAGCAAAGACTCAGCCGCGAAGGGGACACCGAGCGATAGCTGAGGGGGAATTCTGAGTGGCGAATGAGTTCATTCTTGAAACCCACGGATTGACCAAGGAGTTTGCCGGTTTTGTCGCCGTGCGCGACGTTGGTCTACGCGTTCGCCGCGGCAGTATTCATGCATTAATCGGCCCCAACGGCGCGGGGAAAACCACCTGCTTTAATCTGCTAACCAAGTTCCTGAAGCCGTCGGCGGGTCAGATTTTTTACAACGGACGGGACATTACGGCGCTTGCTCCGGCCGACGTGGCGCGGCTCGGACTGGTGCGGTCATTCCAGATTTCGGCGGTCTTCCCGCATCTCACGGCGCTTGAAAATGTCCGGGTCGCGCTGCAACGTCAGCACGGCCATTCCTTCGATTTCTGGCGCTCCAAGTCGGTACTCGATCGCTTCAACCCCCGTGCGCTTGAATTGCTGGACGACGTCGGATTGAGCGAGTTCGCGAAAATCCCCGCGGTGGAGATGCCATACGGGTGCAAGCGCGCCCTGGAGATCGCGACGACGCTAGCGCTCGATCCGGAAATGATGCTGCTCGACGAGCCGATGGCCGGCATGGGCCACGAGGACATCGACAGGATCGCCGCGCTCATCAAACGCATTTCGGCGAAGTACACGATCCTGATGGTCGAGCACAATCTGAGCGTGGTCGCCAGCCTATCCGATATCATCACCGTGCTGACACGCGGGCAGGTGCTCGCCGAGGGCAATTATGCCGACCTGACCAAGGACGAGCGCGTCAGGGAAGCTTATCTGGGAGCCGGTCATGGCTGACGGGACGATGACCGCATCGGGTGTTGCCAGTTCCGCAAGGCCGGCCGGCGGCACCCTGCTCACGGTTGAAAATCTCCAAGCGTGGTACGGCGAATCTCACGTCCTTCACGGCATCAACTTCAACGTCGCGGCGGGAGAGGTCGTCACGCTGCTCGGTCGCAACGGCGCCGGCAAGACCTCGACGCTGAAGTCGATCATGGGCATCATCGGCAAGCGCACCGGATCGATCCGTTTCGACAATCAAGACATCTCGCGAGCGTCGTCGGACAAGATCGCGCGTTTGGGCGTTGCGTTCTGTCCGGAGGAGCGCGGCATCTTCGCGAGCCTCGATGTGCGCGAGAACCTGATGTTGCCGCCGCAGGTCCGCAGCGGCGGCCTGTCGCTGGACCAGATATTCACGCTGTTTCCCAATCTGAAGGAGCGGCTGAGCAGTCAGGGCACCAAGCTCTCCGGCGGCGAGCAGCAGATGCTGGCGATCGCGCGCATTCTGCGTACAGGTGCGCGCTTCCTGATGCTCGATGAGCCGACCGAGGGCCTTGCGCCGGTCATCATCCGGCAGATCGGCCATACCATCGCGCGATTGAAGTCAGAGGGATTCACGATCCTTCTGGTGGAGCAGAATTTCCGCTTCGCCGCGACGCTCGCTGACCGCTTTTACGTCGTCGAGCACGGCAAGATCATCGACGGCTTCGCGAGTTCCGAATTGCAGGCCAACATGGACAAACTTCATACCTATCTCGGTGTTTAGGCGGCGTCCCCGGACGGGATCAAAACGGAGTGGGAGAAAATGAGGACCGGAATAACAGCTCTACTCATCGGCACGGCGCTGACTTTTGGCATGACCGTCGGCGCGATGGCCCAGGACAAGAACGTCAAGATCGGCGTGCTGACCGATCTTTCCAGCCTGTATTCCGACCTCGGCGGAGAGGGTTCGGTCGTCGCGGCACAGCTGGCGGCCGATGATTCGGGGTTGAAGGCCAAGGGCTGGAAAATCGATGTGATCTCGGCGGATCACCAGAACAAGCCCGATATCGGAACCGGCATCGCGCGCCGGTGGATCGACACCGACAAGGTCGACATTATTGCCGACGTGCCGAACTCCGGCGTTGCGCTCGCAGTCAACAACATCGTGAAGGAGAAGAACAGCATCCTGCTGGATTCCGGCGCCGGCTCCTCCGAATTGACCAACACGCAGTGCACGCCGAACACGGTCCACTTCACCTACGACACATACATGCTGGCTCAAAGCACCGGCAGTGCGATGGTGAAAGCCGGCGGCGATAGCTGGTTCTTCATCACGGCGGACTATGCCTTCGGTCATGCGCTCGAGAACGATACGAGTGCGGTCGTCAAAGCCAACGGCGGCAAAGTGCTGGGAAGCGTCAAGGCGCCGCTGAACACGGCAGACTTCTCGTCCTATCTGCTCCAGGCCCAGGCATCGAAAGCCAAGGTGATCGGGCTCGCCAATGCGGGCGGGGACACGACCAACTCGATCAAGCAGGCCGCGGAATTCGGTATCGTCAAGGGTGGCCAGAAACTTGCTGGACTTCTCATGTTTCTGTCGGATGTCCACTCGCTTGGTCTCAACGTGGCGCAGGGGCTTAACCTGAGCGAGACGTTCTACTGGGACGCCAACGACCAGACCCGGGCCTTCTCGAAGCGCTTCAGCGAACGCCTGAAAACGCATGCGATGCCGACAATGGTTCATGCAGGCGTCTATGCTGGCCTGCTGCACTACTTCAAGGCGCTGGAGGCGCTCGGCGGCAACCCGCATGACGGCGCCAAGGTGGTGGCCAAGATGAAAGAGATGCCGACCGACGATCCGCTGTTCGGGAAGGGTACGATCCGGATCGACGGCCGGGCCATTCATCCGGCCTACCTGTTCGAAGTCAAGACGCCTGCGGAGTCGAAGGGCGCATGGGATCTCTATAAGCTAATCGGCACCACGCCCGGAGAGCAGGCGTTCCGGCCGTTGTCGGAAAGCAAGTGCCCTCTGGTGAAGCATTGACGCTGCGCTCGCCCCGGCGGTGCTGAGCCGCCGGGACACCGTTACGCACTAGTTGAGTTAATTGGACCACTGGTTATCGTTACAGACGGGACGAAACCGAGAGCAACATGTCGATCAATCTGCAGGCTCTTTCCGCGCAGCTTCTGGTCGGGCTGATCAACGGCTCGTTCTATGCGCTGCTGAGTCTCGGCCTCGCCGTGATCTTCGGCATGCTCAACATCATCAACTTCGCGCATGGCGCGGTCTACATGATGGGTGCGTTCTGCGCCTATTTCCTGCTCAACGTGTTTGGGATCGGATACTGGCCGGCGCTGATCATTGCACCGGTTCTCGTGGGCATGTTCGGCATGCTCATGGAGCGGACCATGCTGAAATGGTTGACCGGGCTGGATCATCTGTATGGATTGCTGCTGACCTTCGGTCTCGCGCTGATCATTCAGGGCGTGTTCCAGAACTATTTCGGCTCTTCCGGACTGCCCTATGCCATTCCCAGCGAATTGCAGGGCGGCATCAATCTCGGCTTCATGTTCCTGCCGATCTACCGCGGCTGGGTGATCGTATGTTCGCTGGTGGTCTGTATCGCCACCTGGTACTTGATCGAACGGACCCGGCTTGGCGCCTATTTACGCGCGGCGACAGAGAATCCCACACTAGTGCGCGCGTTCGGCATCAACGTGCCGCGCATGATTACGCTGACCTACGGATTGGGCGTCGGTCTCGCGGCACTCGCCGGCGTGCTGTCTGCGCCGATCAATCAGGTGCGGCCGCTGATGGGAGCCGATCTGATCATCGTGGTGTTTGCGGTGGTGGTGATCGGCGGCATGGGATCGATCATGGGATCGATCATCACGGGATTTGCGCTCGGTGTGATCGAGGGACTGACGAAGTATTTTTATCCCGAGGCCTCCAATACCGTGGTTTTCGTGCTGATGGTGCTCGTGCTGCTGGTGAAGCCAACGGGATTGACGGGGCGGGCGGTCTGACATGGCAGCATTGACCGACGGCAGCACTGGGACCTCAAACCGCCGCGTCGTCGGCGACGAGATGATTGTTTTCGTCCTCATGACGGCTGTGCTGGCCATCGTTCCGATGACCGGGATCTACCCATACTTCGTGATGCAGGGGCTTTGCTTCGCGCTGCTCGCCTGCGCGTTCAATCTGCTGCTTGGCTACGGTGGTCTGTTGTCGTTCGGCCATGCGATGTTTCTCGGGACGTCCGGCTACGTCAGCGCGCACGCCCTGAAGGTGTGGGGTTTCCCGCCCGAACTTGGCATCGTCGCCGGCGTCGTCGCCGCGGCTTTGCTGGCTGTTGTCACCGGCGTTGTCGCCATTCGCCGGCAAGGCATCTATTTCGCGATGATTACACTGGCGCTCGCCCAGCTTCTTTACTTCATCTATCTGCAAACGCCGTTCACTCATGGCGAAGACGGCATTCAGGGAGTTCCCCAGGGGAAAATGTTCGGGGTTATCGATCTGTCGCATCCGAACACACTCTATTACGTCATTTTGGGCGGCTTTCTATTCGGCTTCCTGGTGATCTACCGCGCCATCAACTCGCCGTTCGGCGAGGTGCTGAAGGCGATCCGCGAGAACGAACAGCGCGCGATTTCCCTGGGCTACAAGACAGATCAATACAAGCTTCTGGCCTATATCCTGTCGGGTACGCTTGCCGGGCTTGCTGGATCGCTCAAGGTACTCGCGGCGCAGAACGCTTCGCTGACCGACGTGCACTGGACGATGTCGGGTGAAATCGTGCTGATGACGCTGGTGGGCGGCCTTGGCACAGTATTCGGCCCTGTCGTCGGTGCCTTCGCGATCATCGCCATGCAGCAGTATCTGGCTGGTTTCGGGCAATGGGTCACGGTGATCCAGGGCGCGATTTTCGTTATCTGCGTGCTGACCTTCCGCCGCGGTATTGTCGGCGAAATTGCTCATTATTTTAAGCGATCGCTGTAATTTATCGCGCGAATAGAGCCTTTTGGGGCGCACAAACCGGTGGATGATCCCGTCGGTTGCGATGCGGATTGCCCAGCCTTCCCGGAAATGGTTTATGACACCCGTGCGACCCGGACTGGCGGCCCGGTTTCTTTGTCTGCAAAGTGGATGCTGCGATGCTGCGTTGGTTCCGGTCCTTTCTGCCGAAAGAGGAGCGTTTTTTCGATCTGTTTGCCCGCCATTCGCAGACGATTGTGCAGGGCGCGCATGCACTTCAGGGAATGCTGAACGGCGGCGAAGAAACACCAGTGTTCTGCCAGCGGGTCAGCCAATTCGAAAACGACGCGGATAACATCACGCGCGAGGTGTTGACTGCGGTCCGCCGCACCTTCATCACCCCGTTCGACCGCGTCGACATCAAGAACCTGATCACCTCGATGGACGACGCCATCGACCAGATGCAGCAGACGGCGAAGGCCGTTGTGCTGTTTGAGGTGCGAACCTTTGAGCCGCCGATGCGTGAGATCGGCGCGCTGATCGTGGAATGCGCCAATCTGGTCGGCCGCGCGCTGCCGCTGCTTGAGCACATTAGCAACAACGTCGCGATGCTGACGGCGATCACCGAGGAACTCGGAAAGCTGGAAGGGCGTGTGGATGATCTGCACGATATCGGCCTGAAGGAACTTTTCCTGAAACACAGAAACGCCAGCGCGATGGACTTCATTGTCGGCGTCGAGATCTACGATCACCTGGAGAAGGTCGCCGACCGCTTCGACGACGTTGCCAACGAGATCAACAGCATCGTCATCGAGCAGGTATAGGGCAGGGCCGCGCCGTGGACGCCATGCTTGGTCTTCCGATTCTCGTCGGCCTGATCGCCGTCGCGCTGCTGTTCGATTTTCTGAATGGCCTGCACGACGCGGCGAATTCGATCGCGACCATTGTCTCGACCCGGGTGCTGCGGCCGCAATACGCGGTGCTCTGGGCGGCGTTCTTCAACTTCATCGCGTTTCTGGTGTTCGGCCTGCACGTCGCCAACACCATCGGCACCGGGATCATTGAGCCCAGCGTGATCGACCCGCAGGTGATCTTCGCTGCACTGGTCGGCGCCATGGTGTGGAATCTGGTCACCTGGGCGCTCGGGATTCCGTCGAGCAGTTCACATGCGTTGATCGGCGGCCTGTTCGGTGGGGGCGTCGCGAAGGCCGGCTTCTCGGCGGCGGTCTGGAGCGGTCTGTCGAAGACGCTGATTGCGATCGTATTGTCGCCGCTGGTCGGGTTCCTGCTTGCTCTGGTGCTGGTCGCCATCGTCTCGTGGCTATCGGTGCGCTCGACGCCTTTCGCGGTCGATCGCGCGTTCCGCATCTTTCAGTTCTTTTCTGCATCACTTTATTCGCTGGGCCACGGCGGCAACGATGCGCAGAAGACCATGGGCATCATCGCGGTGCTGTTGTATTCGCAAGGTCATCTCGGCGATCATTTCGAGGTTCCTTTCTGGGTCGTGCTGGCATGTCAGGCCGCAATGGCGCTGGGGACTCTGATGGGCGGCTGGCGGATCGTGCGGACCATGGGCCTTCGCATCACCAAGCTGACGCCAATGCAGGGCTTTTGCGCGGAGACCGGCGGCGCGGCGACACTGTTCATGGCGACGTTTCTCGGCGTCCCGGTGTCGACCACCCACACAATCACCGGCGCCATCGTCGGCGTCGGCGCGGCACGGCGACTATCGGCGGTGCGCTGGAACGTTGCGAGTTCGATCGTCTATGCGTGGGTCATCACCATCCCCGCATCGGCGATTGTTGCCGCGCTGGCCTATTGGGCGGTGGCGTTCGTCAAGTAACGAGCTTCAGCCCGGCGATGCCGGCGACGATGAGAGCGATGCAGGCGAGCCGCGCCATCGTTGCCGGATCGCCGAACAGCACGATGCCGAGGATCGCGGTGCCAACCGCGCCAATGCCGGTCCAGACCGCATAGGCGGTGCCGATCGGCAGCGTCTTGAGCACCAGCCCGAGCAACCCCAGGCTGGCGGCCATGGCTGCGAGCGTCAATACCGAGGGCACCAGTCGCGTGAACCCCTCGGTGTATTTGAGGCCGACCGCCCAGCCGATTTCCATCAATCCGGCGACGAACAGCATGAACCAGGCCATGACGAACCCTCCTTGAAAACGGGCAGGGTCGTCCCCGCGATGGTTGTGTGAGATGCTGAAGGCCGTCCTTCCGCCGCCTTGATATGGGGCAGGCGGGAGCGCCCGGCAAGCTCCCGGCGGCGCCCCGGGCGCGGCGTGGAAACCCCTTGATCCGACCGGTTTTCCCTGCCAAACGCTCGCTGATGTCCGATCTGGCACTGCCGAATGAATCAGCCTCGCGTTCGCCGCTGGCGGCGGAAGTCGCGCGCCGACGCACCTTCGCGATCATCTCGCATCCTGACGCCGGCAAGACCACGCTGACGGAAAAGCTGCTGCTGTTCGGCGGCGCCATCAATCTCGCTGGCCAGGTCAAGGCCAAGGGCGAGCGGCGCAACACCCGGTCTGACTGGATGAAGATCGAGCGCGATCGCGGCATCTCGGTCGTCACCTCGGTGATGACGTTCGAGTTCGAGAACCTCGTATTCAACCTGCTGGACACGCCCGGCCATGAGGACTTTTCCGAGGACACCTACCGCACGCTGACCGCGGTGGATTCCGCCGTGATGGTGATCGACGCGGCCAAGGGCATCGAGGCGCGCACCCGAAAGCTGTTCGAGGTTTGCCGTCTCCGCGATATCCCGATCATCACTTTCATCAACAAGATGGACCGGGAGAGCCGCGATACCTTCGAGTTGCTCGACGAGATCGAAAAAACGCTGGCGCTCGATACCACCCCCATGACCTGGCCGGTCGGGCGCGGCCGCGATTTTCTCGGCACCTATGACATCGCGACCCGCGGCGTCCGCCTGCTCGAAGGTGGCGGCGCCAAGACCGGCGCGGCCGAACAGATCGATATCGCCGACCTTGCGGCGCGCAATGCCAACCTGAATGTCAACGAGATCAGGGACGAACTGGCGCTGGTGACCGAAGCCTGCAAGCCGTTTGACCTCAACGCTTTCCGCGAGGGGCATCTGACGCCCGTGTATTTCGGCTCGGCGCTGCGCAATTTCGGCGTCGGTGATCTCCTGGACGGGCTTGGAAAATTCGCCCCGCCGCCGCGCGCGCAGGAGTCCAACCTGCGCAAGGTTGAGGCGGGTGAAGCGCGGATGACGGCCTTCGTGTTCAAGATCCAGGCCAATATGGATCCCAATCATCGCGACCGCATTGCGTTTGCGCGGCTCTGCTCGGGCAAACTGACCCGCGGCATGAAAGCGAAGCTGGTGCGCACGGGAAAACCGATGCCGTTGTCCTCGCCGCAGTTCTTCTTTGCTCAGGACCGCGCCATTGCCGACGAGGCCTACGCCGGCGACGTGGTCGGCATTCCCAATCACGGCACATTGCGGATCGGCGATACCCTGACCGAAGGCGAGGATGTCACCTTCGTCGGCGTGCCGTCGTTCGCGCCGGAAATCGTGCGTCGGGTCAGGCTTACCGATGCGATGAAGGCGAAGAAGCTGAAGGAAGCCCTGCAGCAGATGTCGGAAGAGGGGGTTGTGCAGGTTTTCCGCCCGCGCGACGGCGCGCCCGCACTGGTCGGCGTTGTCGGCATGCTGCAGCTCGATGTGCTGAAAGCGCGTCTCGATGCCGAATATTCGTTACCGGTGGATTTCGAAATCAGCGAATTCCAGCTCGCGCGCTGGATTTCGTCCGACGACCGCAAGAAGCTTGATGCTTTCATCGCCGCCAACGGCTCCGGCGTCGCCGACGACGTCGACGGCGACCCGGTGTTTCTGGCCAAGAACGAATTCTATCTCGGCTATACGAAGGAACGGGCCGAGGGCATCACGTTCTCCAGCGTCAAGGACGTGAAGAAGACGTCATAAGCCCGCACAGCAAAGCGGCGCTCTGCGTTCCTTGCCGTGATTGCTGGGTGTTGTCGCGACGAAAACGTGTTCGCCTCTTTTTCTGCACCGTGTTGCCTGAAACTCCTCAAAAATGATAAGCGGAGGTCAGTGCTCATAGGAGGAAACGATGGGTTTGTTGGTGATGATTGCTGGCCTTGTTCTGTTCCTCGGTGTGCACCTCGCCGCGACGAAGCGCGATTTTCGCGCGCGGTTAATCTCGTCCTACGGCGATGGACCATACAAGATCGGGTTTTCGCTGATCTCCGCGGCCGGCGTCGCGCTGATTGTCTGGGGGTTTCTGCACTACCGCGCCACTGGGTGGATCGACGTCTGGTATCCGCCGCGCGTGATGAAGCACATCGCCGAAGCGCTGATCCTGCCTGCTATCATCCTAGTGGTGGCGTCATATATCCGCGGCCGCATCTATGCAAAGCTGAAGCATCCGATGCTGGCTGGCGTCAAGCTATGGGCGGCGGCGCATCTGCTCGCTAACGGAGATCTTGGCTCGATCATCCTGTTCGGCTCGATCCTGGCGTGGGCGGTGATCGACCGCATCTCGCTCAAGCACCGGACCGACCCCAGTGGGTTGCCGATTCCGGTCGGCGGGGTTCGCAATGACGTGATCGCGGTTGTCGTCGGTTTTGTCGTCTATCTCGCGCTCGGCGCTCTCTTCCATCCTTACGTCGTCGGCGTTCCCGCCTTTGGAGCATAGCATGTCGGTCCAGTCGGCCATCAGGCGCAGGACAGCACCCGACATTCGCGCTCGCAAGAATGGCGATCCGATCGTGATGCTGACCTCGTATCATGCTCATACCGCAGCGTTGGTCGACCGCCATTGCGACGTCATTCTGGTGGGCGACAGTCTCGGCAACGTGATGCACGGTTTCGAGACCACGGTGCCGGTCACGCTGGATATGATGATCCTGCAGGGCCGGGCGGTGATGCGCGGATCGCAACAGGCGCTGGTCGTGGTGGATATGCCGTTCGGCTCCTACGAGGCCTCGAAGGAGCAGGCGTTTCATTCCGCCGTGCGCATTCTCAAGGAGACGCTCTGTGGCGCGGTGAAACTCGAAGGCGGCGTGAAGATGGCGGAAACCATCGCGTTTCTCACCGCGCGCGGTGTTCCCGTGATGGGGCATGTCGGCCTGACGCCGCAATCGATCAACACGCTGGGCTCATTTCGCGCGCAGGGACGCGAGGAGGGAACGTGGCAGCCGATCGAGGACGATGCGCGAGCCGTGGCTGAGGCCGGCGCGTTCTCGATGGTGATCGAGGCGGTCGCGGAGCCTCTCGCACGCAAGATCACGGAAACCGTGGCAATCCCGACGATTGGCATCGGCGCCAGCCCAGCCTGTGACGGTCAGGTGTTGGTGCTAGAAGACATGCTCGGGTTGTCGCCGCGCGCGCCGAAATTCGTCCGGCGCTATGGCCAACTCGGTCCCATGATCGAGGCTGCGATCGAAGGCTATGCGCGCGATGTGCGTAGTCGCGCCTTTCCCGGCCCGGAACACGTTTATGCAATGAAGTCGAAGCGCGATTGAAATACGCGCGCCACCCCGCCGTCCCGCTACACGACACGACAAAACTGCTCTCAGCTATCTCGGCGTCATCAATATCGCTGCGATTGGTTTTGGGTGATCGCTGTGTCACACGACTTGGCTTCTATGTCGATTTATCAGCGATCGTCATCGACCGGAGGGTAACTGATCCCCATCAACTTTTAAGTTCGCTTAACTAGAATTTTCTGTTGATCGCAACTCTTGCTAGAAAACATTATCCGTGCGAATTACGTCCGTCGCGTGCGGCGGCGCATTGATAACAACACGACAGCCATAAACGGCTGTGCCTTCGGAGCACAGATGCGAACCCTTATTCTGGCCCTCGTCCTCCTGAATTTTTCTCTCGTCACATCATCTTCGGCGGATGAATCTACTCCGGTATTCGTCGACCAAGGCCCAGCTTGGGATGCGTCCAGTCGCAGCGATTTCTACACACGCGATCAAGGTTCGCGCCTCATTCCTTTGGCGTGGCTCAAAGCGCTAAAGCAAGCTGATGGCGTTCCTTTTCTCTCCGACGGTTTGACGAGATACGGATATTTGCCTGGTTCTGATAGCTTGAGAGAACTTCCATTAGGATTTCACGCGAGCGGCCCGACCGGCGCGAAGGTGGTTGGGATGACGTGCTCCGCCTGTCACACCCGCCAAATCAAGGTCGGAGACCGGCAATATCGTGTTGATGGAGGACCGGCACTCGTCGACTTCCAAGCATTTCTGGACGACCTCGATAAAGCGATGGCGCGCGCAACGTCCGATAATGTCGCGTTCCAGACCTTTGCTGCTTCTGTCCTCCAAACGGCCACTCCTGACAGCGATAAGGTCGCTGCGCTACGGCGCGACGTTGACGCGTGGTACGTTCGCTATCACACGATCATGGATCGAGCTCTTCCCAATCCTAGGTGGGGATTAGGACGCCTCGATGCAGTCGGCATGATCTTCAATCGGGTGACCGGGTTGGGCCTCGGCCCAGAGCCGTCATTTCTGATCCAGGAGAACATTCACAAAGCCGATGCACCGGTACGTTATCCGTTTCTCTGGAATGCACCCAAACAGGACAAAACACAGTGGCCGGGCTTTGCAGACAATGGGAGTGATATCCTCGCACTAGGCAGAAATGTTGGCGAAGTCCTGGGCGTGTTCGGCACCTATCAGCCCACAAGCACGGGCCCCTTCATTGACTTCCTGAATAATAATTCTGCGAATTTCGACGGGCTGGAAAGGCTCGAAGAGCTTGCGAAGAGGATTGGGCCGCCGAAATGGCCATGGTCCGTCGATACCGTATTGGCGGCCAAGGGCCAGGCGATCTTTGAACGGTCGACTGCTGACGGCGGATGTCAGGGATGCCACGGTGAGAAAGCCGGCAAGGTGCGTTTTCCATTTCAGCAGACTTGGGCGACGCCAATTCAGAATGTGGGGACGGACACACGTCAATACGATATCCTGGGATGGACGGCCAAATCAGGGGTCCTGCAAGGTGCTTACATTCCGTTCGCTACAAAGCCGCTGAAGGAAACCGACCTCGCATTCAATATCCTCGCGACCTCGGTGATAGGCACGATCGCAGAGCATGTCGTGAGCTTCTCGACCGGTTCGTCACGTCGGGCGCTTGGCGCTGCTATCAAACCCGGCGCTGCAGCGAGCGAATCAGAACCCGTCGACGCCAACCGCCTCCCATCCGTCTTGCAGGACTTGCCGGGCGCATTCAAACTTCCTGATGCCGTTGCAACTCCCCAAATCCGCCTTCGACTTGGCATGGACGCTGGAAGCCCGACGCCCCCGAAGGGCGCCTATGAATCGCGGGTTCTCCACGGCATTTGGGCGGCCGCTCCGTACCTGCACAATGGCTCGGTCGCAAGTCTTGCGGAATTGCTTAAGCCTGCAAGCCAACGGCAGCAGCGCTTTGTGGTCGGTCCTGACTACGACTTGGATAACATCGGCATCGCTTCAAATCAGGCCCAGTCCGGTAATATTCGCGAGACGACCGGTTGTGACGATCTGAACTCTGGCAATAGCCGTTGCGGCCACGAATTTGGGACAAGTCTGCCAGATGCCGAAAAGAAAGCCCTTCTCGAATATCTGAAAACGCTTTGAGCAGTTTTAGCTCGCTTAGCGATTGACCGGCGCACGCTCGTAACACCGTTCCGGCCTTATGCGACTTCCGCGCGTTGTTCATGAAACAGCGTGGATGACGATAGTTGAAGGTGGGACGGTGTTGCTCGTCTGAAAAAGTACGGCTTGGCGTGGGTGTTCTTCACAACGCAGAAATGACTGTGATCCTTTGCCTCCCGCTCGGGATCATCGGATTGCCATTTGAGAATGGCTCGCTCCCCGATTCAATTTTTCCGAATCCGAAGTTCGCTTCGCTATGTTGCTTTGGATTCGGGACAAGACCAGGTCACGGAGCCGAACCGAACGCACGCGTCCTGCCGGGCGGTTAGCGGATCCGGTCTGCTTTGCCTTGTCGGCGCCATATCGCTAGGGTATTGCCGCCGCCATCGACCGGGATGTGCGACAAGGCTGCGCCGCGTGGCTTGCGGAAAATCGGGGACGGGGAAAGAATTAAGTGACTGAGCTGTTTAGCGAAATTGATGATGAGCTGCGCCGCGAGAAGGTCCAGAAGGTTTGGAGCCGCTATTCGGGACTGATCATTGCCGCTGCCGTCGTGATCATTGCTGCTGTTGGGGGCTGGCGTGGATATCAGTACCTCCAGGCCCAAAAGGCTGCCGAGGCCGGTGCGGCCTTCGAGGCGGCGGCGGTGCTGGCAGATCAAAACAAGCATGCCGAAGCCGAAGCGGCCTTCACGAAACTGGCGGCGGCCGCGCCACCCGGCTATCGCAATCTGTCGCGCCTTCGTGCTGCTGCCGAAGCCGTCAAGCGTGATCCCAAGGAGGCGGTCAAGCTCTATGATGCGATCGCAGCCGACAGCGGTTTCAGCGGCGTGGAGCGCGATCTCGCGCGGGTGCGCGCCGCCGGATTGCTGCTGGACACCGAGACCTACAACAACATGCTGCAGCGGCTGGAGCCAGCGGCCGCGCCCGAGGCGGCCTTCCGCCACACCGCGCGCGAACTGCTGGCGTTATCCGCCTGGCGCGCTAACGATGCGACGGCCGCCCGGAAATGGCTTGATGTGATCAGCGAGGACGGCCAGACACCGTCCGGCCTGCGAAGCCGCGCCGAAGCCTTGCAAGCCTTGCTGCCGCGGGTTGCGAAGAGCTGAGTAGATGTGCCGAACTCAAGTTTTGAACGAGAACTGTTTATGCGCCGCTCGCAACGCCTGATTGCTTCCGCTGTTCTGATCTCGCTGTGCGGCGCGCTGGCCGGTTGTGGCGGCGGCGGCCTGAGCAATTGGGATCCGTCCGATATGCTCGACTTCCTCGATACGAAGAAAAAGCTGCCGGGCAAGCGCGAGCCGGTTTTCCCTGAGGGTGTCCCGGGCATCGAGCAGGGCGTGCCGAAGGATCTCTACAAGAGCAACGTTGAGCAGCAACAGCAACAGGCGGCGGTTCCACCTGCTGCGGCATCGGAAGAGCCCAAACCGGCAAAGCGATCACGGGCAAAGGGTAAACCCGCTGACGCGGGCACTGCGGCTGCTGGTGGTGAGGAGGCTCCTGCGGATGACGGCAGCGCCGCCGCTGCTGCACCGCCGGCTGCCAAGCCGAAGCGGCTTGTCCATCGTCGAAGCACCTCGCTGCCCAAGGAGGAACCCGCGCCGCAGCAGCAGGCCGCGCCGCAGCAGCCCCAGCCGGATGCCTCGCCATTTCCGGCGCCAGTGCCCAGCGGCAGCTTCTCGCGCTGACAGCGGTATCGGCGCCGCCGAAACGCTGGTATTGAGACGCGGCCCCTGCTGGGCAGGGAACACCGATGTCCTTCACCATTGCAATCATAGGCCGACCTAATGTCGGCAAGTCGACCCTGTTCAACCGTCTGGTCGGACAGAAGCTCGCGCTGGTCGATGACAAACCGGGCGTGACACGCGATCGCCGCGAAGGACAGGCGCGGCTCGGTGATCTGGATTTCACGGTAATCGACACCGCCGGCCTGGATGAAGGTCCGCGCGGCTCGTTGACGGCGCGTATGCAGGAGCAGACCGAGGCTGCGATTGCAGCCGCCGATGCCCTGATGTTCGTATTCGATGCGCGCGCGGGCCTGACACCGACCGATCGTTCATTTGCCGATTTCGCGCGCCGTGCCAACAAGCCGGTCGTGCTCGTCGCCAATAAGAGCGAGGGTAGGCACGGCGAGGCCGGAGCGATGGAGTCCTACGCGCTCGGGCTTGGTGATCCCGTCGGCGTGTCCGCCGAGCACGGCGAGGGCCTGAGCGATCTTTATGACGCGTTGCGCGCCGTGATGCCGGAGCCAGCCGAAGAAACAGAGGAATTCGACGATGACGATATCATCGAGTCCGGGGATATCTCACAGCGCCCGATCCGTGTTGCGATTGTCGGACGCCCCAATGCCGGCAAATCGACACTGATCAATTATCTGCTTGGGGAAGAGCGACTGCTGACCAGCCCCGAAGCCGGGACCACGCGGGATTCCATTTCGGTCGAACTGGACTGGAAGGGTCGGGATTTCCGGATTTTCGACACCGCCGGGTTGCGGCGCAGGTCGCGGATCGAGGAGAAGCTCGAGAAACTGTCGGTTGCGGATACGTTGCGTGCCGTCAGGTTCGCCGAAGTCGTCGTGTTGATGATGGATGTGCAGAACAAATTCGAGGAGCAGGACCTCCGCATCGCCGATCTGATCGAGCGCGAGGGTCGCGCCCTCGTGATCGCCGTCAACAAGTGGGATTTGGTGGATCGCGGGTCGAGCCGGATCGCGTCGCTGCGTACCGATGCCGATCACCTGCTGCCGCAGGTCAAGGGCGCGCCGATTGTCGCGGTTTCCGGCCAGACGGGTGTTGGGATCGACGGCCTGATGACGGCAATCCAAAACGCCTACGCCGTCTGGAACCGCCGCGTGCCGACCGCCGCGCTCAATCGCTGGTTCGAGCAGGCGGTCGATGCCAACCCGCCGCCAGCGGTCTCGGGTCGGCGATTGAAACTCAACTATGCAACCCAGGCCAAGGCGCGGCCGCCGAGTTTCATTGTGTTCTGTTCGCGGGCGGACGCGGTTCCGGAATCCTATCTGCGCTATCTCGTCAACAGCCTGCGCGGCTTTTTCGACCTGCCCGGCACGCCGATCCGCATCACGCTTCGCGAAAAGGCCAATCCGTTTGCGCATAAGCGCAAGCGCAAGTCGTGAGCGCGTATTCCGGAGAAGTGGATCAACGGTTCTGCGCACGCTGCAGAAGCTGCGCCCTGTAGTTCTCCAACAATTCGGCGGCCAACTCAGCCGGAATCCGGCGAGCGCCGTCGGCATTTTCGTTTGAGGGCGAGTTCTTGAGGGTAAAGGCGCGTATCACGCGTTCGACAAGGGGTTGCATCGACAGCTCCTGACCCGGCTGAGACCATCCATCGCGCATGAAATTCCAGTCATTTGTGAGGCGGCCGCCCAAACGGTTCAATACGACCGTGCTGGCGGAATCCTACCGATGGTCGCCAATCGTCGAGCGCGCCTATAGCGTTTTTGAACGAAGCGGATACCGGTTCGCGTGAAGAAAACGCGTCAAATCAAGATCATGGCCCAAGCTTCTGATTCCATCAGAAGCGGATCCCTATACAAAGATCAGGCCGACGGCGGCTCGAAGCTCATCACCTCACGGCTCTTGTAGTCGTAAAGTTTGCCAGTCTCGCTCCAGGATGGCAGGCACATCGGCATGATGAAATCCGCAACCTGTTCCGGCGTGTCGAGCGTCGTCGGGTCCTCGCCGGGGAACACTATGGCGCGCATCCGGGTCCGGATCGGTCCCGGATCGAACAGGTTGATGCGGAGCGGAGTCGAGGCGGTCTCGTTTGCCCAGCATCGCACCAGCGTATCCAGCGCGGCCTTCGAGGCCGCATAGGGACCGCGATAGGCGTTGGCGTGGCCAGCGGCGTCAGAGGTGACGAACACCGCGCGTCCGGCGTCCGATTGCTGCAGCAGCGGCTCCATGCAGCGGATCAGTTGAAAATTCGCCGTGACGTTGATCGCAATCACGTCCTGCCATGGCTTCATCTCGATGTGGCCGAGCGGCGAGGACGGGCCGGCGATGCCGGCGTTGCCGATAAGAATATCCAGCTTGCCGTGGCGCTCGTTCAGGGCGGCGCCGAGCCGGGCGATGCCGTCGAAGTCCGTGAGGTTGAGCGGCACCAGCGTCGCGCTGCCGCCGTCCTTGCGGATGTCGTCGTCGAGCTCTTCGAGCCCTCCTTGCGTACGCGCCACGGCGATCACATGCGCGCCGGCTTTTGCGAGCGCCCGCGCGGTGGCATAGCCGATGCCGCGAGAGGCGCCGGTTACGAGCGCGATGCGGGAGGCGAGGGGAAGGGTCATCGGTTATTCCGGGTCAACATATTCAGCCGTCATACGCAGGCTAAAGCGCGAAGCGCGCCTTCGCGCAGATGATCCGCGTATCCATCATGCTTCGCACTTTTTTAGATGAATCGCCGGGTCAAGTCCGGCGACGACGAATGTCAGCTCGCTTCCGCGAGCAGCGACAACTGATGCGGCTGCGGTTCCACGTCGGTATGGTCGGTGAGGGTGGTCGGATAGGCGCCGGTAAAACAGTGATCGGAATATTTCGGGTTCGCGGCGTCGCGTCCCGGCTCGCCCATGGCGCGGTACAGCCCGTCGATGGAGAGGAAGGCCAGCGAATCCGCGCCGATGATGTCGCGCATCTGCTCGAGGCTGTGGGTCGCGGCCAGCAGGCTGCTGCGGTCCGGCAGGTCAATGCCGTAGTAATCGGGATGGATGATCGGCGGCGAGGCGAGGCGGAAGTGCACCTCCGTGGCGCCGGCGTCGCGCATCATGCGCACGATCTTCTTCGAGGTGGTGCCGCGCACCAGCGAGTCGTCGATCAGGACGATGCGTTTGCCCTCAATCGCGGCGCGGTTGGCCGAATGCTTCATGCGCACGCCGAGTTCGCGGACGCTTTGGGCCGGCTGGATGAAGGTGCGGCCGACATAGTGGTTTCGGATGATCCCGAGTTCGTACGGCACGCCGGAGAACTGGCTGTAGCCGAGGGCGGCAGGCACGCCGGAATCGGGCACCGGCACCACGACATCCACCTCCGCGTGACTCTCGCGGGCCAGTTGCGCACCGAACGCCTTGCGGACTTCGTAGACCGAGCGGCCGCCGACGATCGAATCCGGCCTGGAGAAATAGATGTATTCGAAGATGCAGGGCCGCGGCGGCATCGGCGGAAAAGGTTTGTGGATTTCGGTCTGAATGGTCCCGTCCTTGCGATGGAACACGATGACTTCGCCGGGTTCGATATCGCGGACATATTTCGCGCTGATGATGTCGAGCGCGCAGGTTTCCGAGGCGAGAATCGGGTAGCCATCGAGTTCGCCGAGAACGAGCGGACGGATGCCACGTGGATCGCGCGCGCCGACCAGCTTCTTGTTGGTCAGCGACACCAGCGCGTAGGCGCCCTCGAGAGCTCGGAGGGCCTCGATATAGCGCTCAATGAAACGGCCGCGCCGGGACTGCGCCACCAGATGCAGGATGGCCTCGGTGTCAGTGGTCGATTGCATCAGGGCGCCGTGGCCTACCAGTTCGCGCCGTAGCGTCAGCCCGTTGGTGAGGTTGCCGTTGTGAGCGACCGCGAAGCCACCGGCGTTGAGCTCGGCGAACAGCGGCTGCACGTTACGCAGGATGGTGCCGCCGGTGGTCGAGTAGCGGGTGTGGCCGATGGCGGCGCTGCCGGGGAGACGTTCGATCACCTCGCGGCGAGAGAAGGTGTCGCCGACGAGGCCGAGGCGGCGTTCGGAGTGGAAGCGATGGCCGTCGAAGGTCACGATGCCGGCGGCTTCCTGGCCGCGATGCTGGAGAGCGTGAAGACCCAGCGCGGTAATGGCGGCGGCGTCGGGGTGGCCGAAGATGCCGAAAACGCCGCATTCCTCGCGGAGCGAGTCGCCGTTGAGATCGAAATCCAGGTCGGAGTCCGGTTCGGGCGCTAGAGCGTCGCTGGAAAGGCTCTGCTGACAGTCCATTACGCCTCGCTAGTGTTCCGCCGGTTTGCCGTCGATCAGCTTTTTCAGGCCGTCTCGGGCAGGTTTGGAATAGCCGTCGGAGCCGGGGGAAGCAGGTTCCGTATCCGATTGATCTGCGTCGGGCTTATTCTTCTTGAGTTTGTTTAAGATGGTGTTCTCAGGATCGTCCGGCAAGAGTGACTGCAGCCAGACGCCGGTGGAATTGAGCACCGTGAGCGACTTCGCGCCCGTGACCCAGTCCGGTCGCTGCTTGTCCGGAACCAGCCAGGTAAAGAACAGAAAGGCAACGACGACGATCAGCAGGCCTCGAGCCAGCCCGAACAGGAAACCCAGGGTGCGGTCGAGCGCACCGATCCGGGAATCGAGGACCATGTCGGAAATGCGTGTCGTGATGATAGAAATCACGATCAGAGTGCCGATGAAAACGCCGCCGATCACGGCCGCGGAGGCAACTGTGTCGTTGTTGAAATAGGTCTTGGCGAAGGGCAGGAGCTTCTGGAACGAGTAGAGCGTGGCCAGCGCGGCTATACCCCATGAGGCGATCGACAGGATTTCGCGCATGAAGCCGCGAATCATCGCCAGCAGGCCCGAAATCAGCATCACGGCGAGCAGAACGAGGTCGAGGATGGTTATCGGCATCGGCTGGTCAGGTCCGCTCGTAAATCAGAAACCGAATCGGCATCTCACTGCCGGTCCAGTTGACGGTCATATGACACGTGTCTCGTCAGCCTTGCGGCCGCGCCGAATGTATAGCGGCGGCTGGTCGCGAGGTCACGCCGCTTTAGCCATCCTGACGACGGAATCGGGCGGGTGTGGCATTTTTCTCCGGATCGGCGGCCTTGCCGGAGCGGCTTTGTCCGCGCGCGGCGATATCCGCCACCAGCGTGGTCAGTCCGCCGACGGTATTCAACACGAGGCCGGCATCACCGCCGATGTCGCCGCGAGCCGATTCCGGCAGCACGGCGCGTCCGAATCCGAGCTTGGCGGCTTCTTTCAGCCGCGCCGAGGTTTGCGCCACCGGCCTGACCGCGCCGGACAGCGAGATCTCGCCGAAATAGACGGCGTCGGTGGGCAGCTGGGCATTTGTCAGCGAGGACACCAGCGCTGCCGCTGCGGCAAGATCGGCGGCCGGCTCGTTGATGCGCAAGCCGCCCGCGACATTGAAATAAACGTCGTACCCCGACAGCTTGACTCCGCAATGAGCTTCGAGAACTGCCAGCACCATGGAGAGCCTGCTCGAATCCCAGCCGACAACGGCGCGCCGCGGCGTGCCGAGCGTGGTCGGCGCCACCAGCGCCTGCAATTCCACCAGCACCGGCCGGGTGCCCTCGATGCCCGCAAACACCGCAGTGCCCGGACTACCGAGATCGCGTTCCGACAGAAACAATTCGGACGGATTGGAGACCTCGCGCAAGCCGAGCCCGGTCATCTCGAACACGCCGATCTCGTCGGTGGGACCGAAGCGGTTCTTCACCGCGCGCAGGATGCGGAACTGCTGCGAGCCTTCGCCTTCGAACGACAGCACGGCGTCGACCATGTGCTCGACCACGCGGGGGCCGGCGATCTGGCCATCCTTGGTGACGTGACCGACCAGGATCAGCGCCGCCCCGGATTTCTTGGCGAAGCGAATCAGCGCCTGCGCCGAGGCGCGTACCTGCGTCACGGTTCCCGGCGCGGATTCCACGGTATCGGTCCACATGGTCTGGATCGAGTCGATCACCACCAGCCGCGGCACCGTGCCTTCGGACAAGGTGGCGACGATATCCTCGACCGAGGTTTCCGCGGCCAGTTGCACCGGCGCGTCGGCAAGCCCGAGTCGTTCGGCGCGCAATCGTACCTGTGCGACCGCTTCCTCACCGGAGATATAGACGGCGCGATGGCCGGCGCGGGCGAGCAGGCTGGTCGCTTGCGTGAGCAGCGTCGATTTGCCGATGCCGGGGTCGCCGCCGACCAGCAGCACCGAGCCGCGGACAAAGCCGCCGCCGGTAACGCGATCGAGCTCAGTCATGCCGGAGGGCAGACGCGGCGCATCCTGCGTCTTGCCCGTCAGCGTTTCCAGTGTGAACAGTCGACCCTTGCGCTTGGAGCGGATGCTGACCGGCATCGTCGTCGCGCCCGTCGTGTCCTCCTCGGCCAGCGTATTCCATTCGCCGCAGGACTCGCACTTGCCCTGCCAGCGATTATACGCCGCGCCGCAGTTCTGGCAGACGAAGGAGAGCACGGATTTGGCCATTTTCAACGATCGGGTTCGGCGCAGGGTTCACGACTCGGCGGGACCGCCCTTGTAGGTTCGGTTGTAGCGGCCACCCAGGCTCGTCAGCACTTCGTAACCGATGGTGCCGAAATGGTGCGCAAGTTCGTCCACGGTGATGCCTTCGCCGATCAGCGTCGCGAGGTGGCCGCGCCGCACCGCATTGTTCGGTAGATCGGTGATGTCGACCGCCAACAGATCCATGGAAATGCGGCCCGCCACCGGGCATCGCGTTCCAGCCACAATGACGTCGGCGCCGCGGGTGCCATCATTGCTGCCGCCGGCGCGGAAATAACCGTCGGCGTATCCTGCCGAGACGATGGCAAGCCGGGTCAGCCGCCGTGCGGTCCAGGTCGCGCCGTAGCCGACGCTTTCACCCTTGTCGATCGACCTGATCTGCACGATCCGGGCTTTCAGCTCGACCACCGGCTGCATCGGATTGTCGGCTTCCGGCGTGGGGTTGACGCCATAAAGCGCGGCGCCCGGACGCACCATCTCGAACGGATATTGCGGCCCGAGGAAAATGCCGGACGAGTTCGCCAGCGAGGCGGGAACGCCGGAGAACTGGCTGGCGATCTCCCGAAATGCCGCGACCTGTCTGGCATTGAGCGGATGATGGAGGCTTTCGGCGCAGGCGAGGTGACTCATCACCAGCGTGATGCCGTGATCGCCGGAGTCGATCCTTGGAACGAGCGCTTGCGCCTCGTCCAGCGTGAGGCCGAGGCGGTTCATGCCGGTGTCGATGTGGATGGCCGCGCCGCCCGCCCAGCCAGTGCGGCGGCAGAACGCGTCCCATTCCGCGAGTTCGTTGAGATCGCCGATCACCGGCCGGCAATTGATTTCGGCGAAGGCGTCGCTGCAATTCTGAAAGAGGCCGTCCAGCACATAGAGGTCGGCGGAGGGGGCCGTGGCGCGGACGACGCGCGCCTCGTCGAGCGTTGCGACGAAAAATGTTTTGCATCCGGCCGCGCTCAGCGCGCGCACCACGGGCCGCGCCCCGCAGCCGTAGGCGTCGGCCTTGACCACGCCGGCGCATTCGGCGGGCAAGGCGGTCTTTTCGAGCTTGCGCCAGTTGGCAACGATGGCATCGAGATTGACGGTAAGGGTGCCGATTGCCGCAGCAGCCGAAAAGGCCGCGTTAGCATCGGTCGGCAGTCTGCTGGATGTCATTTTGGAATCGGGCACGAGATTCATGCCGCATGCTACGCTCGGCCGCCCGGCGGTTCAACCGCGCGAGCGGTGCGCTTAAACAGGCTGTAAATTAAATGCGCTCCGGCAGGTGACCATCGTGCGCGAGGTCGCTGAAGCGGGTGAACTGCCCTTCGAACTGCAGTTCGACGGTGCCGGTCGGCCCATGGCGCTGCTTGCCGATGATGACTTCGGCTTTGCCGTGCACCAGCGACATATCGAGCTGCCACTTCTCGTATTCCGGCGTGCCCGGCCGGGGTTCCTTGTTCTGAAGGTAATATTCCTCGCGGAAGACGAACATCACGACATCGGCGTCCTGTTCGATCGAACCGGATTCGCGGAGGTCTGAGAGCTGCGGGCGTTTGTCGTCGCGATTTTCGACCTGACGGGACAGTTGCGATAGCGCGATGATCGGGACATTCAATTCCTTCGCCAGCGCTTTCAGGCTGGTGGTGATCTCGGTGACTTCCTGCACCCGGTTGTCGCTGCGCTTGCCGCTACCCAGCAGAAGCTGGATGTAGTCGACGATCAGTACGTCGAGCCCCTTCTGACGTTTCAGGCGGCGGGCGCGCGCCGTCAGTTGTGAAATCGAGAGGCCGCCGGTCTCGTCGACGAAGAGCGGCAGGTGCTCTAGCTCGATAGTGTGATCGCGGATTTTTTCGAAATCGCTCTCGGTGATGCCGCCGCGGCGAATATTGCTGGAGGCGATGCTGGTCTGCTCGGCGAGAATACGCGTCGCCAGTTGCTCCGCCGACATTTCGCAGGAGAAGAAACCCACGATCCCGCCGTTGACGGTCTTCATCGTGCCGTCGGGCTGAAGCTCAGACTGATGAGCTTTGGCGATATTGTAGGCGATGTTGGTCGCAAGCGCGGTCTTTCCCATGCCCGGTCTGCCAGCAACGATAATCAAGTCGGATGACTGCAATCCGCCCATTTTCGAGTCGAGATCGCGCAGGCCCGTCGCGATGCCGGACAGCTTCCCGTCGCGGCGGTAGGCGTTGGCCGCCATGTCGAGCGCGGTCTTCATCGCTTGCGAGAATTTCTGGAAGCCGCCGTCATAGCGGCCTGATTCGGCCAGTTCGTAGAGTCGGCGCTCGGCATCCTCGATCTGTGCCCGTGGCGCGAGATCGACCGGCGCGTCGTAGGCGACGTTGACCATGTCTTCGCCGATGTGAATCAGGTCTCGGCGTAGCGCTTGCTCATAGATGGTGCGCCCATAATGCAGCGCGTTGATGATCGTGGTGGCTTCCGCCGCCAGACGGGCGAGGTACTGGCTTACGGTCATTCCGCCGATGTCGGTCTCGGCGGGAACGAAGGTCTTGACCGTGACGGGCGTCGCGACCTTGCCGGCGCGGATCAGGCTGCCCGCGGTCTCGTAGATGGTCCGATGGATCTGTTCGAAGAAGTGCTTCGGCTCGAGGAAATCCGAAACCCTGTAAAACGCGTCGTTGTTGACCAGAATGGCGCCGAGAAGACCCCGTTCCGCTTCGATGTTGTTCGGCGCGGTGCGGTAGGCTGGCGTCGCCGTATCAGGCGCAAGCTTCACGATGTTCGAATCAGCCATGGCTTTCGGATTCTGACCTGGATTTTTGGGATACAGCACGCATAAAGCGCCGCTCCGGCGGACAGCGAAAGCAATGCTGCACCCCTTATGCCCGATTCCCACATGATCTTGAATGAAACTTGAGTCGAAAGCGCATCGAACTTGACGGCAACCGGCGTTCGAATCGCTGACGGTGGTTTCTCATGTGATCCGGAACAAAAATGCGGTTGTTTGGTTGATTACTGTGAATCCAGCACGGGAAACTCGCAGAATGGCTCAGTTCCGCCAGTGCTATTGTGAAAGCAGCGAAACCGCCTGGCTGTCGATGTTGGTGGAAACGCTCGAAAAACTGTCCGTTCCGGAGGCGCGCGCCGTGCCCTGCGACGCAGGAGATTTGGTTGCCGCCAAGGCCCATCTCGCGCATTCAGCCAGTTTCACAGCCACCACTAATCGCACGGCGGCCTGATTTCTCCCCACCCGAATCGGCTCACTCGCCCGCGATCTGAAGCTGCGGACGTTGTTTTCGCTCAACGCCGCGCAGTTTGGCTTCGCCGAGCGGGATATAATCGCGCGTCATCGGCACGATGCCTTGCCGCTTCGCCATCTGGATCTGGAAATTCATCAGATTCTGCTTGCGGAACGACATTTCCGACGACGCCAAATAAAACTCCCACATTCGTGCGAATCGCTCGTCGTAAAGTCGCACGGCTTCTTCGCGTCGCGCCATGAAGCGCTCGCGCCACGCCTTTAGCGTGTCCGCGTAGTGCAGACGCAGGATTTCGATGTCACAGACCAGAAGTCCGGCGCGCTCGATCGCAGGCAAGACTTCCGAGAGCGCAGGGATGTATCCGCCGGGGAAGATATACTTCGCGATCCAGGGGTTAGTGATGCCCGGGCCTTCCGAACGGCCGATCGAATGCAGCAGCATCACGCCGTCGGTGTCGAGCAGCTCGGCGCAGCGCTTGAAAAAGGTATCGTAGTGATCGACGCCGACATGCTCGAACATGCCGACCGACACGACGCGGTCGAACGGTCCGGGAATGTCGCGATAATCCTGGAGCACGAATTTTGCCGACCGCGTCAGGTTTCGTTCGCCGGCGCGAGCGTTCGACACCTGAAGCTGTTCGGTTGATAGCGTGACCCCGGTGACATTGGCGCCGGTCATTTCCGCAAGATACAGGCTGAGGCCGCCCCAGCCTGAGCCGATATCGAGGACGCTGTGACCGCGCTCGACCAGAGTCTTGGCGGCGATGTGCCGCTTCTTTGCAAGCTGGGCGTCGTCCAGCGTCATGTCCGAGGTTTCGAAATACGCGCAACTGTATTGTTTGTCGGCATCGAGGAACAGCGAGTAGAGGCGACCGTCGAGGTCGTAATGGCGCGCGACGTTGTTTCTGGAACGCCCGCGGGGATTGAATTGTTGAATGTTGCGCACGAGATAGCGGAGCCACCATTGCAGCTTCGCCCAGCGCGGCATGATGTCGGGCTGGTCGAGGATGATCGCCAGGACGTCGGCAATCGACCCCCGTTCGACCAGCATTGTGCCGTCGGTATAGGCCTCGCCGAAAGACATTTCAGGATCGAGCAGAAGCTGGCGTGCGACTTCTTTCGTGGTCAGCCGCACCCGAACCGGGTCACCGGTTCCGTCGCCGCAGGTAAACGTCAGGCCGCTCGCGGTTATGAATGTGATCGAGCCGCGCTGAATAAACTGGTCCAGAAAAAACCGTAACAAACGGTCCATCGAAACCACCATCATCACGAGGACACGTTGGCACCCGTGGCTCTGGGGCTGGCGCCCAAGTTCCGTTGAAATAATAATACCGCAGAAACCGGTCCACCAATGCTCAGACCGCAGGGCGGCTATCCGGAATTGTGGATCACGCGGTTGCGTTGGCTGTGCGGCTTCCATTCGCAGCATAATTGGCTAAAAGGTGGGCCGCCGCGGCCGCGGCAATTTCCGCACCCGGAGGATGGGTATGTTGAGCCGAGCGCTCAGTCTAGCGACGGTGATGTTTGCGATCGTCGGTTTCGCAGCAAATTGCGCGCACGCGCAAAATCTCGAGGCGGGAAAGTCTGCTGCCCAGATCTTTTCGGGGAACTGTACCGCCTGCCACAAAGGCGCTCGCGGATTGCTCAGGTCGGTAGCGCCGGGATCGCTGCCGGCCTTTCTGCGCCAGCATTATACCACTGGCCCCGACATGGCCAAGATGCTCAGCGCCTATCTGATTTCCAACGGTGCGACCGACGAGCGCTACAGGGCAGAGACACCCAGGCGACAGCCAGGTGATCTCAAACCGGAGCCCGAGCGTGCCGAGCGACAGGGCAGGAGGCTGCCGTCCCAGGAAGCGGTGCGGCCAGATGCGGACGTCTCCGCGCAGGATGAGCCGCTGGGCCGCAAGGATCGCCATCGCAAGCGCATTGCGCGACCGGACAATGAGAATCCGGAGGCTGCGCGGCCAACCTCGGAAGAGGCGGCCAGCGAGCACGACAGGCGGAAGCATGGGGACAAGAAAAAGCTGAGCAGGCGCGGCAAGCAAGGGCCGGAAGAGTCGCCGAAAGCCGACTCCGCCAAACAGGAACCGTCCCAGGACAATACCTTAACGAAGCCGGAAACGGCGAAGACCGAACCATCCAGCGCGGAGCCCGCAAAGGGAGAGACAGCCAAGGACGAGAAGGCGGAATCTCCCAAGGCGGAAACCCCCAAGGAACAAGCAGTCGAGAAACAAGCTGGTCAGGAGCAAGGCATCAAGGCCGACGTGGCCAAGCCGGACGCGGTGAAGTCTGATCTGACCAAATCCGAGAGTGGCAACGCCGAGGCCGACAAAGCCGAAATGAGCAAACCCGACGCTGACAAATCTGAAGCCAAATCTGAAGCAGAAAAGTCCGAGACGGGCAGGTCCGAAAGCAGCAAGCCGGACAATGGTCCAGCCGAGGCTACAACCTCCGGTGATCCGAAGTCGGTACCGCTGCGCGCCGACCCGGTTCCTGCGGTGACGCCGGCTCCGAAGGTCGGCGAGGGCGATGCGAAGTTGCCGTCCGGGGCCGCGAGCTCCGCGCAGCCGCCAACTCCCACTGACTCTGTGGGGGCGCCGTCGCCGTCGACCTCCGTTGAATCGGCCAAACCGGCCGCGCCTGCGGCAGAGCCCGTTCCGCCTCCGCCGTCCGCCGCCTCATCCGCGCCGCCCGCTCCTGACGGAGCGCCGGTTCCGCCAGTTTCGCAATAGCGCCGTTCAAGAGTCTGATCCAACAATCAGACTCTCGCCTTATCCTTTTGAGTGGAGCACGATCTTATCCGAAAACCTTTTTCACTTTTCGAGGTCATGCTCTAGCAGTTTGCTGAAAAAGCCAAAATTGACCGCTTCGATGATCCTCGGAACGCCTCATCGCGATGATGTGTATTCGGCGGCGCGTTGCAGTCGTTGTCGTCCTGGCGACGACGCGGTTATGCCGTGACCAGTTTGGGAACGCGGATCAGGTTATAGGCGATCAAGTTGAGCATGAAGTCGGCGGCAACGCGGCAAATGCCACGATGTTTGGTCCTGCGCATCGTGCCGTGCTGCTTGCCCCAGCCGAAGATGCATTCGATCATCGCCCGGCGCGTCTGCGACATGCCATAGCCCTGATGGCGCGTGGTCCGTGCGTCGATAGCGCTCCGGCGGCGCCTGCCGGTCTTGCCCATGCCATTGTTCTGCGTCACATGCGGTGTGACGTCGATGGCGCGAAGATTGGCCACATGATCGGCCGTGTCATAAGCCTTGTCCGCACCGGCGGTAATGCGGCGACCCGCTTTCCTGCCTTCGGCCTCGAGCATTATCTCCGCGGCGCGGCGCTCGGCGGTGCCGCTCGCGTGCGTGACGATGCCGGCCACGGCCAGCCCATGCCGGTTCTCCATGGTGACGTGGCCCATGTAGCAGAGCCTGGCCTCGCGTCCGGCCGCCTTGCGGTAGAGCCGGCTGTCGGGATCGCTCGTGCTGACATGGGTGTCGTTCTTGCGCGTCTGACCGTGGAAGTTCGTGCCGTCGTCGCCATCGCGGCCATCCTTGGGACGAAAGCTCTTCTGTGACGCCCAGGCCTCGATCAACGTGCCGTCCACCGAGAAGTGCTCGTCCGAGAGCAGCGGCTCGACCTGAGGGTGTTTCAAAAGCCTGGTCATGAACTTCGTGAACACATCGCCGTTCTGCAGCCGCTCGCGGTTCTTCGTGAAGCTGGTCGGGTTCCAGACCGGATGGTCCGGCGACAGCCCCACGAACCAGCGATACAATAGATTGTAGTCCAACTGCTCCATCAATTGGCGCTCCGAGCGAATGCCGTAGAGCACCTGCAGAAGTAGCGCGCTGAGCAATTGCTCCGGCGCGATCGAGGGGCGCCCTTCACTTGAATAGAGCCTGGCAAAGCTACGGTTCAACTCGCCCAGCACATCACGGACCAGCGCCCGGATCTTCCTCAGCGGATGGTTCGGCGGCACCCGCGCCTCCGGCGAGATGTACGAAAACAACCCGCCCTGATCCACAAAGGCTCCGCGCATCCCAACCTCCACCGATTCACGATGAAAATCGAATCAGCAAATTCTCGCACGCGCGAGCGGTTTTTCAGCAGACTGCTAGATCATCGATACCAGCCCGCCGCCGTGGCGCTCCAGCCGTCCGGCCAGTTCCAGCTCAAGCAGAACGGTACGCACGATCGCCGGCGAGGCATCCGCCATCCGGATCAGATCGTCGAGGCCGATTGGCGCCGGGCCAAGCAAGCCGACGATGCGTGCGCGGTCGCTCGCAGCGGGCTCTTCCGCCTCCGGACCGCCGCGATCCGGTTCCCCCGCGGGCAGATTGATCGGCCGCCTCATGATCGGCCGCACGGCATTAATGACATCGGATGCTTCGGTGATCAGTGCCGCACCCTGCTTGATGAGGTCGTTGGTGCCGGCGGCGCGAGGATCGAGCGGTGAACCCGGCACAGCGAAGACTTCGCGGCCTTGCTCGGCGGCGATTCGGGCTGTTATTAGCGAGCCCGAGCGATGCGCCGCCTCGACCACGACGACACCGAGCGCGACGCCGGAGATCAGGCGGTTGCGCCGTGGGAAGTCGCGGGCGCGCGGCACATGCCCCATCGGCATTTCAGAAATCGCGCCGCCGCCTTCCAACACCGCCGCAAGCAGATCCTCATGCTCGGACGGATAGATGCGGTCGTGACCGCCGGCAAGCACTGCGACGGTGCCACTCGCGATGCTTGCGCGATGCGCCGCCTGGTCGATGCCGCGTGCCAGTCCCGACGCGATGACGAAACCGGCGTCGCCGAGGTCGTGCGCCAGTGTTTGTGCGAATTTGTGGCCGGCACCGGATGCATTACGTGAACCGACGATCGCAATCATCGGACGCTCCATGACATCGAGGTTGCCGCGCACGCCGAGCAACGGCGGCGCGTCGTCGATGGTTGTGAGGTGCGGCGGATAGCCGGTCTCGCCCGGCGCCACCAAACTGACGCCGATCCGCTTGGCGGCGGCCAACTCGTCCCTCGCCTCCGCTTCACCGCAAAGGCGGCTCGGGCGCGAAGCACCGCCGCGTCGCGCCAGATCCGGCAGGCGGGTCATCGCCTCGCGGGCACTGCCGAAATGATTCACAAGCGAACGAAAGGTCCGCGGCCCGACGTTTTCGGAGCGGATCAGCCGCAGCCAGTCGATCCGCTGCGCCTCGGTCAGTCGTCTCACCGATTCCTGAATCTTCACCTTTCCCCCCAAGCCCAAGACACATTTGCCTAACTTGGCTGCGGGAACAACTGTTGGATGATGCCAGTCATCGTACCGGGAGATTCGCGAGGTGTGTACTTGCCCTGCAATGTGACGTCCGTCACGGCCGCGCTGAGCATTTCGCATTATGCCTGCCGTCACGTCGGCGGCAGTCGTCGACCTGAAGAACGGAGACGATCATGGACAATAGTTTTCGCCCACTCGATGTCGAGGAAATCAGTACCGTCAGCGGTGGCATGAAGTGGGACCGCAATCACGTCAGCAACGACGTAATCGACGCCCGCGGTGGCTCGCTGACGGTGTGGGGCGTCACGATGACCTTCGATATCAATGGCAAGTGCAGCAGTATCGGTCCCGCTGGCCCCGCGTGATCCTCAACTCCAAGGATCAAGCGGCTACGCTTTCGCACCGATTTTGCCTTCGCTGCCAGCAACAAGACGCCGGATGTTCTCGCGGTGCGTGAACCATAACAGCAGCGTCAGCATCGCAAACAGCACCGCAAATTGTGGATGTCCCAGCCACCACAACAGCAGTGGCGTGGCGAGACTCGCGATCAGGGCTGAGAGGGATGAGTAGCGCGTCGTGAACGCGACCAGCAGCCAGATCGCGCAGAAGGCCAACGCTGCCGGCCAGAACAGGCCGAGCAGCACGCCGATATAGGTCGCGACGCCTTTGCCGCCGCGGAATTTGAGCCACACCGGAAACAGGTGACCCAGAAACGCGCCGAGCGCCGCAGCCATCGCGGCTCCCGGTCCGGATAGAAGTAATGCGATCACGACGGCAGCCGTGCCCTTCAGCATGTCGCCCAGAAGCGTTGCTGCCGCCAGACCCTTGCGTCCGGTTCGCAGCACGTTGGTTGCGCCGATATTGCCCGAGCCGATCGAACGCAGGTCTTGCGTTCCGGCTACCTGAGTCAGGACCATCCCGAAGGGTATCGAGCCGAGCAGATAGCCGAAGGCGAGGGCAATCAGGCCATTTGGAAACATCGAAAAGGGCTCCGGACATCACTGCGGCAACTGTAAACCATAGATCGGCATGGTCGCGCCACGTCAGATATTCAGGTCGTGCAGAGCATCGAAATTCGACTATATCGCTCTGTGCGGACGATGATTTTCGCCGTTGCAGCTATGAGCGCCCTTCCGCCTCTAACGGATCAGAAGCGAGGGCGATATGATTTTGATTTAACGTAGATTTGGTCGAGCGAACGAGATTAAAACTCCATAGCGTCAGACGTGTTCGAAAACCGTGCGCCCGCCGACGATGGTGCGGACGACGCGGCCCGAGAAGCGGGATTCGTCGAACGGCGTGTTCTTGCTTTGTGACTTGAGATCGGCGGGATCGAGCACCCACGGCACGTCCGGATCGATCACGATCACATCGGCGGGCGCGCCCGGGCGTAGCGATCCGCCCGGCAGACCGAGCAACTCCGCGGGCCGTGTCGACATCGCCCGGATCAGCGTCTTGAAATCCAGTTCCTCGTTATGCACGAGCCGCAGCGCCGCCGTCAGCATGGTTTCGAGTCCGATTGCGCCGGCCGCGGCTTCCGCGAACGGCAGGCGCTTGGTTTCCACGTCCTGCGGATTGTGATCGGACATCACGACATCGATCAGGCCCGACGCCAGCGCCGCGACCAGCGCGCGGCGGTCGTCCTCGCTGCGCAGCGGCGGCGCCACCTTCAGAAACGTGCGGTACGGACCGATATCGTTTTCATTCAGCGTCAGGTGATTGATCGATGCGGATGCCGTAACCTGGAGCCCGGCGTCGCGCGCGCGCTTGAGGATATCGAGCGATTCCGCGCAGGTCAGCGACGCTGCGTGGTAGCGGCCGCCGGTCAGCGCCACGAGCCGCATGTCGCGCTCCAGCACGATCGCCTCCGCGGCCGCTGGAATGCCCATGAGTCCGAGGCGAGCGGAATATTCGCCTTCATTCATGACGCCTTCACCGACCAGATGAGCATCTTCGGTGTGGTGGACAATCAGGGCGTCGAAGTCGCGGGCATAGGTCAGGGCGCGGCGCATCACCTGGGCATTCATCACGCTGCGCGCGCCATCGGTGAAGGCGACCGCACCTGCCGCCTTCAACAGGCCGATCTCGGTCATTTCCTTGCCGGCAAGACCCTTGGTCAGCGCCGCCATCGGATGAATGTTGACGATTGCAGTATCTCGAGCGCGGCGCAGCACGAAATCGACGGTCGCGGAATTGTCGATTACCGGCGAGGTATCGGGCTGGCAGACAATGGTGGTGATGCCACCGGCGGCGGCTGCGCGGCTCGCGGACGCGAAGGTTTCGCGATGGCCGGCACCGGGCTCGCCGACGAACGCGCGCATGTCGATCAGGCCGGGCGCTACGATCTTGCCGGCGCAGTTGATGATGTCGGTGCCTTCGGGCACGCCGGCGGCTCCGATCCCGCGCCGCGCATCGCGTACAACTCCGTCGCTGATCAGTACGTCGCCCGGTCCGTCAAGGTCGCGCGCCGGATCGACGACGCGGGCGTTGGCGAGCAGAATGGGGCGGTGGCCGTTCAGCATCGCTGCAATCCCCGCCGCTCCCGGATTGACGGAAAGGTCGCGAACTTACGCATTCGGCAGGTTCCTCGCCAGTGCTTCCAGCACCGCCATCCGCACAGCGACCCCCATTTCAACCTGTTCGCGGATCAGCGACTGCGCTCCGTCCGCCACGATGGAGTCGATCTCGACGCCGCGATTCATTGGTCCCGGATGCATGACCAGCGCGTCGGGTTTTGCATAAGCGAGCTTTTTCTGATCGAGGCCGAAATAGTGAAAATACTCGGAGCTCGACGGCACGAACGAGCCGCTCATCCGTTCGCGTTGCAGTCGAAGCATCATGACGATATCGGCGCCATCCAGTCCCTCTCGCATGTCGCGGGCGACCTCGACGCCCATGCGCTCGATGCCCGGAGGCAGCAGCGTGGAGGGCGCAACCACACGCACGCGCGCGCCCATGGCGTTGAGCAGGATGATGTTGGAGCGCGCGACGCGCGAATGCAGCACATCGCCGCAGATCGCAACCAGAAGTCCCTCGAGCCGGCCCTTGTTGCGGCGGATGGTCAGGGCGTCGAGCAGCGCCTGGGTCGGATGTTCGTGGGCGCCGTCGCCGGCATTGATGACGGAGCCGTCGACCTTGCGCGCCAGAAGCTCCACCGCACCGGAGGCGGAATGGCGCATCACAAGAATGTCCGGATGCATGGCATTGAGTGTCATTGCGGTATCGACCAGCGTCTCGCCCTTGCGGGTCGACATCGACGACACCGACATGTTCATCACGTCGGCGCCGAGCCGCTTGCCGGCGATCTCGAATGAGGACTGGGTTCGCGTCGATGCTTCGAAGAACAGGTTGATCTGGGTGCGCCCGCGTAACGAGGTGCGCTTCTTGTCGATCTGGCGGTTCAGTTCGACGTATTCCTCTGAAAGGTCGAGGAGGCCGGTAATATCGGCGACGGAAAGGCCCTCGATCCCCAGCAGATGCCGGTGCCCGAGAACAAAGCTCGATTTCGTTGACGATGTCATTAAAGCCAGACCTATAGGCAGAGTTTCCCGTTGGAGCAAGGCCGAACGGAGCGCCAGTGGGTTTTTCCCCGCTGAAGCTGGGTCAGGGTAAACGGAGTGATGCGTTGACCGGCGTGATCTCGCCGCGGTTCCGGCGTACAGTCGCACCGTGTCAGCGCCCGCGGAGGTGGTTCATGACGCAACCATTCAGAACGCACGAGGTGTTCAACCAGTCGCCGCCTTTCGAGGACGTCGATCTGTTCTCGCTGGATGCTCCGCTGGCAGAGGCGGTGGCTGTGAACGGCGGCAAGGCTGCGTTGGGCGAACTGTCCGAATTCGGCAGGCACTGGGGATCGGCGGCGATGGCCGCGCGCGGCCGTCTCGCCAACGAGAACCCGCCGAAGCTGCGATTGTTCGACGCACAAGGCAACCGGCGCGATGAGGTCGAATTCCATCCGGCCTATCATGAACTGATGGCGCACAGCGCCCATGCCGGCCTCCACAATTCCACCTGGACCGCCGACGGCAAGCCGGCAGGCGGGGCTGCGGAGGTGGTGCGCGCGGCAAAATTCTACATGGCTGCGCAGATCGAGACTGGACATCTCTGCCCAATCACCATGACCCGCGCGTCGGTGGCTGCGCTTGCCGCGCAACCGGATGTGCTGGCCAAGGCGATGCCCGTGATCACGCCTCGCAGCTACGATCCCGCCTTCGCGCCATGGTGGACCAAGCGCGGCATGACGCTCGGCATGGGCATGACCGAGAAGCAGGGCGGCACCGATGTGCGCGCCAACCAGACCCGCGCCGAGCGCGACGACGATGCCTATCGTATCACCGGGCACAAATGGTTCATGTCGGCTCCGATGTGCGACGCGTTCCTGGTGCTGGCGCAGGCCGAGGAAGGACTGACGTGCTTTTTCATGCCGCGCTTCCGCCCCGACGGCTCGGTCAATGCGATTCATTTCCAGCGGCTGAAGGACAAGCTCGGCAACCGCTCCAACGCCTCCTCCGAAGTGGAATTCACCGAAGCTTACGCCGAACGCGTTGGCGAGGAGGGCAAGGGCATCCGCACCATTATCCAGATGGTGCAGTTGACGCGGCAGGATTGCGCCATTGCCTCTGTCGGCCTGATGCGCTCGGGACTGGCTCATGCGCTGCATCACACGCGTCACCGCAGCGTGTTTCAGAAACATCTGGTCGACCAGCCGCTGATGCAGACGGTGCTGGCCGACATGGCGCTCCATGTCGAGGCCTCGGTGGCGCTGGTGATGCGGCTGTGTCGCGCTTTCGATGAAGCATCGACGGACGCGAAGGCGGCGGCGTGGATACGACTTTTGACGCCCGCGGTGAAATACTGGACTTGCAAGAGCGCGCCGGGTTTTCTGTATGAAACGATGGAGTGCCTCGGCGGCAATGGTTATGTGGAGGAGGGCATTCTGGCGCGGCACTATCGCGAGGCGCCGGTCAACGCGATCTGGGAAGGGTCGGGCAATGTGATGTGCCTCGACGTATTGCGCGCGCTGGCGCGTGAGGCAGAAGCGGCGGCGGTCGTGCTCGAAGATTTCGTCGCGGACACCCGAGGTCTGCCCGGCGCGGCTGAAGCGGTGGCATTTCTCGCCAGGACTTTCCGCCGGCCCGATGGCGAGCGCGTGGCGCGGCAGGCGGTGGAGACGCTGGCGCAACTGGCCGCGGCCGCGGCGCTCAACCGGACCGCACCGGATCAGGCAGCGCTGTTTGCGGCGACGCGGCTCGGCGGCACCCACGGGCGCATGTACGGCACAGCCGAACTTTCCGTCGATGACGGCCGGCGGCTGCTCAAGCGGACTCTGCCGTGAATCCCACGGTTTGGTAAGGAATGCCGACCAGAGTGCCGCCATGAGCACACCTGACAGTGATCCTTTGGCGCCACCCCCGCTACCTGCTGCACCGCATCCGCCGCAAGCCTGGAAATTCATAGGCACCAGCCTGTGGGGTATCGCGGTGTTCGCGGCGATGTTTGCCGGGCAACTTTCGGTCCTGGCTTATTTCCTGATCATCGATCACGCGCCATTTAGTTTCGACAAAGTCGCGGAACTGGCCGGAAACGGCCTGACGGTCGCGCTGTCGGTGGTCATGGGACTGCCGACGGCCTTGCTCGCGCTCTGGATCGCGATCCGGCTGTCGCGGGTGCCGTTCGCCGATTATCTCGCGCTGCGTTGGCCCTCGTGGCGCTATCTGCTGCTCGGTATCGTCGCTCTGGTCGCGCTCGTCATGGGATGGGAGGGCGTGTTCTATGCGATAGGACGGGAGTCCTCGGCGGAATTCATGGTGGGTGTGATGAAATCGGCGCGGGCTGAGAGCGCGCTGTGGCTTCTGGTCGTTGCATTTTGCGTGGTGGCGCCGCTCACCGAGGAACTCCTGACGCGCGGATTCCTTTATCGCGGGTGGTCGGAGTCGGTCCTGCGGCCCACCGGCGCCATCGTACTGTCGTCGCTGATGTGGACCGCGATGCATCTGCAATATGACTTGTTCTTCTTCGCCGAGGTCTTTTCGATTGGCCTGCTGTTCGGCTACCTGCGCTATCGCAGCGGATCGATCTGGTTGACCGTGATCCTGCACGGCCTCAACAATCTCGCGGCGACGCTGCAGACACTGTGGATCTCCGGCCAGTCGTGATCGGCGCCCGCGCGACCCGCCCCGGCTGCGTACTCAGTCCGTTCCCGAGGCCCGCCGCACCGCCAGCCGGTCGAGCGCGCCCTGCAGGATGAAGATCGCGGCATGCTCGTCGATGACCTTCGCGCGTTTTGCGCGGCTCATGTCCATTCCGATCAGTTCGCGCTCGACGGCGACCGTCGAGAGCCGTTCGTCCCACAACCCGATGGCAAGATCGGTGAGCTTTGCCAGATTGCGCGCGAAAGCACGGGTTGATTGCGCGCGCGGCCCTTCGCTGCCGTCCATGTTGATCGGCAGACCGAGCACGAAACCCACGGCACTGCGCTCGCCCGCAATCGCAAGCAGCCGCGCGGCATCTGCGGTAAATGTCTTGCGTTGAACCGTCTCGACGCCGGTGGCGAGGCGGCGATCCGGATCGGACACCGCGACACCGATGGTCTTGGTACCGAGGTCGAGGCCTACGAGGGCCCCGCGCTCGGGCCAGCGTGCGACAGCGTCGATCAAGGGCAGGATTGATGCAGGCATGGCTTCGCATAACACGCGAGACAAGCCTGGCAAAATGGCGCTACGAAACACTGGGCTGAGACAATAGGCCCCTTGCGTGCCGATATGCTAGGGCGCGAGCCAATAATCACTCGCAAATGGGAAGACCATGTGGCCCGACCGCAAACTCATTGATCTCTTTGGAATCGAATTTCCTATCGTTCAAGCGCCGATGGCGGGCATCATGGACGCTGACCTCGTCATCGGAGCGGCCGAGGGTGGCGCCTTGGGGTCGTTGCCGTGCGCGATGCTGTCACCCGACAAGGTCCGCGAGCAGGTCGGCATCATCAGGCAGCGGGTCAAGGTGCCGCTCAACATGAACTTCTTCGTCCATCGCGCGGTGGCTGCCGATCCGCAGCGTGACGCCGGATGGCGGATGCGGCTTGGCGCTTATTATAAAGAGTTGGGTCTCGATCCTTCGGTCCCGACCGCCCCCGCCAACCGCGCCCCGTTCGACGCGGCCATGTGCGAAGTTGTCGAGGACATGAAGCCGGAGGTGGTCAGCTTCCATTTCGGACTGCCGGACAGGCCGTTGCTCGATCGGGTCAAGGCGACCGGTGCGGTTGTGGTCGGCTGCGCTACCATCGTGCGTGAGGCGGTGTGGCTGGAGGAAAACGGCGTCGATGCCATCATCGCGCAAGGCGCGGAGGCGGGCGGTCACCGCAGCATGTTTCTGACTGACAACATCGCCGCGCAGCCGGGACTTTTCGCACTCGTGCCGCAAATGGCGGATGTGGTGCGCGTGCCGATCATCGCTGCGGGCGGTGTCGCCGATGGCCGCGGCATTGCGGCCGCATTCGCGCTCGGCGCGGCCGGCGTGCAAATCGGCACGGCCTATCTGCGGTGTCCGGAATCGAAGGTATCAGTGCTCGGTCGTGCCGCGCTCGCGACCGCGGGCGACGAGTCGACAGTCATCACCAACATTATGACCGGACGTCCGGCACGCGGAATTGCCAACCGGGTGATGCGCGAAGTGGGGCCGGTCTCGCCGGATGCGCCGGCATTTCCGCATGCGGCCGCCGCTTTTGCGCCGCTCAAGGCGGTGGCCGAGAAACAGGGCAAGCCGGATTTCACGAACCTTTGGGCCGGACAGGCGGTCCGGCTCGGCCGCGAGATGCGGGCGGCAGAACTGACCCGCGCGCTGGCGGGGGACGCGTTGAAGAGGTTGAGTGTCTTGTAGGTTGTAAGAGCAATAGTGTGCGGTTGCGGCGCGAAAGGCGGGTCTGCTATACGGCGTAACGTTTGTTGGGTGACAAACCTTACACACCCCTGCGAGGCCCTGCATTATGTCGGTCGATGCCGTTACTGTCCGCCGCATCGCGCATCTCGCGCGCATTGCGGTCGATGACGCCGAGGTTCCCCACCTGCAGGACGAACTGAATGCGATCCTCGCATTCGTTGAGCAATTGCAGGAAGTGAACGTCGATGGCGTCGAACCGATGACGTCGGTGACGCCGATGGAGATGAAAAAACGGGCTGACGTGGTGAATGAAGGCGAGATCGCCGACAAGATCGTCGCAAACGCGCCGGTGACGGATGACCACTTCTTTCTGGTGCCGAAGGTCGTCGAATAACAGGTTTTGAACCCATGTGTCTGCTCTGCGGCGATGAAACGGCCTATCGGGCCTATATGGATTACCTCGACGCCATGGAGCGTCAGGGCGACACTGCCGATCTGGACAAGGCCATGGAGGCTGTTCTCGACAAGCTCCAGGCGGCCGACAAAATGAGAGCCGCTGATCCCAGGAACGACAGGACGCTATCGCCATTCTTTTGCAGCGCGGTTGTTAAATGACGGACCTGACTTCGCTCACGCTGGCCGAGGCCCGTGACGGCCTCGCGAACAAATCATTCACGGCGCTCGAATTGACCGACGCACATCTCGCGGCGATCGAACGTGCGCGTGTGCTGAACGCCTATGTGTTGGAGACGCCGGAGCAGGCGAGGGCGATGGCGCGCGAGGCCGACATGCGGATCGCCAAAGGCGAGGGCGGACCACTTAACGGTCTTCCGCTCGGCGTCAAGGATCTGTTCGCGACGGAAGGCGCGCGGACTACGGCATGTTCGCATATTCTCGATGATTTCAAGCCGCCCTATGAATCCACCGTGACGTCGCAGCTCTGGCGCGATGGCGCCGTGATGCTTGGCAAGCTCAACAACGACGAATTCGCGATGGGCTCGTCGAACGAGACCTCGCGCTTCGGCCCCGTGGTCAACCCGTGGCGGCGGCAGGGGTCCGATGCAAAGCTGGTCCCCGGTGGCTCATCGGGTGGGTCCGCCTCGGCTGTTGCCGCGGGATTGTGTCTGGGCGCGACCGCGACCGATACCGGCGGCTCGATCCGTCAGCCCGCCGCCTTCACCGGCACGGTCGGCATCAAGCCGACCTACGGACGCTGCTCGCGCTGGGGCATCGTCGCGTTTGCGTCGTCGCTCGATCAGGCTGGGCCGATCGCGCGCACCGTGCGCGACGCCGCGATCCTGATGCGCTCGATGGCTGGCCACGACCCGAAGGATACAACCTCGGTCGATCGTGCGGTGCCCGATTATGAAGCCGCGATCGGTAAATCCGTGAAGGGAATGAAGATCGGAATCCCGAAAGAGTATCGGCTCGACGGCGCGCCAGCTGAAATCGAAAAGCTGTGGACGCAAGGCGCCGAGTGGCTGAAAGCCGCGGGCGCCGAGCTGGTTGAGGTATCGCTGCCGCATACGAAATACGCGCTGCCCGCCTACTACATCGTCGCGCCCGCCGAGGCGTCGTCCAACCTCGCGCGCTACGATGGCGTCCGTTACGGCGCCCGCGCCGAGGGGCGCAACATTGTCGAAATGTATGAAAATACGCGTGCGAAGGGCTTTGGCGCGGAGGTCCGCCGTCGTATTATGATCGGCACCTATGTTTTGTCCGCAGGCTACTACGACGCCTATTACCTCCGTGCGCAAAAGGTTCGCACCTTGATCAAGAAGGATTTCGAGGATTGCTATGCTGCCGGTATCGACGCGATCCTGACTCCCGCGACGCCGTCCGCCGCCTTCGGCATCGGCGAGAAAGCCGGCTCCGATCCGATCGAGATGTATCTCAATGACATCTTCACGGTGACGGCGAACATGGCGGGCCTGCCGGGCCTGGCTGTGCCCGCCGGCAAAGATGCGCAAGGGTTGCCGCTTGGGCTACAACTGATCGGCCGTCCGTTCGATGAAGAGGCGCTCCTTTCTCTTGGCGAGATCATCGAGCAGGCGGCAGGCCGTTTTACGCCGGAGGTTTGGTGGTGACACCGGATGCTTTCAAAGCCAGCTTGACGAATGCGGAGCCGCCACAGGGCGTTTCGGTGCCGCTCGCAGCAATGTGGTGGGCCGCCAAGGGAGACTGGAACAAGGCGCACGTCCTCGTGCAGCCGGTGGTGGGTTCGGAGGCCGCCTGGGTGCACGCCTACCTGCATCGGTTTGAGGGGCGCGAGATCGGCAACGCCGCCTATTGGTATCGCCGCGCGGACAAGCCGTTTGCGAAAAATTCGTCCGAGGAAGAATGGGGGCAAATCGTCGCGGAGTTGCTGGGCGGCGGGGGCGGTTAACGGCGCGGCGCGGCGCGGATCGTTCGTCAGCCAGCACCTCATTTCAGCCGTTCGCGTCTTTGGCGACATTGGCAGGGCATTGCACGACCATGCGTTCAGCAGCATTTGCCGTCATCGGATTGGGCGCGGTGTTGCTTGGTTGCGCATCGATCCAGAATGCGCCGGTCAATCAGCCGGGCAGCAGCGCCGATCTCGCGGGCCAGCTTCACGAAAAAGTTGAGGAGCGGGCGGCGGTCGATGACGACCTGGTTGGGCTGTCGTTCTCTGGCGGAGGCACACGGGCCGCGGCCTTTTCCTTCGGTGTGTTGGAAGCAATGGCGCAGACGCCGGTGCGCGGCGGCGGCGCGGCGATGCTTGATCGGCTCGATTTTATTTCCGGAGTGTCCGGAGGGTCGGTGACGGCCGCATATTATGGGTTGCGCAAGCGTGCGGCGCTGGCCGACTTCCGCGAAAAGTTCCTGCTGCGCAATGCCGAGGAGGGGCTCCAAACCGACCTCAACCTCGCGACCTTGAGCAAGGCGTTTGCCGGCGGAATCAATGACTCCCGTGGCCTGCCGCGCTGGCTCGACGCCAATCTGTTTCATGGCGCGACCTTCGCCGATCTTCGCAAGACGGTGCGTCCGCGGGTGTGGATCAACGCCTCCGACATCTATAATCGCACGCCCTTCGTCTTCGGCGTGACTGCGTTCCGGGCGATGTGCAGCGACCTCGCGTCTTATCCGCTGGCGAATGCGGTTGCGCCGTCGGCTGCGGTGCCCGTTGCGTTTGCGCCGGTGGTGATTCAGACTTTTCCCGGCCGGTGCAACGATCCGCTGCCGGCATGGATCGTCAAAGCGCGCGACGATCGCAACGCGCCGCCGATGCTGAGCGCGTTTGCGAAAGCGGTCAGCCGTTATCACGACGGCGAAATTCCCTACATCAAGCTGCTCGACGGTGGCCTGGTCGACAACTATGGCTTGTCCGGCTTCACCATCGCGCGGCTGTCGGCGAGCACGCCCTACGATCCACTATCGCCGGAGCGGGCCGTCAAACTTCGGCGCGGGCTGTTTCTGGTAATAGATGCCAAAACCGGAGTTGCAGGGAACTGGATCAATACCGTGGAAGGTCCGAACGGCGTTGATCTGGTCAAGGCAGCGGCGGATACCGCCATCGATGCCAGCGTCGGCGCGGGCTACACCGCGTTCGAGCGTACCATGGGTGATTGGCAGGCAGCGCTGATCCACTGGCGCTGCGGCCTGTCGGCTGCGGACCGTGCCCGGTACGGCGCGCGTCCGGGTTGGAATTGTCGCGACCTGAAACTGTTCGTGGGGAGGATCGGTTTCGATCAGCTCGATCCCGCGCGCGCTGCCAGCCTGGAAACCGTTCCGACCCGCTTCCATCTGCCGCCGCAGCAGGTGGACGACGTGATCGCCGCCGGTCGCGATGCGCTGCGGGCGAGCTCTGTATTCCGCGCGTTTGCCGGCAGCATGTGAGCAAGCCCGAGCTTGCCGACTCAATTGATCCTGACGGGGGTTTTCCCGTCGCAATCCCCGGGGTAAAAGCCGCGCATGAACGCACCTGTCAAACCGTCGAACTTGATCAAGGGCGCCACCGGCGACTGGGAGATGGTGATCGGGCTTGAAGTCCATGCCCAGGTCACATCCAATGCAAAGTTGTTTTCGGGCGCCTCGACCGCCTTCGGCGGCGAGCCCAACAGCCACGTCTCGCTGGTCGATGCGGCGATGCCCGGAATGCTGCCGGTCATCAACGAGGAATGCGTCCGGCAGGCCGTGCGCACCGGGCTGGGGCTGAACGCGCAGATCAACCTGCGCTCGGTGTTCGACCGCAAGAACTATTTCTATCCCGACCTGCCGCAGGGCTATCAGATCAGCCAGTACAAGTCGCCGATCGTCGGCGAGGGCGAGGTCGTGGTCGATCTGGCGGACGGCGCGAGCATCGCGGTGGGCATCGAGCGGCTGCACCTTGAGCAGGACGCCGGCAAGTCGTTGCACGACCAGCACACCGACATGAGCGCGATTGATCTGAACCGCTCCGGCGTAGCGCTGATGGAAATCGTATCCAAGCCCGATATGCGCTCGTCGGAACAGGCCAAGGCCTATGTGACAAAACTGCGGGCGATCCTGCGCTATCTCGGTACCTGCGACGGTGACATGGAGAAGGGCAGCCTGCGCGCCGACGTCAACGTCTCGATGCGCCGGCCCGGCGAGCCGTTCGGTACCCGCTGCGAGATCAAGAACGTCAATTCCATCCGCTTCATCGGTCAGGCGATCGAATACGAGGCGCGGCGCCAGATCGGCATTCTCGAAGACGGCGGCAGCATCGACCAGGAAACCCGGCTGTTCGATCCGGACAAAGGCGAGACCCGTGCGATGCGCTCCAAGGAAGAGGCGCACGACTATCGCTATTTTCCGGACCCCGACCTGCTACCGCTGGAATTCTCGCAAGGCTTCGTCGAGGCGCTGAAGGCCGATCTGCCGGAATTGCCGGACCAGAAGAAGATCCGGTTTATCGGTGACTTCGGTCTGTCGCCATATGATGCGTCCGTGCTGGTCAGCGAGCATGAGAGCGCCAACTTCTATGAGGCGGTGCTGGCCAGGCTCGCGAACGCGCGCCGCGACGGCAAGCTTGCTGCCAACTGGGTCATCAACGAACTGTTCGGACGGCTCAACAAGGAAAGCCGGGGCATCGCGGCGTCGCCGGTATCAGCACCTCAGCTCGCCGCGATCGTCGACCTGATCGGCGAGGGAACCATCTCCGGCAAGATCGCCAAGGATCTGTTCGAGATCGTCTGGACCGAGGGTGGTGACCCGCGGGAGCTGGTCGAAGCGCGCGGAATGAGGCAGGTCACCGACATGGGCGCGATCGAGAAGGCGGTCGACGACATCGTCGCCGCCAACCCGGACAAGGCCGCGCAAGTTCGCGATAAGCCGCAGATGATCGGCTGGTTCGTCGGTCAGGTGATGAAGGCGTCCGGCGGCAAGGCCAATCCGCAAGCTGTGAACGATCTGCTCAAGACCAAGCTCGGTCTGTAATCGTCTTCGGCGGTCTCCAGCGCGTATTCCGCAAAAGTGGATACCGATTTTACGATATGAATAAGCGCAAGTTATCGATTGAGAGCACTTTCTTACGGCTAACCGGATTTCACTTAGCCGGAAAATGCTCTAACCGGCGCTTCGACTCCGTGCGCATTTGCATTCGCTCATTCTGTCGGCATCGATGCGACGGCACGCTTGTATGGTCGGCTTGGTGAGTGGCCCGAGTTGTTCGAAGGATACTGCGCGGAACGCGGAATAGATATCGGCCGACACGACAGTTCGTCTGCTCGTCGCAAATTTGAGGTTGCGTTCGCGTGCGCTGGCGTGTTGGCGAGGCTCGGCAACAGGGCTGCGGTCGCTGGATCAATTTTGCGAATCGGATTTTACGATTCGCAAGAAGCGCACTTTCGCGGGCTCCGAACGGCAATTCCCAAGGTTATCGCAAAAATATTTTTATTGCCAAAAGTTGCGACTCGGAGTCCGCGCTATAGCGACTTTCATCGTCATGGCGACTCGGTGCGATGTTTGCCGTGCGTCCGTCATCAATTTTCGAAATGCAGGATGCCATTGCGGCGCAGCCTCTTTCTGAAATCGCGATAATTACCAGTGTCGGCTTTTCACGAGTTGCTCGCGTCGCTCATCGGCGAATCCACGCGTCATCGTGAAACGTGTCGTCGTCGTGACGGCATTGGTCCGTCAACACTTCCTTAAGCGGGACACTGTTTTTTTCAATGTGTTGGTGTATTCGAATGATGTGCACTTCGATTCCCGAGTGCATGTAGCGACTAAGCCATCTCATTAACTCTGGAGGGCAACATGGCCAAGAAGGCGAAGAAGGCAAAGGCGAAGAAGGCGAAGAAGGCGAAGAGCGCAGTGAAGAAGACTGCAAAGAAGACCCGCAAGGTCGCCAAGAAGAAGAAGTAAGCTCGCCTTATGGAATCGCCGGCGGCTTGAGCCGGCGGCGTCGCGGGAGCCGAAGAGAGTTTGTTTCCCACAAGCAGATTTTCAATTCAGGCTCCGGTCGACGAAAGAGGGTGTCGGCGAGACATCAGGTCAAACGGTCGGGTCGTCGGTTTCGGAACTCCCGAGACAACCGGTCCGACGGAAGAGCGCGGTGAATATCATCGGCGGTCTTCGTTCGATGCGGATATAATATAAATGTCCGCGATCACCAGCGGCCTCGGCTGCGGTGAGAGTTGGTCCTGACGTGTTCACCGACGCCCTCGTCCTGCCACCGGCGTGGCTCAGCCCCGGTGTTGCAGTTTCCCTATCAATACATTTCGAGTCGTCGCCGCTGTGCCGTGTGCAATCTCGGTTCTCACGGCGTTGTCGCTCGGTGATTCTGAGGGCGCGCGGTCCGATACCGACTGTGGCGATGGTTACCGGTTTGCCAAATGGGACGGTAAATCGAATTGTATGAAAGCTCAAAAGCCTCCGTCTAATAAGGGCTTTTTGAATCTGTGCGATGCCTGCACCTGGGGAGCGTTCACGTTCGATTCATCGCGATGCTTAAACTGCTCTTCAAATTTTACCTCCATGGTCTGCGCGTCAGGACGGCACGCCGGCGAACGGCGGTCGGGACCGGTGGGGCGACAACAGGTGGATGGGCCGCGCTCGGAGCAGGGCGGTTATAAAAAGGAACAGAGCGATGTTTCAGGGGCAAATCGACTTCGATACGGTGGTGCCGGTGGGCGCCGACGCCATCCAGGATATTCTGTTCGAACGCGGCCTGTACTGGGCCAGCGGTCGGGCCGGCCTGGTCGATCTGGTGGCCGCGCATAAATGGTTCAATCTCGCGGCGCTCAAAGGCCACGCCGAAGCGATCGCAATGCGCCGCGAAGTTGCAGCGCTGATGTCCGAGGCCGAGATTGTCGCGGCGCAGCGAGATGCGCGGGCATGGATGACGGTTCATTGATCCACGCTCAGGCGATCTTCCGGGCAAATTTCTAGGGCAGCAAAGGCGCAGCGGAAGCTGTGCCGCACGCGACCGAGCGTCTGGTGTCCCTCGGCCCGCTTGGCGACACGCGCCGACGTTGTTGCGTGGCGGGCGTCGGTGTTGCGCCACCGCCCTGTAGTCTCTTCGGAATCGGCATCGGCGGTTTCGCTTCAGAGTTGCGCGACGCCGCAACGGCTCGGGCCTCAACGAAGAGATCGTCGCGACAGGCGTCTACGATGACGAGCGATCCATGCCTTGCGTTGCTCGCAGCCGCTGCAAGATCCTTCAGGCATAGAGCATCGGATCGCAGCTTCTTGCCGCTCTCCAGCTTGCATCAACCGTAATGAGGTAGTTGACGCCGCCTGTTTCGACGCCATGCCCAGCGAAAATGACGACGACGTACGGTGCCGTTTCTGTTTTGGATCAAGTTGAAGAGCGCCATCAAGATCCGTGAGTACGGCGTTGACGTTCCCGGCGCTTTGCTTCTCGATCAGCTCGCTGAACAAAGCGAATGGCATCCTTGGAAGCTGTCCGCGGTAATGTCGGCGTGCGCTTCAGATTTGCGCCCGGTCGTTTGGTTTATGGTCGCCCGAAGTGTGAGCGCATCTCCCTGGGCTATCAGAAGCAATGACCGCTTCGATGTCGGCGAGGGCAGGCTGCACTTGCGGAACCGAAGGTGGCGAATAGCGTAGCGCCCCTCGGCCTGGTCGACCGAAGCCGCGCCTCCGTCATAACCTGGAGAAACCGCAGGAGATCGTGTGTCCCCGGACGACCTTGCTTCTTTTGGGATGGCGGAGCCGGAGGGATTCGAACCCTCGATAGGGCTTTACAACCCTATAACGGTTTAGCAAACCGCCGCCTTCAGCCACTCGGCCACAGCTCCGTTGCTGCCGATATGCCCGACACGCTCGCCAGCCGCAAGCGCCGGATCGTGAGATCTGACCGTCGCGCGCCAGAATCGTCCCCCGCCACACCTGCGGGGTCGTTATATTGTCGATGACTCTCGACCTTGCCGCATTGGTCGGGAATTTGCAGCGCAAAACAGGCATCGAAAGCCTGTCGAATCAGGCCGCACGATGTGGTCGGTGATTCGTCAGGATTGAGCGTCCAGGCCGGCAACTGCTGGCAAGACGGTGAGTCCACCGCTCCCGCAGCTTCGAAGACCCGTTTTATAAAATATACGACAAAACAACGAGTTGTTTGGCTGTCTGCAACGGGAGGGCGTGGTGTTTGTGCAACACACCGTCAAAAACGGTTGGACGCGTTCTATTCTGAGACGTTCCTTTATTGCGTGTGCAGGGCGGTTCGGTAATTGTGATCACACGACGGAGGGGGGCATCCCGAGGTCGTCCCGTTTTAGTAGTTCGCTGTTTTTGGGTGGTTCGCTTGAGTCCCTCGCGTTGAGCGGAAGTGTTCGACAAGCGCGAAACGGCTAGGCGGTTAGTCAGGGACTGAGGGAACGTTTCTTCGAGCGATATGCGCTCAGCGGATCCGGAACCTGCCCTACAGAGCAACTTGGAGGTTAAAATGAAATTGATGAAGAGCCTTTTCCTCAGCTCGGCGGCGGGTCTGGTCGCCATGAGCGGGGCACAGGCCGCTGATCTTCCGTTGAAGGCCAAGGCGGTCGAATACGTGAAGATCTGCTCCCTGTACGGCGCGGGCTTCTATTACATCCCGGGCACCGACACTTGCATCAAGCTGGGCGGCTATATCCGTGCTGACATGGGGATCAACGCGGGTTCGTCGCCGGTCGGCGGCAACACCAATGGTGTCGCTGGTGCGCAGAACCGTCTCAGCAACGACTTCACCTGGCGGTCGCGTGCAGACCTGAACATCGATACCCGCACCGCTACGGAATACGGCGTGGTCCGCACCTACGCCGATACGGTCTTCACGTGGACCTCGGGCCAGTACTCAGGCTTGGGTACGACTGCGTATGACTCTGCTCCGCTTGGAGCAAGCGGCAACGGCGCCGTCTCCGGCGGCCAGATCGGCCTGAACTACGCCTTCATTCAGTTCGCCGGATTCACGATCGGTAAAGCTGTCTCGCAATTCAGCGCGCCATGGGGACACCAGCCGGGCAACATCAGCGACGCTCTTGTCGGCGGTGGCGGCGCGTTCTCGGGTGGCGTGAACCAGTTCGCCTACACCGCAGAGTTCGGCAACGGGGTGTCGGGCACGATCGCCGCGCAGGATCCGACCATATACTTCCAGGCCGGCGTCAACAACCTCGGCGCAGCGGCGGCTGGCAACTTCGGCTACGGCGCAAGCGACTACGCTGGTACGAAAGCTCCCGACGTGGTTGGCCAACTCCGCGTCGATCAGGCCTGGGGTCTGTTCCAGGTGTCGGTTGCGGCGCATGACAACAATGCCGCTTACTATGGCGTGAATACCTTTGGCGCGGATCCCTTCACTGGTCCCGGCGACAAGTGGGGTTGGGCCGGTCAGCTCGCTCTGTCGATCAAGAACATCCCGACCGGACCGGGTGACACGATCAACATCCAGGGCGTGTATACGGACGGTGCAACCCGTTACAACATCCAGGAACTGGGCACCCCGGCTGGGGCCAACACGCTCTACGGTGGCGTAACGAGCGTCGGCCTCGGCTTTGCTCCTGACTCGGTGTTCGCGGGTGGATCGCAGCAGCTGGTCCAGACATGGGGCATGCGTGGCGCCTTCAACCACAACTGGAACCCGTACTGGAAGAGTTCGCTGTTTGGCGCCTACGCGTCTGTTAGCTACAATGGCACAGCCAAGGCTCTTATGTGCAATGGGGTGAATGGTACGGTCAGCACCCTGCGCGGGAACGCACTTACCACGTGTAATCCGGACTACAACATCGCTCAGATCGGTGCGAATCTGGCTTGGACTCCGGTCAAGAACCTGACCTTCACGGCGGAAGGTCTCTATACCATGCTGGATCAGAAGTACGTCGGCACGACAACGAATGCGGCAAGCAATACCGTTGCCAAGCCGCCAAATACCTATGCCCTGCAGGATCAGAACATCTGGACCGTCATGTTGCGCGCTCAGCGCACCTGGTAATACAGGTCGTCTGACAATTCTGAGAGAACCCCCGGCGGGAAACTGCCGGGGGTTTTGTTTTGCGCGAGGCGAAGATTGTGATGCAATCCCGGTAATTCGCGGCGCGCCGGCGACCGATACAAAAATGACGACCGAGACGAGATGCCGCAACGGGCCGAGTCTTAATGGGCCAAGCCTTGGCCATCATCATGCAGTTAGGCGGCTGGTCCCTCAGTTCGCGTGGCCCGGAAGCCCCTCCGAAGATGAAGGACCAAAGCTTCTTGTTCGCGTAACGGGACGGGCGGTCAACATCTTGGGTTTTTCGGCCGAACCGAGTGCATTTGCTCAAATAAAGGCCGCATCGTTGATTGCAGGACCGCAATTGCACGAGCTTGCTTAGTGTTGTCGCCTGATCCCGCCGGACTCTTCAGTCGCTTAAGCAAGCCGCATGCATGGCTATCCAAGGACACTAATTGTGCTCTCTGCGGGGCAGCTTGTCGTGCGCAAGAATACTCTCTTAACTATCTTCTGGGATTTTCTTCGAGTGCTTATACAGCGGTACGCGACCTGCGCTGCAGAGCAACTTGGAGGGTTAAGATGAAATCGATGAAGAGCCTTTTCCTTGGCTCGGCGGCAGGTCTTGTCGTCATGAGCGGGGCACAGGCTGCTGACCTTCCATTGAAGGCCAAGGCGGTCGAATACGTGAAGATTTGCTCCCTATACGGCGCAGGCTTCTACTATATCCCCGGCACTGACACCTGCATCAAGCTGGGCGGCTATGTACGTGCAGACATGGGCATCAACACCAACTTGATGTTTGCCGGTAACACCACGGGTGCCGGCGGTGCGCAGAACCGTTTCACCAATGGTTTCACCTGGCGGTCTCGCGCAGATCTAACCGTCGATACCCGCACCGCCACTGAGTACGGTGTGGTCCGCACCTATTCCGATACGGTCTTCACCTGGACCTCGGGCGGTTATGCCGGTGACGGTACCGGTGCGACGATCTATAATTCGGCTCCGTCCGGAGCCAGCGGCAACGGCGCCGTCTCCGGTGGCCAGCTAGGCGTGTACTACGCCTTCATCCAGTTCGCCGGCTTCACGATGGGTAGAGCTGCCTCTCAGTTCGCCACTCCGTGGGGAAACTATCTAGGCAACAACATCTTCGACGGTCTCGTCGGCGGCGGCGGCGGTATTATCGGCGTGAACCAGTTCGCCTATACTGCAGAGTTCGGCAACGGGGTGTCGGGCACGATCGCCGTGCAGGATCCCACCCAATACTTCCAGGCTGGCATTCTAAACCTCGGGGTAGCGCCGACCGCGATCTTCGGTACTGCGAACTTTGGCTACGGCTCGAATGATTACGGTGGGACCACCGTTCCTGAGGTCGTGGGTCAACTTCGCGTCGATCAGGCCTGGGGCTCGTTCCAAGCGTCGGTTGCGGCTCACAACAACAATCCTGCCTACTATACCGATCAAGCAAGTGGCGGTCCGCGAGACAAGTGGGGTTGGGCCGGTCAGCTCGCTCTATCAATTAAGAACCTCCCGACCGGACCGGGCGACACGCTCGACTTTCAGGGCGTCTACACCAATGGCGCGACCCGTTACAACATCCAGGACCTGGCTGCAGGGGCGGGTGTCAACATGATCTATACCGGCATAACCGGCATTGGATATGGCTTTGCGCCAGATGCGGTGTTTGGTCCTGGCGGCCAGCTTCAGCTGGTCTCGACCTGGGGCATGCGCGGCGCATTCAATCACAATTGGAACGAGCATTGGGCTAGCTCGGTTTTCGGCGCCTTCGCTGCAGTGAGCTACACCGGCGCGGCCAAAGCCTTCATGTGCGGCGTGACGATTCCTGCTGCCATCGGTCTGGGTGTCACCACTTGCAACCCGGACTATAACATTGGGCAGATTGGAGCGAACCTCCGATGGACTCCGGTCAGGAACCTGACCTTCACGACCGAAGCGCTCTACACCATGCTGGATCAGAAGTATGAAGGTACGGCAGCTTTTGTAGCCTATCCCGCTATTGGCAAGCCCGCGGGTAATTATACCCTGAAGGATCAGGACACCTGGACTGTGATGTTCCGCGCGCAGCGCTCCTGGTAACGATATTTGAATTTGAACCACCGGCGGAAAATTGCCGGAGGCTTTGTATTGCCGCGAGACAGAGGTGGTCGCAAAATCCCTGTAAGTCGCGGGGGGGGGGGGCCGCGGAGCCGAAACAAAGATTGACGATGAAGCGCGTTTCGACGCTTCGTGACCGGCTGGTCGTTAGAACCGCGGCTTGGCCGCTGTCCCAAACATCCCGCCCTTGACCCGGTTCAAGTTTCAAGACGTGAACGCCAGCACAGAGCCGGGGCGTGACAGTTCAATCGAGGCCCATTCTTCCCAGCAAATTGCTGTGATACCTAAGGCGATGATAGTGGATTCGACGCGTTCGCACTATAAGCAAGTGCTTGAGGCCAAGCGAACGTCTGAAATGGATAAGCGGATACGGATGGTCAATCACATGGTGACGATTCCCAAATTTTTGCTCATGACCGTATGCACCGGTGCTGCTGTCTCGTTTCTTGTTTTGGCTCCGTCAGTGGCGCAGGCCCGGGATTACCCGTATTGCATCAAGGGCGAATATTACGATAGTGGTGTGGGGGATTGCAGCTTCGACACCTATCAGCAATGTCTCGCGACGGCCTCTGGTCGCCGCGCGTATTGTGACGTGAATCCCTTCTATCGTTTCCTGGAAGACGATCCCGCTGCATACCCTGATGCACGAAGGACTTATCGGCGATAAATCGGGCGGCCGGCCGCGCCATTTGCGCGAAGACTGCCTCATCGCTTAAGCGCCGGCATGAGCAGTTAGCCCGGGTATATCTCGCGCTATTCGGTGGCGCCACGGTGCAGGTCCGCCTCGATCTGCAACTTGGAGCCGCCGCCGAAGCGCGCGCGATAGACCTGCAGGTTTTCCATGATGCGTTGCACGTAGTTGCGCGTCTCCGAGAACGGGATCAGTTCGACCCAGTCCACCGCGTCGACTGCGGGATCGCGTGGATCACCGTAACGCTCGATCCATTTTTTCACGCTGCCGCGCCCGGCGTTGTAGGCCGCGAAGGTCATGATGTAGGAGCCGCGATAGTCCTCGAGCAGGCCTCCGAGTTCCGCTGCGCCGAGCGCAGCGTTGTAAGCGGGCTCGTTCTTCATGCGCTGGAGGTCGAAGCCGACGCCGTATTTCTTGCAGACGTATCGTCCCGCATCCGGCGTCACCTGCATTAAGCCATAGGCATGGGCCGGCGACACCACCGACGGATTGAAGGCACTTTCCTGCCGGGCGATCGCATAGACGATGCTGCGTTCGATATCCGGTCCGATCGATTTGAACGGCGGAATCCCGCTGACGGGATAGGCATAGAAATCGAACGGCAATCCACGATTGAGCGCAGCCTTGCCGGCCAGCAGCATACCTCGCGCATCGCCGTGACGTGCGGCGAGTTCACCCAGTCCCAGCACCGCATCGGGGTCGCCGTTTTCGCCCATGTCGGCAAAGATCGGGAGCGCGAATTCGCCTTTGCCGATCGCATAAAGAAGCTGGACGGCGCGCACGATCTCCAGCCGTTCGACGCCGCGCGACCGGCTGCCGGGGACGCCGCGCAATTCGATCTGCGGCAGTCCGAGCTTCGCGCGCGCGAGCTGGCCGTAGTAGCTGGTGGACTGCTCTGCCGCCGCAGCATAGGCGTGACGGGCATCCTGAACGCGGCCCGCGGCCTCAGCGGCGCGGCCCTGCCAGTAGCCGGCCCGCGCCAGCGCGGTCGGGTTGACGCTGCCGACGCCAATGCGGGCGAAATGGCGGGCGGCGGTGTTGGGATCCTTCAGGAAACGCAGGGCGATCCAGCCGGCGGTGAACTCCTGTTCGGTTTTATAGATATCCCGTGCGGGGAGCGCCGCATCGCGCGCAATAAGATAGGCGGTGCGATAGTCGCCGACGTCGATCATCTTGCGCGCAAGCAGGCGCCGCTCGATCCACCATTCGTCGACATTGTAAAGCCGGTTGGGATCCCGCGGCGCATTCAACATAAGCCGAGCGGCTTCCGCGAACTTCTCCTCGCGGCGCAAAAGCTGGATGCGGGCGAAAACGTAGCCGGGGTCGCCATGCAGCTCGCGCGGTACGTTTTCGAGCAGTGCGCGCAAGTTGGAGGATTTGTGGTCGGCGGCAATCCGCGCCCTGGCGAGGGCGACCTCGGCGCTTCCGAGCCGCTTTGCCGCACGCACCGCCGCATCGCTTTCGCGGCCGTAAAGCAGATAATCCATCCGGGCTTTCTGATCGCCCGGCGTTAGCAGTGCCCCGAACACTTCCAGCGCTTTTTCCTCGACCGGTTCCGACATCGAATCGGTCCGCCAAGCTTCGCGGACCAGCTGCACGGCGTTGGCGCGGTCGCCGCGCGCGAGCAGGGCGCGCGCCAGTGCGAACCGTCCCTTGGCCGACTGCGGTTGTTCGTTTTCGAACCAGGCCAGCACTGTGGCGTCGTCGCGACGATCGTCCCACAGCGCAGCTTCCGCGCGCCGGCGCAGGAATGTCTGCGACGGCCAGCTCGGATTGGCTGTGATGAAGGCGCGGTAGCGTTCGGTCGGCGCGCCGTTGTCCTCGCTGCGCAAGATGATCCACTCGGCGAGCTTGCGCGCCACCGGGTCTGTCATGCTGGACTCGACCTGCGTGGCGTCGGACGTCTGACGCTTGCGAGTCAGGTCGATGACGTTCTGAAGTGCTTCAAGATCGGCGCGCGATGTTGATGACGTCGCTGCCATCGCAGCTTCCGGGACGGGCTTGCGCTTCGACGGTGGCGGAAGCGTTGCGTGCTGGCGTGTGGCCGGTTGAATTGCCGGAGCTACGGTGGCCCTGGCCTTGTCCGGGGCAGAGGTCTTGCCATGTGCTGGGGGAGAGGTCTTGCGATGCGCTTGGCTGGTGATCGTCTTCGGAACAGCACGGTGCGAAGCCGGCTGTGGCTTCGATGCTGGAGTCTTGGCAGCCTTCTCGGTCTTGGCGGCTTTCTCGGTCTTCGCCTTCTCCGCATTCGCGGTCCCGGCCCAGAGCCCGGCCGCGAGTACGAGGCTTGCGCCCAAAGCCGTCGTTCGCAACCTTGATGCACGAGCAAGCAACGTCACGGCAATCCCTCTCGGCGAATTACGCAGGCCCCTAAGATCCCATTACTATTTCATTGAACATGTGGACAAAATACTAAAATTCGGGCGTCAGGTCGTGTGCGCCCTGACCGCGGCAAAATCGCGGCTGCGCTTTGGGGGCGGACCTTTCGGAGCAGCGTCAGACCCGATATGACTGATGCGGCTTCGAATTCGGCAGATAGCGAAGCCGCGCAACGTGTTGGAGCGGATAATGGCAAGCAAGGCGAAGTTCCATGGGTCGTATACCGCCCTGGTGACGCCGTTCAAGAACGGCTCCGTCGATGAGGCCGCCTTCCGCAGCTTGGTGAGTTGGCAGATCGATGAGGGCGTCCACGGACTCGTGCCGGTCGGCACAACCGGCGAGAGTCCGACGCTGAGCCACGACGAGCACCGCAAGGTGGTGGAATGGTGTATCAACGAGGCGAAGGGTCGGGTTCCGGTGATTGCGGGCGCGGGCTCGAATTCAACCCGCGAGGCGGTCGATCTGGCTCTTCATGCCGAGAAGGCCGGCGCCGACGCGGTGCTGGTGGTGACGCCGTACTACAACAAACCGACGCAAGAAGGCATGTACCATCACTTCAAGGCGGTGAATGACGCGATCGGCATCCCGATCATCGTCTATAACATTCCATCGCGCTCGGTCGTCGATCTCGCCGTGGAGACGATGGCGCGGCTGTTCGAGTTGAAGAATATCGCTGGCGTCAAGGACGCCACCGCCAATCTGGCGCGGGTCTCTCTGCAGCGCCAAGCAATGGGACCGGACTTCATCCAGTTGTCGGGCGAGGACATGACGGCGCTCGCCTATATGGCGGCGGGTGGACACGGCTGCATCTCGGTAACCGCCAATGTGGCACCAAAGTTGTGTGCGAGCTTGATGTCCGCGGTGCTCAAGGGAGACTATGCCACCGGTCTCAAGTTTCAGGACCGGCTGGTGCCGCTGCACGACGCCATTTTCAAGGAGCCGGGCGTCGCCGGAGCCAAGCACGGCCTTAAGCTGCTCGGCCGGCTCGATGAGGTCGTGCGTCAGCCACTGATGCCGGTGACGCCGCCGACCGGAAAGGTCATTCGGGATGCCATGGTTCATGCGGGTTTGCTTAACTGAGGCCTGATCGCTCACTTGGGTTGAATGGCTGGTACGGCGCGCAGCGGCGAAATATCGGGAGCACAGCGATGCTGAAAGAATTTCGCGAATTTGCGATGAAGGGAAATGTCGTCGATCTCGCCGTCGGCGTCATTATCGGTGCCGCGTTCGGGGGCATCGTCTCCTCGATAGTGGCCGACATCATCATGCCGATCATCGGCGCCGTCACGGGCGGCCTCGACTTCTCGAACTATTTCACGCCGCTGTCCAAGACGGTGAATGCCTCGAACCTGGCCGATGCCAAGAAACAGGGCGCGGTACTGGCCTGGGGCAACTTCCTGACTCTGACGCTGAACTTCCTGATTGTCGCCTTCGTGCTGTTCATCGTCATCAAAGGAATGAACAGGCTGAAGCGCAAGGACGAGACGGCATCCGCGGCGGCGCCGAAGCCGACCCGCGAGCAAGAACTCCTGACCGAAATCCGCGATCTCTTGAAAACGAAGAAATAGCGCAATGCCTGGTGTGGTGGATCGAAAGTTCTCTTCATTGTTGCGGCGAGTCCGTTAAGAGAACTTTCGATCCAAAACCACACCGAGTGATAGATTTACTAGTGTCTCTTTGATTTCGAAGTTCGCATCAGAGATTGCTGCAAGGACATGCGAACTTCAAAATCGAGACACTGAAGGATCGGGCGTCGTCGCCGTCCTTGAAAAGCGACGCCCGGAGGTTTTAGGTATGGCCGAGAAGAACGAGCGCGCGATCAAGGTGGTCGCTGAAAATCGCAAGGCGCGGTTCAACTATGCGATCGAGGATACCGTCGAGGCTGGCATTGCGCTGACCGGCACCGAGGTCAAGTCGATCCGCCGCGGCAAGAGCACGATTGCCGAATCCTACGCCGATTCGAAAAATGGCGAGATCTGGCTGATCAACGCCAACATCCCGGAGTACCTGCAGGCAAACCGCTTCAATCATGAGCCAAAGCGGCCACGCAAGCTGCTGTTGCACAAAAAGCAGATTAACAAGCTGATGGGCGCGGTCGATCGTGAGGGCATGACGCTGATTCCGCTCAAGCTCTATTTCAACGAACGCGGACGAGCCAAGCTGCTGCTGGCGGTCGCCAAGGGCAAGAAGCTGCACGACAAGCGCGAGACCGAGAAGAAGCGTGACTGGGGACGCGAGAAAGGCCGGTTGCTGCGGGCGAGGGGATAACGGATTTCGTCACCCTGAGGTGTGAACTGCTTGGCGGGCCTCGATGGGTGAAGCAGAAGTGATGCGATGAACCAGAAGCATCTGCTCAAGGTCGATTGGAGCAAGATTCCGGCGCCGGCCGACGATGGCGCCGCGCGGAACTTGCCAGGACAAACGATTCCGCCGCTCGATCTGATCGCAACCGACGGTTCATCGGTGCGGCTGTCGGAGCTGAAGGGTCGAACGGTGGTTTTCGCCTATCCGCGCACCGGCGAGCCAGGCAAAATCGGTCTGGTCGACGACTGGGACCTGATCCCGGGCGCGCGGGGTTGCACGCCCCAGGCCTGCGCATTCCGCGATCTGTTCGCTGAACTGAAATCAGCCGGCGCAAGGCATGTGTTCGGTCTGTCGACGCAGGACCACGACTACCAGAGCGAGATGGCTGCACGCCTGCATCTGCCGTTCGCCGTGCTGTCTGACGAGAATCTTTCGCTGACCCACGCACTCGATCTGCCGACCATGGAGGTCGCGGGGGTTACCCTGATCGGGCGGCTGACGCTGATCGTCGACGACGGCCGGATAAGTCACGTATTCTATCCGGTATTCCCGCCTGACCGGAATGCGGGCGACGTGCTCTCGTGGCTGAGGGCGAATCCCGTTCCGCGATAGCCGGCGCACGATGTTTCCTGCCACGGCGCGTTTCGGCTCCGACCGTTAAACTTTGAACGATCGGTTCAAGGCAATTTCAGCTTTGAGGTGGTTAGCTCTGGCCATGCGGATCAAACAGAAACGCGCCATTCGGCGCATGCGCCGCCGCCATCAACGGGCGTGGCTTGTGCTCGACACCCTTAAAGGCAGATCGGAGTGCCAGGTCATGGACATCTCCAACGACGGCGCGCGCCTTGTGATCGCCTCTGGTCTGACCTTGCCGAAGCGTTTCGGTATCGCGCTGGTCCCGAATTCGCCGCCGAGGGAATGCGAACGGGTCTGGCGAAACGGAGAGATGATGGGTATCCGCTTCACGGAAGCGAGATAGAAATTCAGAGCCTGGTCACGTCGGCGCGCACCTGCGCGAACACCTTCTCGAACATTTCGGGTGTCAGAACGCGGGTGTTGGTGTTGTAGCGGGAGCAGTGATAGCTGTCGTAGAGCCTGAGCGCACCGGCACGGTGTACCGCACCGTGCGCGAAGGGTGCGGCCTTGGCGCGCAGACCGAGCCCCTTCACCACGGAATCATGAGCGATGCGGCCGAGCGCGACAATCGCTTGCAGCCGGGGCATCGCCGCCAGCGTGGCGCTCAGGAATGCGCGGCAGGTGTTGATCTCCGCCGGCAGCGGCTTGTTTTGCGGCGGCACGCAGCGCACAGCATTGCTGATGCGGCAATCGAGCAAGATCAAGCCGTCGTCGGGACGAGCCTGGTAGTGTCCCGTGGCAAAGCCATATTTGAGCAACGTGGCGTAAAGCAGATCGCCTGCGTAATCGCCGGTAAACGGCCGCCCGGTGCGGTTGGCTCCCTGCACGCCCGGGGCCAGGCCAACAATCAGCAGGGTGGCATCAGCGTTGCCGAAAGAGGGGACGGGGGCGTTGAACCAGTCAGGTTCGCGTGCTCGCACCGACAAGCGATAATCGACCAGCCGCGGACAAAGCGGACAATCGCGGTCGGGTTCTGCGCTGGCCTGGTTCGCGCCGGATAAAGCGGGCTCGGCGCGAGACTGTATGTCAGGCCTCGAAGTCGTCGTCATCGTGCCGAGGTGCCACAGTGGTAGCTCGCTGCAGGAACTGGGGCGCATGGTGGCGCGGCTCGCGCGGCGCCTGACGCTCCGACGGATCGCGGCCGAGCTTCGGTTGCAGCTCGACCAAATCGGTGAAGACGTCGGCCTGGCGGCGCAATTCATCCGCGATCATCGGTGGCTGGCTCGAGATCGTGGAAACGACGGTCACGCGGACGCCGCGGCGCTGTACCGCTTCGACAAGCGAGCGGAAATCGCCGTCGCCCGAGAACAGCACGATCTGGTCGACGTGTTCGGCAAGCTCCATCGCATCGACCGCAAGCTCGATGTCCATGTTGCCCTTGACCTTGCGGCGGCCGCTGGCGTCGATGAATTCCTTGGTGGCTTTCGTGACCACGGTGTAACCGTTGTAGTCGAGCCAGTCGATCAGCGGTCGTATCGATGAGTATTCCTGATCCTCGATGATCGCGGTGTAATAGAAGGCGCGCACGAGGGTGCCACGGGACTGAAATTCCTTGAGGAGACGCTTGTAGTCGATGTCAAAGCCGAGCGTCTTGGCAGTTGCGTAGAGATTGGCGCCATCGATAAAGAGCGCGATCTTGTTGGAGGCGGGTGACATCAATGTTCTCGTGATCGTTGTTGGCGTTATTGGTGCGATTGAGGTCCGCCATGCGCTCCAATGATGCAAAATTGCGTCTTGCGGATCAGACTGACCCAGACAATAACGCAATGATGTGAGGCAAGGGCAAGCGTATGATACGATGAGGAAGCAATGAAGCGATTTCTTGTCCGACTGGGACTTATTCCGCTTCTCCGGACGCCGGCCTTCTGGCTCCGGTAAGGGCTACCAGACACCGGCGTTCGCGCCAAATGTTAAATTCCCTGTTGCGCAACCCGCAAACCCACTATACCTAGCGGACATATCTAACAATTTCGGCCCCCTTAACGGAGCGACAGGCGATGGCGCGCGTCACCGTGGAAGACTGCATTGACAAGGTCGACAACCGGTTCGACCTGGTTCTTTTGGCCGCGCATCGTGCGCGGATGATTTCGTCGGGTTCGCAACTTACGATTGATCGCGACAACGACAAGAATCCGGTGGTTTCGCTCCGCGAGATTGCCGAGCAGACCATCTCGCCCGAAGATATGCGCGAAGAGTTGGTTCATTCCTTGCAAAAGTTTGTCGAGGTCGACGAGCCGGAGCCCGACACAGTGCCCTTGATCGGCTCGGCCGGGGCGAGCGTCGATGCCGACGACACCGAGGTCGCGGTTGAGCGTATGACTGAGGAAGAGCTGCTGAAGGGTCTGGAGGGGCTCGCACCCCCCGAAGAGCAGCCCGAAGAGGATGAGTGAGCGCCCGTCGCCCTCGCCAGATTCGCAAGCCCGGACCCTGGTCCGGGCTTTTTGCGTTCAGGGGACGGGGAGGGAGGAAGTCCGGCTGGGACCTCCTTCTCCGATAACCAAAATCTCGTGCGGCAAAAGTTCGAGTTCGACTTTCGGCCGGGACAATCTAGGATAGATATTGGAGGGTGAGAGGACCGTTCCCGCGCGATGAAGGCATTGAGTTCTATGGCGAGTTGGCCTCGCAGAAAGGGGCAGATGCAGACCGCGCCCGATTCGGTCGGGGTGGCACCGACGCCGGTCGCCCCGGCTAGGCCGCCGCGCCCGCGCATGATGCGCCAGTACGATCTGGTCGAGCGCGTTCGCTCATACAACCCGGATACCGACGAGGATTTGCTGAATCGGGCCTATGTCTATGCCATGAAGGCCCACGGCGAGCAGACACGCGCGTCAGGCGATCCCTATTTTTCCCACCCGCTCGAGGTCGCGGCCATCCTGACGGGTCTCAAGCTCGATGATGCCACCATCGTCGCGGCGCTGCTGCACGATACCATCGAGGACACCGAGGCCACCCGGGCCGAGATCGACAACATGTTCGGTCACGAGATCGGCGCGCTGGTCGAGGGCCTGACCAAGCTGAAACGGCTGGAGCTGGTCTCGCGCGAGGCCAAGCAGGCCGAAAACCTGCGCAAGCTGCTGCTCGCGATTGCCGAAGATGTCCGCGTACTGCTGATCAAGCTTGCCGACCGGTTGCACAACATGCGGACCCTGGAATTCGTGCCGCCCGCGTCACGTCAGCGCATCGCCGAAGAGACCCTCGACATCTACGCGCCGCTGGCCGGCCGCATGGGTATGCAGGAGATGCGTGAGGAGCTGGAGGATCTGGCGTTCTGCACGCTCGATCCGGAGGCCCACGCGGTGGTTGCGCAGCGCCTCGACGCGTTGGCCGAGCGCAACCGCAACCTGATCGGCGAGATCGAGAGCCAGCTTACCACCAGTCTTGCGAACAAGGGCATCGCTGCGCGGGTGAACGGCCGTCGCAAGCAGCCGTTTTCGATCTGGACCAAGATGGAAAGAAAATCGGTCGGCTTCGAGCAGCTTTCGGATATTTTCGGATTCCGCGTCGTGATGCCCGATGTCGAAGCCTGCTATCGGGCGCTCGGCGTGGTCCACACGACTTGGCCGGTCGTGCCCGGGCGCTTCAAGGACTACATTTCGACACCGAAGCAGAACGACTATCGCTCGATCCACACCACCGTGATCGGACCGGGCAACCAGCGTGTCGAACTGCAACTCCGCACCGCGGAGATGGACCGTATCGCCGAATTCGGTATCGCCGCACATGCCTTTTACAAGGACAGCGCAGGTTCGCCGACCGAACTGCTCAACCGCGAGTCCAATGCCTTTGCGTGGCTGCGCCATACCATCGAAATTCTGTCGCAGAGCGTCAATCCGGAAGAGTTCCTTGAGCACACCAAGCTCGAATTGTTTCACGACCAGGTGTTCTGCTTCACTCCGAAGGGAAAGCTGATCGCGCTGCCGCGGCACGCCAATGTCATCGACTTCGCCTATGCCGTGCATACGGATGTCGGCAACAGTACGGTGGGGTGCAAGATCAATGGCAAGTTCGCGCCGCTGTCATCGCAATTGCAAAACGGTGATGAGGTCGAAGTCCTGACTTCGGCGGCTCAGTCCGCGCCGCCGTCAGCATGGGAATCGCTTGCGATCACAGGCAAGGCGCGAGCTGCCATCCGGCGCGCCACCCGGGCCGCCGTGCGCGGTCAATATGTCAGCCTTGGCAGGCGGATCGTCGAGCGTCTGTTCATTCGCGCGAAGATCGAATACGCCGACGACAAGCTCACCGGTGCGCTGCCACGACTGGCGCGCGCCACGATCGAGGACGTGATGGCTTCGGTGGGCCGCGGGGAAATGCGCGCCTCCGATGTCGCGCGCGCGATGTATCCGGACTACAAGGAGGAGCGGGTGGGCCGCCCCGGCGCCGGCGCCAAGAAGAGCCTGGCGGTGAAGCTCAAATTGAAATCGCCGCCGGATCCCGCTCGCAGCCCGTCGGCGATCCCGATTGGCGGCATCAATTCGGATTTGCCCATCAAGTTCGCGCCCAACGGTGGCGCCGTGCCGGGTGACCGCATCGTCGGCATCGTCACGCCGGGCGAGGGCATCACGATCTATCCGATCCAGTCGCCGGCGCTGAAGGATTTTGAGGAAGAGCCTGAGCACTGGCTCGACGTTCGCTGGGATGTCGACGACACCACGCCGCAGCGGTTTCCGGCGCGCATCGTGCTGGATAGCCTTAACGAGCCTGGCAGCCTCGCGCAGGTCGCGACCGTGATCGCCGAGCACGATGGCAATATCGACAATATCAGCATGACCAGGCGTTCGGCCGACTTTACTGAAATGACCATCGATCTCGAGGTCTACGATCTCAAGCATCTCAGCGCCATCATCGCCCAGTTGCGTGCCAAGGACGTCGTGGCGCGCGTCGAGCGGGTCAATGGTTAGGCGCGTTATGGCCGGGCCTGATCCGGCAACCCATCCACCCGAAGAAAATCGGCGCCCGGATCAAGTCCGGGTGTGACAAACGGCGGTCTTTTGCCATGCCCCAACCTTCCGCGATCCGTCTCGGACTCAATGTCGATCACGTCGCCACCCTGCGCAACGCGCGAGGCAGCGCGCGGCCAGATCCGGTGCGGATCGCGCTTGCTGCGATTGCGGCCGGCGCCGACGGCATCACCGCGCATCTGCGCGAGGATCGGCGTCACATTCGCGATGTCGACATGGCGCGGCTGAAGGCCGAAATCTCAAAGCCTCTCAATTTCGAGATGGCTGCGACGGCCGAGATGCAACGGATCGCGCTGGCCACCAAGCCGCATGCGGTCTGTCTCGTTCCGGAGCGGCGGGAGGAACTCACCACCGAAGGCGGACTCGACCTGGTCGGCCAACGCGACGCGCTGGCGCCTTTCATCGCGAAATTCAACGACGCCGGCATCCGGGTGTCGCTGTTCATTTCCGCCGATCCGCAGCAGATCGAGACGGCGGCGCAACTGCGTGCGCCGGCGATCGAGATTCACACCGGCGGCTGGTGCGATGCCGTCGTCGACGGCCACAGGGAGAAGGCGGACGCCGAATGGCGCCGCATTGTCGAAGGCGCCGCGTTGGCCAAGTCGGCGGGCGTCGAGGTTCACGCCGGACATGGTCTCGATTACGCGACGGCGGAGACGATCGCAGCGCTGCCCGAGATCGTCGAACTGAACATCGGTTACTACATGATGGGCGAGGCGCTGCTGGTCGGGATCGCGGAAACTGTTCGCGCCATGCGCGCGGCCATGGATCGCGGCCGCGCCAACCTGAAGGCCCGCGCGGAATGATCATCGGCATCGGCTCGGATTTGATCGATATCCGCCGGGTGGCGAAGGTTATCGAGCGACACGGCGACCGGTTTCTCGATCGCATCTTCACGGACGCAGAAAAAGCGAAGGCCGAACGCCGCGCTAATAATGAGAAGATGTTGGTGGCGACCTACGCAAAGCGGTTTGCTGCGAAGGAGGCCTGCTCCAAGGCGCTCGGGACAGGAATCCGGCGTGGCGTGTGGTGGCGGGACATGGGCGTCGTCAATCTGCCGGCCGGGCGGCCCACCATGACGCTTACGGGCGGGGCGCTGAAGCGGCTGCAAATGCTCACGCCGCAGGGCCTTGAGGCGCGGATCGACCTGAGTCTCACGGACGATTGGCCGCTGGCGCAAGCTTTCGTCATAATTTCGGCTGTCAGCCCCGGCAAAGTCTGAGCGGGTTGATTCCGATTCGGGGCGGTCGTCCTGAACGAAAAATCACTGATTTGTCATATGATTAGCCAGTTTTTGCAGCGCGGTTGATTGCGCAGCTGCAAACAACGGTCTAAAACGCCGCAGGATACTTCGGGCTAGGGTGAATTCAGCACGAATCGTGACAGGTTGCGCGCGTTTCGTCCAAACAGCAGAATCGACGGCGTTTTGTGCGGAACGGATACGCTTCGCCCTGAAACGCTTTGCCATCGCTTCAGGCGGCGGCGAGGGACATAGGGAAGCGATGGGCGTGACATCCGGAACCAAAACTGAAAGCGGCGTCGGCGAGACCATCCGTGTCGTTATCCACGCTCTCCTAATCGCCTTGGTGATCCGGACCTTCCTGTTCCAGCCGTTCAACATCCCCTCGGGGTCGATGAAGGCGACGCTTCTGGTCGGCGACTATCTGTTCGTTTCGAAATACTCATACGGCTACAGTCACTTTTCCATTCCATTTTCTCCGCCGCTGTTTTCGGGGCGGGTCTTCGGCTCCGAACCGAGTCGCGGCGATGTTGTGGTATTTCGTCTGCCGAAAGACACCACCACCGACTACATCAAGCGGGTGATCGGGCTGCCGGGCGACCGCATCCAGGTGAAGGAGGGGCTGCTCTACATCAACGACACCCCGGTGCAGCGGGAACGGCTGCCGGATTTCGTCGGCGAAGACCCATGCGGCTCCGATGCGACGGCGCGTGTCAAGCAATGGCAGGAAACGCTGCCGAACGGCGTCACCTACAAGACGCTTGATTGCGTCGACAACGGTTTCTACGACAACACAAACGTCTACACCGTGCCGTCAGGTCATTTCTTCATGATGGGCGACAACCGCGACAATTCGACCGACAGCCGCGTGCTCTCCGCGGTCGGCTATGTGCCGTTCGAGAACCTGGTCGGACGGGCCCAGATGATCTTCTTCTCGATCGCAGAGGGCGAGCAGGCTTGGCAGATCTGGCGTTGGCCCGCCGCGGTGCGGTGGAATCGCATATTCTCCATCGTGCGATGATCGACGAATCGGCTGACATCAAGACAGTCCCGACTTCCGACGACGTAGCCGTGCCATCCGGCACGGAGGCGGTGGCGCCTGCGCCGAAGAAGAAGCGGGCCCGGACCAGCACCAAAGCGATTATGGCCGCGATCGAACAGCGGCTGGGCCATAAGTTCGCCGATATGTCTCTGCTGACCACGGCCTTCACCCACGTGTCAGCGCTGAAGTCATCGCGCGGACGCGGCGATAGTTACCAGCGTCTCGAATTTCTAGGCGATCATGTGCTCGGTCTGGTGATCTCCGACATGCTCTACCGCGCCTTCCCCAAGGCGGACGAGGGCGAACTGTCGAAGCGGCTCGCCGATCTCGTGCGCAAGGAGACATGTATCGATGTCGCTAAATCGCTCGATCTGCTCGAGGGCATCAAGCTCGGCGCGGTCGGCGCCGGTGCCGGCGCGCGGCTGCGCCGGTCCGTGCTCGGGGATATCTGCGAGGCGGTGATCGGGGCAGTCTATCTCGATGGCGGCTATGCGGCTGCTGCTGCCTTCGTCGAGCGCAACTGGCTTGAACGGATGCGCAAGCCGGTGCGGCCACTGCGCGATCCGAAGACCGTGTTGCAGGAGTGGGCGCAGGGCCAGGGCCTGCCGACGCCGGTTTACCGCGAAGTGGAACGCACGGGGCCACATCACGACCCGCGCTTCCGCGTCGCGGTGGAATTGCCGGGGCTGGAGGCCTCGGAGGGCATCGGCGGCAGCAAGCGCACGGCGGAGAAGGCGGCGGCATCCGCCATGATCGCCCGTGAAGGTGTAAAGTGAGCGAGACCGGCGCGACCGCGGCCACGCGATGCGGTTTCGTCGCGTTGATAGGTGCGCCGAATGTCGGTAAGTCCACTTTGGTCAATGCGCTGGTCGGCTCGAAAGTCACCATCGTCTCGCGCAAGGTGCAGACCACCCGTGCGCTGATCCGCGGCATCGTCGTCGAGAACAACGCCCAGATCATTTTGGTCGATACGCCCGGCATCTTCGCGCCGAAGCGGCGGCTCGACCGCGCCATGGTTTCGACCGCATGGAGCGGGGCCCACGACGCTGATCTCGTCTGTGTGCTGCTCGACGCGCGCGCGGGGGTCGATGAGGAGGCCGACGCCATCCTTACGAAGCTCGCAAGAGTGGCGCATCCGAAATTTCTTGTGCTGAACAAGATCGATCTCGTGCCCCGCGAAAAACTCCTGGCGCTGACCAGCGCGGCCAACAAGCGCCTTGCCTTCGAGAATACATTCATGATCTCGGCGCTGTCGGGCGACGGCGTCCATGATCTACGCCGCGCGCTGGCCGAGCGCGTGCCGGACGGGCCGTTTCACTACCCCGAAGACCAGATGTCGGACGCCCCGCTGCGTCATCTCGCTGCCGAAATCACCCGCGAGAAAATCTACCGTCATCTGCATCAGGAATTGCCGTATCAATCGACCGTCGAGACCGACAGCTGGACCGAGCGCAGCGACAAATCGGTTCGCATCGAGCAGACCATCTTTGTGGAACGAGACAGCCAGCGTAAGATCGTGCTGGGCAAGGGCGGAGCGACCATCAAGGCGATTGGAGCCGACTCCCGCAAGGAGATCGGCGAGATCCTCGGCCAGCCGGTGCATCTGTTTCTGTTCGTGAAGGTGCGTGAGAATTGGGGCGATGATCCGAACCGTTATCGCGAAATGGGACTGGAGTTTCCCAAGGAATAGGCCGGCGGACGCATGACCATCCCGAAAAACGTGCTGCGGTTTGAAGTCCTGCTGTACCTGTCGCTCCTGATCGATACGTTGTCGGCTGCTTTCATCGAGCGCCCGTCGACTGAAGTCGATGAGGCGACTGCGGTGGGCGCCAATATGTTCGTCGTTGGCGCATTGACGCTTTTTCTGCTTCTGGTCTGGCTCGCGGCACGGCACCGGAAGAGCTGGGCGCGATGGATCCTGCTCGGGGCACTTGGGCTTTCAGTGCTTTCGCTGTTCGATTCATTGAACCGCGGGTTGACGCTGGCGTCGGCGATCGATCTATTTTCGACCATTCTGGCCGGCGCCGGGATATATTTTTCATTCACCGATGATGCGAAAGACTGGTTCAACTCCATCTGATCGGATGGCTGCGAAACGCCGCGCGATATTATAGACTGGCGCCATGGAATGGACCGACGATGGTATCGTGCTCGGGGTGCGGCGGCATGGCGAATCCTCAGCCATCGTCGAGCTTTTGACGTGTGGCCATGGCCGCCATCTCGGCCTTGTGCGCGGCGGGGCCGGATCCCGGATGCGCCCGCTATTGCAGCCCGGAAATTCGGTCAGAGCGTTGTGGCGCGCGCGGCTCGATGAGCATCTTGGCACTTTTGCGCTCGAGGGCACGCGCATGCGCGCCGCCAACCTGCTCGCGGCGTCCCATGCGACCTATGGCGTGACCCATCTGGCGTCGCTGGCTCGGCTGCTGCCTGAGCGCGATCCGCATGACGGCATTTTCGCGATGTTGGAACGGACGCTGGATGATTTCGACAGCGCCGGCGAGGCGGCGATCCATCTGATCCGGTTCGAACTGGCGATGTTGACCGAACTCGGCTTCGGTCTCGATCTCGCGACCTGTGCTGCGTCCGGCGTTACCACCGAGCTGATTTACGTCTCGCCGAAATCGGGTGGGGCGGTGTCGCGGCAGGCCGGCGAGCCGTGGCGCGAGAAGCTGTTGCGGCTGCCGCCGTTTCTGCGCGAGGATGACGAAGAACAAAGCGGCTGGTCGGATCAGGACTTGCTGGACGGATTTGAGCTGACCGGACGCTTTCTGCTGCGTCATGTGCTGGAGCCGCGCGGGCAGAAGCATTCGGATGCCAGAGCGGGGTTCATCAACGCGGTGGTGCGAAAGCGGGCGGCGGCAATTTCCGGATGAGGCGCCTGCCGCTGGACCCGGCGGAAGTGGGGCAGAGTTCTTGCTTTCCAGGGGCGCGGATAAGAGACCGATTCGCGCCTTGTTCTCGGACTCGTCCGGGTTTAACCCGTTTCCATGGGAAAACGACTGATTCCGGCCGAGCCGGCCGAAATTCACGAAGTGCAACTGCGAGATGCGCTGGAAGAGCGCTATCTCGCCTACGCGCTGTCCACCATCATGCATCGCGCTTTGCCGGACGCGCGCGATGGCCTCAAGCCGGTGCATCGCCGCATCCTTTACGGGATGCGGCTGCTGCGGCTCGATCCCGGCTCGGCCTTCAAGAAGTCGGCCAAGATCGTTGGCGACGTAATGGGTTCGTTCCATCCTCACGGCGACCAGGCAATCTACGATGCCATGGTGCGTCTCGCGCAGGATTTCGCCTCGCGCTATCCGCTGGTCGATGGTCAGGGCAATTTCGGCAATATCGACGGCGATAATCCCGCCGCTTACCGCTACACCGAAGCGCGCATGACCGATGTGGCGCGGCTGTTGCTCGACGGTATCGATGAGGACGCTGTCGAGTTCCGCCCCAACTACGACGGCCAGACCCGCGAGCCGGTGGTGCTGCCGGGTGGTTTCCCGAATCTGCTCGCCAACGGCTCGCAGGGCATTGCGGTCGGCATGGCCACCGCTATTCCGCCCCACAACGCGGCCGAACTCTGCGATGCCGCGCTGCATCTGATCGAAAAGCCGGATGCGAAGTCGAAGGCGCTTTTGAAGTGGGTCAAGGGTCCGGATTTTCCGACCGGCGGCATCATCATCGACTCCAAGGAAAGCATCGCCGAGGCTTACATGACCGGGCGCGGCGCCTTCCGCACCCGCGCCAAATGGCATCAGGAAGAAGGCGCGCGCGGCACTTGGACCATCGTGGTCACGGAGATTCCGTGGCTGGTGCAGAAGTCGCGACTGATCGAGAAGATCGCCGAACTGCTCAACGAGAAGAAGTTGCCGCTGGTCGGTGACATCAGGGACGAGTCGGCCGAAGACGTCCGCGTCGTCATCGAACCGAAGTCGCGCAACGTCGATCCTGAACTGGTGATGGAATCGCTGTTCAAGCTGACCGAGCTTGAGAGTCGCATTTCGCTCAACCTCAACGTCCTCATCAAGGGTAAGATTCCGAAAGTCGTCGGCCTTGCGGAGTGCCTTCGCGAATGGCTGGACCACCTGCGCGACGTGCTGTTGCGTCGCTCAGCCTATCGCAAGGCGCAGATCGAGCATCGCCTCGAAGTGCTCGGCGGCTACCTGATCGCATATCTGAACATCGACAAGGTCATCAAGATCATCCGCACCGAGGATGAGCCGAAGCCGGCCTTGATGAAGGCGTTCAAGCTGACGGAGGTCCAAGCCGAGGCCATCCTCAATATGCGCCTGCGCAGTCTGCGCAAGCTCGAGGAAATAGAAATCCGCACCGAGGACAAGAATCTTCGGACGGAGCTCAAGGGTATCAATGCCGTGCTGGGCTCCGAAGCCAAGCAGTGGGAGAAAGTCGCCGAACAGGTCCGCAACGTGCGCGAGCTGTTCGGACCCAAGACGCCGCTCGGCAAGCGCCGCACCGTCTTCGCTGACGCGCCCGAGCACGACCTTGCCGCATTGGAAGAGTCGCTGGTGGAGCGCGAACCCGTCACCGTCGTCGTGTCCGACAAAGGCTGGGTGCGGACGTTGAAGGGGCACGTAGAGGATTTATCCAACCTCACCTTCAAGACCGACGACAAGCTTGGCTTTACGTTCTTCGCCGAAACCACGTCAAAGCTGCTGCTGTTCGCCACCAACGGCAAGTTCTATTCACTTGATGTCGCGAAGCTGCCGGGTGGGCGGGGCCATGGCGAACCGATCCGTCTTTTCATCGACATGGAGCAGGACGCTGCGATCGTGTCGCTGTTCGTCAACACCGGCGGACGCAAGTTCCTGATCGCGAGCTACGAAGGGCAGGGCTTCGTCGTCAATGAGGACGATTGCGTCGGCACCACGCGTAAGGGCAAGCAGGTGCTCAATGTCGAGATGCCGAACGAGGCCAAGGCGATTGTGACGGTCGCGGGCGATCAGGTCGCGGTCATCGGCACCAACCACAAGATGGTGATTTTCCCGCTCGATCAGGTGCCGGAGATGGCGCGCGGCCGCGGCGTGCGGCTGCAGAAGTACAAGGACGCAGGTCTGTCCGATGTTGCTGTGTTCGAATCGAAGGCCGGATTGACGTGGAAGGACTCCGCAGGCCGCGAGCAGAGTCTGAGCTGGAAGGACTTGTCCGACTGGCGCGGCAACCGCGCCGATGCCGGACGCCTTGCGCACGGCCTGCCGAAATCGAACAGGTTCGGCCGCGCCATTTAATTTTCATTCCGAGTTTCGCACCGGCAGCGGGAACCTGCGCCGTGCGTCCTCATCCGGCGGCGCAAACGTCGCGACGCCCGCCCTCTGGTGATCCGCCCCGTCGACGCACCATCGTGAGCGCCGTCGTCAGGTGTTGAAGATCCCTTCCTGCGCCGGGACGATAGCGGGGCGGCTTGACAACCGGATATATATCTATAATTCTCGATATATGGAATCAGAAGATGTCATCATGGCGCTTGCGGCGCTTGCCCAATCGACACGGCTGGATGTCTTCAGGCTTCTGGTGAAGCATGAACCGAAGGGCCTAGCAGCAGGCGATATCGCGAAAGCTGTCGCCGTGCCGCAAAACACGATGTCGTCGCATCTTGCGGTTCTGTCCCGTGCGAGACTGGTTTCGGGGCGGCGTTTCAGCCGCTCGATCGTTTATCGCGCTGACCTTACGCGCTTTAGTGCTGTGGTTCAGTTCCTGCTCGAAGATTGCTGCGGCGGCCGCGCCGATTTGTGCGTGCCCGCTGCGACAAGCAAGCGCGGCAGGCGCGTCAAAGTTCCGACCTGAATGGGATATGTCCATGAACCGCCTGCACGTTCAGGCACAGCTTTGATGCCCGAATTTGATCTGCCGCGCAGGTTGGCCGCTGAAGCGCTCGGAACCGCGCTTCTGGTCGCGACCGTAGTCGGCTCAGGCATTATGGCGGAGGGGCTTGCGAAGGATCCGGCACTGGCGCTGCTCGCCAACACCATTTCCACCGGCGCAATCCTCGTTGTTCTGATTGCGGTGCTCGGCCCGATCTCCGGCGCGCACTTCAATCCGGCGGTAACGTTGGTTTTCCGACTCAGGCGCGAGCTTTCGACGAATGATGCGCTGATGTATGTCATCGCCCAGATTACTGGCGGCATTGTCGGCACGATGATCGCTCATCTGATGTTCGGGCTGCCACTTCTGAATGAATCGATGAAAATTCGCACCGGAGGCTCGCAATGGTTCTCTGAGGCGGTCGCGTCGTTCGGATTGATCGCAACAATCCTGGCGGGACTTCGTTTTCAGCGCGGCTCGGTGCCGTGGCTGGTTGGCCTCTATATCATCGCCGCGTACTGGTTTACGGCGTCGACATCGTTTGCCAATCCGGCCGTCGCGGTGGCGCGTTCGCTGACAAACACGTTTTCCGGGATCCGCCCGCGAGACCTTCCAGGTTTTATCACCGCCGAACTTTGTGGGGCTATCATCGGCGTGATTGTTATTGGTTGGCTGCTGCGCGAGGGTAACCGCGCGGCTCCCATCAGCGAGGAGGTTCAGCCATGACCGTCACGATCTATCACAACCCGTCCTGCGGCACCTCCCGCAACACGCTGGCGATGATCCGGCAGAGCGGCGAAGAGCCGGTGATTGTCGAATACCTCAAGCATCCGCCGGACCGTGCACAGCTTCGCGCGCTCGCCGAAGCCATGGGTCTTCCCGTCCGCGGGCTGCTGCGCGAGAAGGGCACGCCCTACGCCGAACTCGATCTCGGCAATCCCAAATGGACCGACGAGCAGCTTCTCGATTTCATCCTGGCGCATCCGATCCTGATTCAGCGCCCGATCGTGGAGACACCAAAGGGCACACGGATTTGTCGCCCGTCCGAAGCGGTGCTCGAGCTGCTCGATCATCCTGTCGCTTCCTTCACCAAGGAAGACGGCGAAGCCGTCAAAAACTAGGCGGCACGCTCACATCAGGTAGAGCGTGAACGCGAGCGGCGAAACCATTGTCAGCATTGATGTCGAGCGGCGATCTTCGCATCGCGGAGCATCGCCGCTCGCGAGCTACCCGTGGGGGTTACGGAATGCGCCGGCCATGGTCCGCCGGTGCACGGTAGCTAGATGCATTTGCAAATGAGTTGCAATAAAGTCTGACGTAGTCCATTATCCAGACGATGGATGCGAAAACACCTGCTTTATCGTCCGAACCGGTACCGGAACCGTCGCAGGGACCCTTTTCGGCTGGACTTGGCTGGCGTCCGGAAGCGCCAGCACGCCCAAGCCTTGAGGAGGTCCATGCGACGGTGCTGGTGCCCACGACCGGGCACTGGCTGCGTCGCCTGCTGGCTTTCGCAGGTCCCGGCTACATGGTCTCGGTGGGGTACATGGACCCGGGCAACTGGGCCACCGACATCGCGGGCGGCTCGCAGTTCGGTTACACGCTGCTGTCGGTCATCCTGCTGTCGAACCTCATGGCGATCCTGTTGCAGGCGCTGGCCGCCCGGCTTGGCATCGCCGCTGGCCTTGATCTCGCGCAGGCGTGCCGCGCCAGCTATTCGCGGCCGGTCAATTTCATGCTCTGGCTGGCATGTGAGGCCGCGATCATCGCGTGCGATCTGGCTGAGGTAATCGGCACGGCGATCGCGCTGCAGTTGCTGTTCGGCATTCCGCTGATCGGCGGCGCGCTGATCGCCGCGCTCGATGCCTTCCTGCTGTTGCTGTTGATGAACCGGGGCTTTCGTTTCCTCGAGGCCTTTGTGGTCGCGCTGCTGATCGTGATCGCGGTCTGTTTTGCAGTCCAGATCGTCGCCGCCGCGCCGCCGGTCGCCGAGGTTCTGCGCGGCTTCGCGCCATCGCGTGAGATCGTAACCAATCCGGCGATGCTGTACATCGCCATCGGCATCATCGGCGCGACGGTCATGCCGCATAACCTCTATCTGCATTCGTCGATCGTTCAGACGCGCGCTTATCCGCGCACCGGCGAAGGGCGCCGGGATGCCATCAAGTGGGCGACGGCGGACAGCACGCTGGCGCTGATGTTGGCTTTGTTCGTCAACGCCGCCATCCTGATCGTTGCTGCCGCGACATTCCATAAGAGTGGGCACACCGAGGTGGCCGAAATCGGCGACGCGTTCAGGCTGCTCTCGCCATTATTGGGTCTCAGCATCGCCTCGACGCTGTTCGCTGTCGCGCTTCTTGCCTCCGGCATCAATTCCACCGTGACGGCGACGCTCGCCGGCCAGATCGTGATGGAAGGCTTTCTGCGTTTGCGGATGCCGATGTGGGCGCGGCGGCTCGTCACCCGCGGCATCGCCATCGTCCCGGTGATCGCCGTCACTGCGCTTTACGGCGAGCGCGGGACCGCGCAGCTTCTGGTTCTCAGTCAGGTCGTGCTGTCGATGCAGTTGCCGTTCGCTGTGATCCCCTTGGTCCGCTTTGTCTCGGACCGGCGCAAGATGGGCGAGTTCGCGATTTCAACCGGAACCGCTGTTGCAGCATGGGTCGTCGCCGGCGTCATCGTGATTCTGAACGTGAAACTGCTGTTCGACACGATCACCGGTTAGGACCGGCTACGGATCTAGTCCCGCGGCTCGTGCAGGGACTCGCTTTTGGCGTCAACACGCAACCAGCCCGTGGGCGCAAGGCGCTGCTGTGGAAGGAAGCGCCCTTTGTAATCCATCTTCCGCGATCCCTCGATCCAGTAGCCGAGGTACACATAGGGCAGGCCGAGCCGCCGCGCCCGCGAGATATGATCGAGGATAATGAAGGTGCCGAGCGAACGGTTCTGTTCGGACGGCTCGAAAAACGAATAGACCATCGAGAGCCCGTCGCTGAGCACATCGGTCAGCGCCACTCCCACCAGATCGCCGCGTGCGTTGATGCCGCTATCCGGGACGCGCCTGCGATATTCGATGATGCGGGTCTCGACGTGGCTGTCTTCCACCATCATTGCGTAATCGAGCACGGTCATATCGGCCATGCCGCCGTGTCGGTGGCGCTGGTCGAGATAGGCGCGAAATATTGAATATTGCTCCGACGTCGGCACCGCGGCCCGCAGACTGCCGGCGATGTCGGCGTTGCGCGCCAGTACTCTGCGGAAACTGCGCGACGGCCGAAATTCGTCGGCGATGACCCGCACGGAAACGCAGGCACGACACTGGTCGCAGGCCGGACGATAGGCGATCGACTGACTGCGGCGAAAGCCGCCATGGGTCAAAAGGTCGTTGAGGTCGCCGGCTTTGTCGCCAACGAGATGCGTGAATACCTTGCGTTCGCTGCGATCGGGCAGATACGGACACGGCGAAGGCGCCGTCAGATAGAATTGTGGGGTGTCGCGCGAGTGTTGGGTCACGGGAGTCTTTTCAGTCTCCGAAGCAGTTTATGCCGAGCATCGCGCTCTGGGGGCCAACCGTCAATCCGTTTGCATTGATATCAACTAGGTCCGGTACGGCTGCGCAACCGCTCCAAGAGCCGAGTTGTTGATAACCACGGTGCCCAACAGCATGTCATGCAGCAGCCGCCGTCGCCCGTTGAAGAGACCGAGCAGCAGAATGAGCGGCGTAAAGATCGACATTGAGATCCAGAACAGGATCGCGTGCATGGCGCCCAGCACAAAATAGCTCGGCTCGCCGTACCAGGTCCGCATTTCCAGATCCATGATCCGCATTCCGACGGTCGCCGAATGCGGTCCGCCCAGCGACGCGCCGTAATAGACGATAGCCCAGATCAGGGAGGCAGGCGACACCAACCAGAACAGCGCCCAGCCAAGCCCCAGCGTGACGACGCCGAACATTGCGATAAAGATCACGCCGAAAATCACGGGTACCGAAAGCACCAAGAGGTCGATCAGGAATGCAAAAAACCGCCGCGTCAGAACGCCGCGAAACAGTTCGGGCTGCATCCAGGGGTCGAATGCATGCGGCCGGAACTCGGCAGAGTTGTCGCTATTCGCATTGTTGAAGCCACTGTCGGCCATGACCAGTCCTCCACGGCTCGTCCATGGCATTGCTTGCCGCCCCTCGACATGGCGACGGGCTGACTGGGTTGCAAGGCCTCGCAAGCGGAGCGGTAATGATCGCAGACGACTGCGGGTGGGACGTCAGCCGTTTTGTTTCAGCTTCTCTGCCGCCGCCGCCGCAAAATAAGTGAGTACGCCATCGGCGCCGGCGCGTTTGAAAGCAACGAGGCTTTCCATCATCACCCGATCGCCGTCGATCCAGCCGTTGCCGGCGGCGGCGGCGATCATCGCGTACTCGCCCGATACCTGATAGGCGAAGGTCGGCATCCCGAACGTGTCCTTCACTCGCCGCACAATGTCGAGATAGGGCATGCCTGGCTTCACCAACACCATGTCGGCGCCCTCGGCGATATCGAGTTCGACCTCGCGCAGCGCTTCGTCGGAGTTGGCGCTGTCCATCTGATACGTGCGCTTGTCGCCGGTGAGCGCCTTGGCTGAGCCGATGGCGTCGCGGAACGGGCCGTAAAACGCCGACGCGTATTTCGCGGCGTAAGCCATGATCTGCACATCGACGAATCCGGCCTCGTCGAGGGCCCTTCGAATCGCGCCGACGCGGCCATCCATCATGTCCGACGGAGCAATGATGTCGCAACCGGCTTCAGCCTGCACCAATGCCTGCCGGACAAGAACGGCGACGGTCTCGTCGTTGAGAATCCTGCCGTCCTCGATCAAACCGTCATGGCCATGGCTGGTGAACGGATCGAGCGCGACGTCGCAGAGCACACCGAGGTCCGGAAACTCCCGCTTGATGGCGCGGACCGACTTGCACACCAGATTCTTGGCATTGAGGGCTTCGCTGCCGCTGTCATCCCGCAACGCGGGATCGGTGTAGGGGAACAGCGCGATGCAGGGAATGTTCAGCTTCAACGCTCGTTCGGCGTCGCGTACGCATTGGTCGACGCTGAGGCGGTCGACGCCAGGCATCGAGGCGACGGGCGTCCGCTTGTCGGTGCCATCGGCCACGAACAGCGGCCAGATCAGGTCGTCGGTGGTCAGGACGGTTTCACGAACCAGACGGCGGGCCCATTCGGCCTTGCGGTTGCGGCGCAGCCGGGCCACCAGATCGAGCGGAGGGGCGGTAACGGCGGCCTCGCGGCGGGGTCCATCCCGCATTTCAATGGGACGCCCGTATTTTATCGCCATGTTGCCGACACTCCTGAAGGCCAAAAACCGTTTTGATTTTGTTTCAATTCTAGCACCAGGAACCGGCTTCGTCACCGCGCTCATGCCCCCCGGCGCAATGCAATTGATTTTATGGTTCCAAAAAGTCATGAATCGACTTTGTATGGTTATCGTTCCCGGTTGCGAGCACCCTGATGTCTGAAACCTCATCGCGCGAGCAGGTCCAGCGGGATAATGCCATGTCGGTGGCTGGAATTTCGTCAGCGCGGACGGAAGCGGATGAAAATCTCTGGACCCGACGACTGGTGCTGTTCCTGCGCATCATGGCGGTGCTGTCGCTCGCCGCTGGGCTCTATCATTGGGCTCAGGTGACCGGTTTCATCGGTGGTGAAGACAATGCCTTTGAAAATCAGACCGTGGCCTGGCAGGCGGCGACGATCTACTTCGCCGTGATCGAACTGGTGGCCGCTGTGGGTCTCTGGCTCGCAACGCCATGGGGCGCTGTCGTGTGGCTCACGACCGTCGTCTCGATGGCTGTGGTCGAACTGATGTTTCCAGCAATCTATGGCGGCAATCTCGCTGTTGTCGGAATCGAAACGGCCATGCTCGTGGCCTATCTGGCGTTGGCCTGGATGGCGGCGCGCGAACGGCCGCCATAGACATTCGAATGCGCGAACCTCAGCAAAAAGGTCCCGCGTTTGGAAGGGGCGGAGGCGACTTATCCGAATGGATGACGGCACGCAGGATCGGAATTGACGACTTGCGTCAAACTTTCTGAGAGTTTTTCCCGGTAAGAATTCGGTCACCCTAACGGCCTGGTCATCGGTGTTGACAGGATGTTTCGAATTTGAACGGTGCTGTTCCTGAATGCGACAGTTACGGCAGACGAAGCGTGAACAGCGGAGCTGCAGCGTCAAGGAAAGGTTGCGGAAAGCCCTGATCTGAAGGGCTTAATCAGCAATTCACTCTCTTAAATTCATGATGTCTTTATTGTCTTATTTAAGCTGATCTTCAAACGCCTCCCCTAAGGTCCAGCTATCAGGCGGAACACAAGTTTCGTCGAATAAGTCGGTAAAAACGACAACAGGGGAAGTCATCATGAAAGCCGTTGCGAAGGCTCACGAGCCCGCGGAACAGGTTGCCGGCGATGCACCGGTGCAGTCGCTCTATCTCGAAGCGTTGACCTTGGTCGAGCGGCTGCATCGCCGCCTGCTCGATGTCATCAAGGATGAATTCGATCGTCGCGGTCGCGCCGACATCAATTCGGTGCAGGCGCTTCTGCTCTACAACATCGGCGACAAGGAATTGACCGCCGGCGAATTGCGGACCCGCGGCTACTATCTCGGCTCCAACGTTTCCTACAATTTGAAGAAGCTCGTCGAGTTGGGCTTCCTCGATCATCAGCGCTCGCGCGTTGATCGCCGCTCGGTGCGCATCCGCCTGACCACGCAGGGTCAGGAAATCCGCAAGATCGTCGACGCGCTCTACCAGAAGCACGTCAAGACCGTCGAACAGGTCGGCGGCATTTCGAACGAGGAGTTCGCGACGCTGAACAAGTCGCTGCATCGCCTCGAGCGCTTCTGGACCGACCAGATTCTGTATCGGCTCTGAGTTTCCCCCGGGAACAGGGCGAAGTCGGCTGCAAGATCGACCGCTCGTTCTCCGGATCTCTTAAGAAACCGACATTCCCCGTATCCTGAACGCATCGGCCCGGCTCGTCCGGCGCCGGTGTGTTTTGTTGTTCGTGGTCGGCCCAGGAACCTTTGCCGGTTTCCGAGGTTGTTGATCCGCAACTGAGAAATCGCAGCTCAGAACCGGATGGATCGATCATGCTGATCGAACGCGATTTGCAAGTGATGAATTTTAACGCTGTGGGCGAGGCCTATGCCATCGCAGTGAATTACCTGCGACGAGCCGGCGTTTTGAGGAGCGATAGCATCGAGACCGATGATCGGTTGCTAGAGATTATTGTCGGGCTGTATTACGCCGGCGAACATAATCGCATCAAGCTAGCCAACAAGGCGATCACGCGGTTTCAGGTCAATTCCTGAACTTCACGGTTGCGGTTGATTGCGATACAGACGGGGAGGCACACGAAAGGTCTCCTCACATGATTACCGAAATCGCGCAAATCGAGATCAAGCCGGGCAGCGAAAAGGATTTCGAGATTGCGATCGCGCAGGCGGAGACGATTTTCAAGCGTTGCAAGGGCTGGAAAAGTTTCGAACTGCACCGGTCTATCGAGAAACCGTCACGCTACCGGCTGCTGATCGAGTGGGAAACGCTTGAAAACCATCTCGTGGATTTTCGCGAATCCGTAAATTTCACCGAATGGCGCGCGCTGGTCGGACCGCACTTCGCTTCGCCCCCCGAGGTCGAGCACACCAATGCGGTTGTTACCTTTTAGCTTGCGGCGGCTTTGACGGATTTTTGTTCGCCATCCGCGCGCAGGAAGTCGATGACGACCTTGCTGATCGCCATGAGGGGCAGGGCAAGCGCCAACCCCCAGACGCCGAAGACGACGCCGAGCAGGATCTGGAACGCGAACAGCGTTGCGGGCGGAATGTCGAGCGCTTGACGCTGGATAATGGGCGTAAGGATGTAGCTCTCCAGTGCATGGACGCCGAGAAACAGCACGAATGCGCTCGCGCCTGCCACCCACCCCGACGCCAGACTCGCCAGCACCACGATCAACCCACCGAGCAGGGCGCCGATGGTCGGAATGAAAGCAAGCAAACCAGCCTGAATGCCGAGAATGAAGGAACTCTGGATGCCGATGATCTCAAGGCCGATCCAGGTCACCAGAAACACGGCGGCCATGGTGACCATCTGGGCGATCAGCCAGCGCTCCAGTGTATCGCCAATCCTGTCGACCAGGATCGCCACAGTCCCTCGGTGTTTCACCGGTGTGAGGCTGAGCAAGCCTTTACGATAGACGCTTGGCTGAGCGGCAAAGCAAAGGCCGAGGAACAGCACAATGAAGAAATTACCGACGGCGCTGACGGTACCGAGGACGAGCTTCAGGGTCTGACTGAAAATTGCGGTACCGCTCGAGGCCAGCGTGCCGGCGCTCGGCAAGTTGTGCTGAACATTTGCTGAGGGCGTCTCCTCCGTTTTCGCGGTTCCGGAAGCTTTCGAGGCTTCGGAAGTTTTCGAGGGGTCGGACGACGAATTGAGGCCGCTCAGATTGAAGTAGCTGGTGTCGACACCATTTTTCTCGAGGAAGGATTTGACGGTCACGAGCTGTGACTTGATCGTATTGCTCAGCACGGCGGTTTGCTGAGCAATGGTCGTTCCCCCGAGAACCATGAAGCCTGACAACACCGCCGCGAGCGCCAGGCAGACGATCGTCAATCGCAATGCATGAGGCAGGGGAACGACGCGGCCGAGCAGGCTTGTGATGGCGTTAAGAGCGACGCCGAGCAGCACACCGGCAAAGATCAGGAAAAGCGTCGCTGCAAATCCCCAGGCGAATAACAGCAGGGCCGCGAACAGGACGATGCCGATCCCGCCGGTCGCAATCGCCCATGCGAGGTCCGTGCGGGTTTGCTCTTTGCCTGTGGTGAAGTTGGTCACGGTCGCCTCCGGTTCTGAGCCCGCAGTGTTCCGTTAAACGCCGTCCAGAATCAAGCGCCACCGGCTGTGCTCGTTCCGATCGGGCATCGGGCGAGCCGTCGCCTGAAGCCGGCCGTGTCGATCGTGCCGCTAGCAGCCGGAGATCGGAAACGAGGCGTGGCGTGAAAGAATAAGGCGCTCCGTCAGGAGCGCCTTATTTTTGTTTTGAGACCGAGAACCTATCAGTACGAATAGTACATATCGAACTCGACCGGGTGTGGCGTCATTTCGAAGCGCATCACGTCGGTCATCTTCAGCTCGATATAGGCATCGATGAAGTCGTCGTCGAACACGCCGCCGTTTTTCAGGAAGGCGCGGTCCTTGTCGAGGTTTTCCAGCGCCTCGCGCAATGAGCCGCAGACCGTCGGAATCTGCTTCAGCTCTTCCTTCGGCAGATCGTAGAGGTCCTTATCCATGGCCGGACCCGGATCGATCTTGTTCTTGATGCCGTCGAGGCCCGCCATCAGCATCGCAGCGAAGGCGAGATACGGATTGGCCATCGGGTCGGGGAAGCGAACTTCCACGCGCTTGGCCTTCGGCGAGGTTGTGTAGGGAATGCGGCACGATGCCGAGCGGTTGCGCGCCGAGTAGGCGAGGAGAACTGGCGCCTCGTAGCCCGGGACCAGACGCTTGTACGAGTTGGTCGACGGGTTGGTGAAGGCGTTGATCGCCTTGGCGTGCTTGATGATGCCGCCGATGTAGTGCAGGCAGGTTTCCGAAAGGTCGGCGTACTTGTTGCCGGCGAAGGTTGGCTTGCCGTCCTTCCAGATCGACTGGTGCACGTGCATGCCAGAGCCGTTGTCGCCGAAGATCGGCTTCGGCATGAACGTGGCGGTCTTGCCGTAGATATGCGCCACCTGGTGGATGCAATACTTGTAGACCTGCATCTGGTCGGCCATGTGGGTCAGCGTGTCGAACTTCATGCCGAGTTCGTGCTGGGCTGACGCCACCTCGTGATGATGCTTTTCGACCTTGACCCCCATCTTGGCCATGGCGCCCAGCATTTCGGAGCGCATGTCCTGCACCGAGTCCTGCGGCGGGACCGGGAAGTAGCCGCCTTTGGTGCGAATGCGGTGGCCGAGGTTGCCGCCTTCATATTCCGTTGCCGAATTAGTCGGCAGTTCGGATGAATCCAGCTTGAAGCCGGTGTTGTACGGATCGGCCGAGAAACGCACGTCATCGAAAACGAAGAACTCGGCTTCGGGACCGACATACACGGTGTCGCCGACGCCCATCGACTTCACCATCGCCTCGGCCTTCTTGGCGATGCCGCGCGGGTCGCGGTTGTAGGGCTCGCCCGTGGAGGGCTCCAGGATGTCGCAGGTGATGACCATCGTCGTCTCCGCGAAGAACGGATCGATCGAGGCCGTGGTCGGGTCGAGCATCAGCATCATGTCGGACTCGTTGATCGCTTTCCACCCCGCGATCGAGGAGCCGTCGAACATCGTGCCTTCGGTAAAAATCTCTTCGTCGATCATGCTGACGTCGAAGGTGACGTGTTGCCACTTGCCGCGCGGATCAGTGAAACGCAGGTCGACGTACTTTACGTCGTTGTCCTTGATTGATTTCAGGACGTCGTTGGCGGTTTTCATAAATACCCCTTGTCTCTGCTGGTCTACGTGATCGGCAGCCCGAAGCGGCCGTTGGTATGGTTTGATATGTGAATGTCGCTCTCGAAGGGTCTAGATGGCGTCGAGGCCGGATTCTCCCGTCCGAATCCGAATGGCTTCCTCGATATTGGATACGAAAATCTTGCCGTCGCCGATGCGGCCCGTCTGGGCCGCGCGCCTGATGGCGTCGATGGCTTTTTCGACCAGATCGTCACCGATCACGATCTCGATTTTGACCTTGGGAAGGAAGTCCACAACGTATTCTGCGCCACGATAGAGTTCGGCGTGCCCCTTCTGCCGGCCAAAGCCTTTTGCCTCGATCACGGTGATGCCTTGCAATCCGATCTCCTGAAGCGCTTCCTTTACTTCGTCGAGCTTGAACGGTTTGATGATGGCTTCGATTTTTTTCACTGAACGTCTCCTGGCACTTCCAAATTCCGGCCAGCGGCCGATGCACGCTCACGCTGTTATCTTGGGCACGGTCATGCACTGGTTTTCAGACGGACAAAAGTCGCGGGACACGCTTCATTTTTGCCAACAGACATCACAGATCGAACCGTTGTCCCGAAGCAGGGTTTGTGCCAACTCGCAGGGGTACGCAATTCTCAAATGTTATCAGTCGATTAAAGCGAGACGTCGCATGTCAGGGCAGCGTGCCGGAGTATCTGTCAGATTACAAATTAGGCAGCAAGTTTATTTTCTGTGCAGTCGCGCGTCTGTAAGACGGTTAGCTCTCAGGATCGGGCGGTGAGGCCATGGAGATTCTGACGACCGGTGAAATGGAACAGGCTGACCGGCTTGCTATTGCGGGGGGCTCGTCGGGTTTCGCGCTGATGCTGCGTGCCGGACAGGCGGTGGCGGACGCGGCCATCGACCTCGTCGGTCAAGGCCCGATCCTGGTTGTCGCCGGGTGTGGCAATAACGGAGGCGATGGATTCGTCGCGGCGACCGAACTGGCGGCTCGCGGCCACGATGTCTCGGTGATCCTGCTGTGCGAGCGGGACAGCTTGAAGGGTGACGCTGCGCTCGCGGCGAAGGGCTGGAAAGGACCGCTGCTGCCTTGCGACCTGTCCGCGCTCGGCTCGCCCGCGTTGATTATCGACGCGCTATTCGGCGTAGGGCTCAACCGGCCGGTCAGGGGCGATCCTCATGCGATGATTGAGGCCATCAACGCTAACGGCGCACCGGTGCTCAGCGTCGATCTGCCGAGCGGCATCAACGGTACCACCGGCGCGATCATGGGCGCTGCGGTGCGTGCCACGGAGACGGTGACGTTCTTTCGCAAGAAGCCGGCGCATCTGTTGCTGCCGGGCCGGGTTTATTGTGGTCGGGTGCGCGTTGCCGACATCGGAATCCCCGATACGGTGCTGCATGAGATTCATCCCGCAACCTTCGAGAATGTCCCGGACTATTGGCAGCGCGTATTTCCGGTGCCGCGTATCGACGGGCACAAATACGGGCGAGGGCATGCAGTCGTGGTGTCCGGCGATCTGACCTCAACCGGAGCGGCCCGATTGTCGGCGCGCGGCGCGCTGCGGGCTGGCGCTGGGCTTGTGACCGTACTCTCGCCGGATGATGCGCTGGGCGCAAACGCAGCGTCACTGACCGCCGTGATGGTACGGTGCATGAATGGTGCGGCCGGGTTTGCGGAAATCCTGATGGACCGGCGTCTCAATGCCTGCGTGATCGGACCTGGGGCGGGAATTGGCGAGGATACCCGCACGCTCGTGTTGGCGGCGCTTGCGGCGAAACCGGCGCTGGTGCTCGACGCTGACGCGCTGACGAGTTTTGCCGATGCGCCGGATCGGCTGTTCGAGGCGATCAAGAGTGCTGGGAATACCGAGATTGTCCTGACTCCGCACGAGGGAGAGTTTCGTCGCCTTTTCAGCGAGATGAGCAACAAACATCCACTTCGCTCAAAACTTGAGCGGGTGCGCGCTGCAGCCGGACGTTCGGGTGCTATCGTGCTGCTCAAGGGACCGGATACCGTGGTGGCTTCGCCCGATGGGCGGGCAACCATCGCAGCCAATGCGCCGCCATGGTTGGCCACGGCAGGTTCAGGTGACGTGCTGTCCGGCATGATAGGCGGGTTGCTGGCGCAGGGCGTGCCGGCCTTCGAGGCGGCATGCATCAGCGTCTGGATGCACGGCGAGGCCGGACAGGAGGCGGGCCCGGGGCTGATCGCGGAGGATTTGCCGGAGGTGCTGCCAGCGGTGTTGCGGCGGCTCTATGATCGGTTCGGGATCGATTACTAGCGCCTTTTCGTTTCCGATGATTTTGATTTGACGCCTTCTCTTCACGTGAAGCTGCAGCCATCCTCGGGTCAGTCCCGAGGACATGCTTCGCTCGAAACGCTACCGACTATTCCACCGCAAACCAGCGGACCTGGCGCCGCGCGCTCCATTCGACGGCCATGGTCTCGACCAGCCAGGGCCCGACGACTTCCGCTGCGAAAGCGACGCGCTGGGTTTGCCCGGCATCGACCAGCAGGGTATCCAGCCAGAACGGCTTCCACCCGTCGTCAAGCCGATCGAGCAGACGAAAGTGATGGCCATGCAGATGAAATACCATGGGAGTTGCCGCCGGGTTGGTCAGCGTGAGCACCACGGTTCGGCCGCGCTTTGCGCGAAACGCCGGGGTCAAACCCGTGCTGAAGTGCGGCGGCGGTCCCCACGAAGTCGGAGTCCCTACGGAGGAGGCCAGCGGCATATCGACTCGCAGCGCGGTCTTGAGATCGAGCCGCGTCGGCAGGTTCTCCGACGGCAACGGAGCGGGTGTCGGCAAAGGTGCGGGCCGAAGGGGTTTGTCGGCGGAGACGTGCAATTGAACGATTTCTCGCGGACTGCCGCCGTCATGCAGGGTAATTGTTGATGTCGTTCCTGCGGGGATAGTCGCATCGATAACGGCGTCGATCCGACTCCCCGGGGCCAGTACCAATCGCCCGTTGCGCGCCAGAAATGGCTCTGCCGGCTGGCTGTCGATCGCAAGCACTCGAACATCCAGATTTTGGATTCCAAGAGCGATTGCATTGCGCTGACAGGCGTTAATGAACCTAAGTCTGAGTCGCTCGTTGGTCCGCAGGGTGAGGTCGAGCGAGGGCTTGCCGTTTACCAGATAGAGCGGCGCTCCAACCTTTTTCCCGCTCGCACCGGGAGCAATCGGAAGCCCTTCGACGTCGAGCCGCCAGTCCTCGATCAGCATGACCTCGTCGCGCTCGACCTCGACCGGCGTCCGTTCTTCGACGATCAGGGCCTGAGCGGGCGAGGACTGCGCCAGACCGTCTCCGAGGAGGCGGCCATCGCACAGAAAGGTACCGGCCTGCCGCAACGGGAGCGAATAGCGATCGGTTTCACCCGGCGAGGCCGGCCGTCGAGCGGTCAACGGTTCGATGGAAGGCACGCCATCAATCCCGTGCCAGTTCAGGACCAGCGGTGCTGGAAGGCCGTTATGCAGTGTCAGATCGATCGTCGCGTCCTGGCGGAAACGCGGGGTCTTCGATGAGCCACCGGTCCGCAACGACCAGACCGCGGTTTCGCCTCGATCCGGCCCAAGCAGAAGGGGAGCAGGCGTCGCATCCAAGGCAAGTGTCTGCGGGTTTTGCGGTTGCGCGCGAATCGCGGCCGCCGGACCCACGGCGGCGGCCCCGATGCCGGCCAGCAGATGCCGCCGGGTGAGTTGAACAGGACAACGCGTCATCGCTGATGCGGATCACTTTCTCCGGGTTCTGTCCAGCAGCCCCCAGCGCCCCGAACGGCCATTTTTTTGCTGCGAACCGGTATCGTCATGTTATAAGCCCGCCGCATTGAGCGCTGACGAAGCCGGGAGATAAACCCGGTGCCGTTGGCGCGCCGGTTTCAACTCGTTGGAGCATGACGTACTACCGAAAGCCGCTTCGCATTTTCGGCATCATGCTCGGCATCACAGGCCGGATTGATGCTCCTAGCGGGCGTGGCGGAATTGGTAGACGCGCTGGATTTAGGTTCCAGTGACGAAAGTTGTGGGGGTTCGAGTCCCTCCGCCCGCACCAAGCGCCAAAGCGTTTGAGCAAACGATTTCAGGCAGCTATCCAAGTGGATATATGCCGGCCGTACACCGATGCAGGCGTTTCGTCTCGCATCGACCGATTGACAATGATCCGGCCGTTCCGGCTGGGCCAAGCGGAAGAAGATTGACGCCATGCAGGTGAACGAAACCCTCGCCGAGGGACTGAGGCACGAGTTCCAGATCAGCTTTTCGGCCGCTGAAATCGCGGCCAAGGCGGATGCGCGGCTGGTCAACCTCAAGGACAAGGTGAAGCTCGACGGCTTTCGTCCGGGAAAGGTGCCGGTTAGCCACCTCAAGAAGGTCTACGGCCGGTCATTGATGGTCGAAACCATTGAGGACACGATTCGCGATACAAACATGCAAATCGTCACTGACCACGGCTTCAAGCTCGCGGGTAATCCCAAGGTGACGATGCCGTCGGAGGCCAAGGAGATCGAGGATATCCTCGCTGGCAAATCCGACCTCAACTACAGCGTGGCGATCGAAGTCGTGCCGGCGATCGAACTGGCGGACTTCAAGACCTTCGCCATCGAAAAGCCGGTGGTCGATGTAACCGACGTCGACGTCGACGAAGGCATCAAGCGGATCGCCGATCAGAACCGCAGCTACTCTACCAGGGCGGAAGGCGCGAAGGCCGAGAATAGTGATCGCGTGACCATCACGTTCAAGGGCACCATCGGCGGTGAACTGTTCGAGGGCGGTAGCAGCGAGGACGTTTTGGTCGTGCTCGGATCGAATGCCCTCATTCCGGGCTTCGAAGAGCAGTTGGTCGGGATTGGCGTCGGCGAGACTCGCATCGTCAAGGCGCCGTTCCCCAATAACTATGCGGACTCCGAACTTGCCGGAAAGGAGGCCGAGTTCGAGACCACGGCGAGCATGATTGAGATGCCAGACGACATCCAGATTGACGATCAGTTCGCCCAGACGATCGGTCTGGATACGCTCGATCAGTTGAAAAAAGCCGTACGCGAGCGGCTCGCCGCCGAATTTGCCCGCGCGATGAGGCAGCACGTCAAACGCGCGCTATTCGATCGCCTCGACGAGACGCATAAGTTCGAAACGCCGCCGACGCTGGTCGAGGAGGAGTTTGAACAGGTGTGGAAGTCGATCACGACGGAGATGGAGACGAATAAGAAGACCTTCGCCGACGAGGACACCACCGAGGAGGCTGCCAGGGAAGAGTACCGCCGAATCGCCGACCGCCGGGTACGGCTCAGCCTCGTGCTCTCCGATATCGGTGAAAAGAACGGGATCTCGGTCACCGATGACGAAATCAACCGCGCATTGATCAATCGCGCTCGCCAGATGCCGGGCCGAGAGAAAGAGATTTGGGACTACTATCAGAAAAACCCGCAGGCCATGGCCCAGATTCGTGCTCCGATCTTCGAAGACAAGGTGGTTGACTTCATTCTCGAACTCGCCAACGTCACGGAAAAGAACGTAACGCGTGAGGATCTCTACAAGGATCATGAGATGCACGGTGCCGAGGTCTGACGGGGTCGCGCGTCGATCGGGCATCGGGTCTGGCCCGCACACGACATTAAGGATACCGGTTGAAATTGGCGTCGCGGCGCCGTCCTCATTAGGTCACGCGCTGCGAATCGGCTTGAACTGGACTTGGTCGGCACGGCATCCTTGTCGCCCGAGCGATTGGCTCATATCTGTGGGCCATGCTTGCCGAATCCTGACACAGGACGTTTCATTTGAGGAAAACTGGAGACTGTCCGTTTTGCCTCGGATGTTCGCTGCCGCTAACTGCTGACACAAACTTTTGGGTGATCAATGCGCGATCCAGTGGAAACCTACATGAACCTCGTTCCGATGGTGGTCGAGCAGACCAACCGTGGCGAGAGGGCTTACGACATCTTCTCCCGGCTGCTGAAGGAGCGCATCATCTTCCTGACCGGGCCGGTCGAGGACAACATGTCGATGCTGGTCGTCGCGCAGCTCTTGTTCCTCGAGGCTGAGAATCCCAAGAAAGAAATCTCGATGTACATCAATTCGCCGGGAGGCGTGGTGACGTCGGGGCTCGCGATTTACGACACGATGCAGTTCATCCGCCCGCCGGTCGCCACACTGTGCACCGGACAGGCCGCGTCGATGGGGTCGTTGCTACTGGCGGCCGGCGAAAAGGATATGCGGCATGCACTGCCGAACGCGCGCATCATGGTTCACCAGCCCTCCGGCGGTTTCCAGGGGCAGGCGACGGACATCATGCTTCATGCCCAGGAAATCCTGAGCCTCAAGAAGCGGCTCAACGAGATCTACGTCAAGCACACGGGACAGACCTACAAGGCGATCGAGGATGCGCTGGAGCGCGACAAGTTCCTCACCGCCGAGATGGCCCGCGATTTCGGCATCGTCGACAAGGTGATCGACAAGCGCGCCGAAGAGCCAGCGGCCCCCAAGGCTTCGTAATAAAAAGGCTTCGTGGTCAAGAAGGATTCGTAGGATCAGGCACCGTGGCGGGATGGGCGGAAACGGGCCGGTTGGCCCGGCCCAATCTGGCACCACCGGCGATTGCACTGCGATACTTTCTGAAAAGTTCCTTTTTCGCGGCGTTTCCGCTTGACTGCCGTGACAATCGCGCAACGCTGGGCTGAATTTGGCCAAAGAGAGTCGCGTTATGGAGCCAAATAGCGCTATTGTCACGGTGCGGAGGCTGGCCGATTAGCGAATTCTTGATAGTCGGCGGGCACCATGGTTCGCTAGCTGAGTTCAGTTAGCCAAGTATGCGCAGGAGAATCGAATTAACCGCGATTCGCGCGGGATCGAGAGCGGAGGGTCTTTCCTGGTACGGACTTTGCTCATATGTAACCTCGCTTCCCCGGATGTGCCGGAACGGAGCGGGCGAGCAGGCGAACAGGCGAGACTGAACGGCGGACGGAGACAGGAATGAGTAAGGTCGGTACGGGCGACTCCAAGAACACGCTGTATTGCTCATTTTGCGGCAAGAGCCAGCACGAAGTGCGCAAGCTGATTGCGGGGCCTACCGTATTTATCTGTGACGAATGTGTCGAACTCTGCATGGATATCATTCGCGAGGAGAACAAGTCCTCGCTGGTGAAGTCGCGCGACGGCATTCCGACTCCGAAGGAAATCTGCAAGGTTCTGGACGACTACGTCATCGGGCAAAATCATGCCAAGAAGGTGCTCTCGGTCGCGGTCCACAATCATTACAAGCGGCTCAATCATCAGACCAAGCACAACGACGTCGAACTCGCGAAGTCGAACATCCTGCTGATCGGTCCGACCGGTTCCGGTAAGACGCTGCTTGCGCAAACGCTGGCGCGTATCCTCGATGTGCCGTTTACGATGGCGGATGCGACGACTCTGACCGAAGCCGGCTATGTCGGTGAGGACGTCGAGAACATCATCCTGAAGTTGTTGCAGTCCGCCGACTACAATGTCGAGCGCGCGCAGCGCGGTATCGTCTATATCGACGAGATCGACAAGATTTCGCGCAAGTCCGACAATCCCTCGATCACGCGTGACGTATCGGGCGAGGGCGTGCAACAGGCGTTGTTGAAGATCATGGAAGGCACGGTCGCTTCGGTTCCGCCGCAGGGAGGGCGCAAGCACCCGCAGCAGGAATTCCTGCAAGTCGATACGACCAACATCCTGTTCATCTGCGGCGGCGCGTTCTCCGGCCTCGAGAAGATCATCTCGGCGCGCGGACGGACCACGTCGATCGGTTTCGCTGCGCAGGTCCTTGCACCGGAAGATCGTCGCACCGGTGAAATCTTCAGGCATGTCGAGCCGGAGGATTTGTTGAAGTACGGCCTGATCCCGGAATTCGTCGGCCGTCTGCCTGTCGTCGCCACGCTCGAGGACCTTGACGAAGCATCGCTGAAGAAGATCCTGACCGACCCGAAGAACGCGCTGGTGAAACAGTATCAGCGACTGTTCGAGATGGAGAATATCGAACTGACGTTTGCCGACGAGGCGCTCGGCGCGGTCGCACGCAGGGCGATCGAACGCAAGACCGGCGCGCGCGGGTTGCGTTCTATTCTCGAAAGCATCCTGCTCGAGACCATGTTCGACCTTCCGGGTCTGGAAGGGGTCGAGGAGGTCGTAATCTCGCGCGAAGTGGTTGAGGGAACTGCGAGACCGCTGTACATTTACGCGGACCGCTCGGATCGCGCGAGCGAAACCAGCGCCAGCGCCTGATCGGGGCGTTTTGGCGTCGTCTGTCGAGGCAAGGCGTCGCCGCCGGTAGTCCCGCGCGGCGGCCATGGGCTATACCAGAGCCGATCCTGTAGTCCTTGGAAGCCGCTGCTTTCCTTCACTTGACACACTGGCGGTCGATGGCCACCTAATGCTGTCGGCGGCGCAGGTGCGTTCGCCGTTTCCAGGGCAGGTGAGGCATCGGTTCGCAAAGCCCCTCCTTCTCCGGTAAACTCGGCACCTTGTGGCGGTTGCGCACGATCTGCGGCTGCGTACAAGGGGGCGCAACAAAAGGAACAAGGCTATGACCGCCTCAAAACCCCGGCCAGCTATCGTTCACGGCGAAACCAATACCTACCCGGTGCTTCCGCTTCGCGACATCGTCGTTTTCCCGCACATGATCGTGCCGCTGTTCGTCGGCCGCGAGAAATCGATCAAGGCGCTCGAAGAGGTCATGAAGAACGATGCGTTGATCATGCTGGCGACGCAGAAGAACGCGTCGGAGGATGATCCTACGCCGGATTCGATCTACAAGATCGGAACGCTCGCCAGCGTGCTGCAACTGCTGAAGCTTCCCGACGGCACGGTGAAGGTGCTGGTGGAAGGCCTTGAGCGCGCGCGCGTGGAGACATATTCCGACCGCTCCGAGTATTATGAAGCGACCGCTGTCGCGCTGGCCGATACGGACACCAGCAGCGTCGAAGCTGAGGCGCTGTCGCGTTCCGTCGTGTCGGATTTCGAAAGCTATGTGAAGCTGAACAAAAAAATCTCGCCCGAGGTCGTGGGTGTCGTGCAGGCGATCACCGATTTCGCCAAGCTCGGCGATACCGTGGCTTCGCACCTCGCCGCTAAGATCGCGGATCGTCAGGGCATCCTTGAGACGTTGTCGGTGACGGCGCGTCTGGAAAAGGTGCTCGGTCTGATGGAGAGCGAAATCTCGGTCTTGCAGGTCGAGAAGCGCATCCGCTCGCGCGTCAAGCGCCAGATGGAGAAGACCCAGCGCGAGTACTATCTCAACGAGCAGATGAAGGCGATCCAGAAGGAACTCGGCGACGACGAGGGTCGCGACGAGCTCGCCGATCTGGAAGAGAAGATCGCCAAGACCAAGCTCTCGAAGGAAGCTCGCGAGAAGGCCCAGCACGAATTGAAGAAGCTGCGACAGATGTCTCCGATGTCGGCAGAAGCCACCGTGGTGCGCAACTATCTCGATTGGCTGCTATCGATTCCGTGGGGCAAGAAGTCCAAGGTCAAGAAGGACCTTAACGCCGCGCAGGAAGTGCTGGACGCCGACCACTACGGCCTTGAGAAGGTCAAGGACCGTATCGTCGAGTATCTCGCGGTGCAGTCACGCGCCAACAAGCTGACCGGACCGATCCTGTGCCTCGTCGGCCCGCCCGGCGTCGGCAAGACCTCGCTCGGCAAGTCGATCGCGAGGGCGACCGGACGTGAATTCGTGCGCGTGTCGCTTGGCGGCGTACGCGACGAGGCGGAGATCCGTGGTCACCGTCGGACCTATATCGGCTCGATGCCCGGCAAGATCATCCAGTCGATGCGCAAGGCCAAGACCTCGAATCCGCTGTTTCTGCTGGACGAGATCGACAAGATGGGCGCCGATTTCCGCGGCGATCCGTCGTCGGCGCTGCTTGAGGTTCTCGATCCCGAGCAGAATTCGACTTTCAACGACCACTATCTGGAGGTCGATTACGATCTGTCCAACGTGATGTTCCTCACGACCGCGAATACGCTGAATATTCCCGGACCCTTGATGGACCGCATGGAGATCATCAGGATCGCCGGCTACACCGAGAACGAGAAGGTTGAGATCGCTCGCAAGCATCTCATTCCGAACGCGCTCACCAAGCACGGCCTGGATTCGAAGGAGTGGTCGATCGATGACGACTCGCTTCTGCTCATCATCCGTCGCTACACCCGCGAAGCGGGCGTGCGAAACCTGCAGCGTGAGCTCTCCACACTTGCCCGCAAGGCGGTGAAGGAGCTGATGCTGTCGAAAAAGAAGTCGGTCAAGGTCACCGAGAAGGCGGTCGAAGAGTTTCTCGGGGTGCCGAAATATCGCTACGGCGAGATCGAAACCGATGATCAGGTCGGCGTCGTGACGGGTCTGGCGTGGACCGACGTCGGTGGTGAGTTGCTGACGATCGAAAGCGTGATGATGCCCGGCAAGGGGCGCATGACGGTCACCGGCAACCTGCGCGACGTGATGAAGGAATCGATCTCGGCGGCGGCGTCCTACGTCCGCTCGCGCGCGATCACCTTCGGGATCGAGCCGCCGCTGTTCGAGCGGCGCGACATCCACGTCCATGTTCCCGAGGGAGCTACTCCGAAGGATGGTCCTTCGGCCGGCGTGGCGATGGCGACGACGATCGTATCGGTGTTGACTGGAATCCCGATCCGGCACGACATCGCGATGACGGGCGAGATCACGCTGCGCGGCAGGGTGTTGCCGATCGGCGGCCTCAAGGAGAAGCTGTTGGCTGCGGCGCGGGGCGGCATCAAGACGGTGCTGATTCCCGACGACAATGCCAAGGACCTGACGGAGATCTCCGATGCCATCAAGGGTGGGCTGGAGATCATTCCGGTCGCCCGGATGGACGAGGTGATCGCCAGGGCGTTGGTGCGGCAGCCGAAGCCGATTGTCTGGGAGGAGGATCCCAAGCTTCCGGTCAATCCCGATGCAACTGATGAGGCGGCCGGCGGTCTGACCGCGCACTGAGCGTCACAACATAATTGACGAAACGGCGCCCTTCGGGGCGCCGTTTGCGTTATGGCGCGGTTGTGTCTGCCCGATCCCATGGATGTCGAGGGACAACGCACCCGCGGCTTGCGTGCCTTTGCGCCAGGATCGGCCCGCAAGGCGTATCTGATGGATCGAGCTTGCAACTTGCGACCGGCGGCTTGCGTGTGGGGATGCGTCAGCGCTAAACAGGACGCGAGGGCGGCTAGCTCAGCTGGTTAGAGCATCTCGTTTACACCGAGAGGGTCGGGAGTTCGAATCTCTCGCCGCCTACCATTGTGATTTCAGATTTCCGCGGGAGCGGCGATGGCGGAAGTTCCCCAGACGCGGAACGCGGACCAGATCGCTTACTGGAATGGACCCGCCGGTCAGCGCTGGGTCGACCGGCAGCAGGCTCAGGATGAAATGCTGGAGCCGGTGTCCGCCATCTTGCTTGATCGCGCCAGAGCCGTGCCTGGCGAGCGTGTCATCGATGTCGGTTGCGGCTGCGGCGCCACCACGCGGGCATTTGCCGAGAAGGTCGGCGCTGCCGGCCGCGTTCTCGGCGCCGATATCTCGGCGCCGATGCTGCAACGCGCCAGGCAAGTCACGCCGCAAGGTGCTCGAGCGGAATTCCGGCTCGCTGATGCCAGTGTGTATCCGTTCAAGCCGGGGTGGTACGATCTGATTGTCTCCCGGTTTGGCGTGATGTTCTTTGCCGAGCCGACCGCATCATTCGCCAATCTCAGGAAAGCATTGCGGCCGGGTGGCCGGCTGACCTTCGTATGCTGGCGCGAACCTCGCGCCAATCCCTGGCTGATGACGCCACTCCAGGCTGCTTACAATCATGTCCCCAAGCTGCCCGAAGTTGGGCCGGAAGATCCTGGCCCGTTCTCGTTCGCGTCCGAAGCGCGCGTTCATCGCATCCTCGGCAAGGCCGGCTTTTCCGACGTAGCAATGGAGGCCTGCGACCTCACATTGGATGTCGCGATCGGCAATGGGCTCGACGCCGCGGTCGAGTCAGCGCTTCAGCTCGGCCCGACCAGTCGTGCACTTGAGGGACAGCCGGCCGATATCGTTGCTGCCGTGAGGAGGTCTATCCATGAGGCGCTTGCGCCGTTCGCTAAAGGGCAGGCGGTCGTGCTTCCTGCATCAATCTGGGCCGTGACCGCGCGCAACTCGGCGGCTTTAGCAATGGACATGCCTTAACGATCCAGCATGATCGGAACATGCTCTAGCTAGTCCTGGCAGTAGCCGTAGAACCCGCAAGCGTACGGTAATCGGTCGAAATAATACGAGATCGCCGATCGATCTTCATAATAGGGACGATAGTAGAAATCGTTCGGCCTTCCGTAATAGCCGGGCACCGGAGGCGGAAACCGAAAACGGTAGAGCGCGCTCTCGGGGTAATCCGCTTCGACCACGACACGGGCTGGCGGCGGCGCCGGTTCCGCGAAGATTTTGCCGATGCGGCTGTGCACCGGAAGGTCGGCGGCTGACCCTGTCGCTCCCATCGCGGTGAGCCCGATGAGCGCAAGCAAGATAGTGCGTAGCATTTTTGGAATCCCCGTTGATTCGAGGATCATATCTCCTGGCGTTTAGGAAAGATTAACGATGCCGCACGGGTTCCGCGCGCACCGCAACACGCGGCTTCTGAACCGTCATCCTTCGCCCGCGATATCAGAGCCTTCAGGCGCGTTCTTCCCAGATCGCTGCGAGATGCACGATGGTCCGGACCGCGGCTTCCATGTCCTGGACGCTGACCCATTCGGTGCGTGAGTGGAAGGCGTGCTCGCCAGCGAAGATGTTCGGGCAGGGCAGCCCCACGAATGATAACCGCGAGCCGTCGGTGCCACCGCGAATGCTGCCTTTGATCGGTTTGAGACCGGCGCGGCGGACCGCTTCCATGGCGTTGTCGATGATCGCGGGATGACGATCCACTACCTGTTTCATGTTGCGATATTGCGGCTGGATGTCCAGCCGATACGTCGAGTGCGGGAAGTCCGCCATGACGTCACGGATAATTCCCTCCAGTAGGACTTCCTTTTCCTTCAGGCCGGCATCGGTGAAATCGCGCACGATAAAGCTGAGCGTCGCGTGCTCCAGCGTGCCGCTGACGCCGGTCGGATGGAGGAATCCCTCGCGGCCGTCGGTGGTCTCGGGCGAGCAAGTGTCTTTCGGAAGCCGTTCCACAATGCGCGATGCGATCTTGATCGCATGCTCCATCTTGCCCTTGGCGAAGCCGGGATGGGCGCTGACTCCCTCGATCGAAAGAGTGGCGCCATCGGCCGAGAACGTCTCGTCCTCGATATGGCCCGCGGTCTCGCCGTCAACGGTGTAGGCGAAGTCCGCGCCCAGCTTTTTCAGATCGACCTTGTCGACGCCGCGCCCAATTTCCTCGTCAGGCGTGAACAGGATTTTGATGGTGCCATGCTTGATCTGGGGATTGGCAAACAGAATCTGTGCGGCGTCCATGATTTCGGCGACGCCCGCCTTGTTGTCGGCGCCGAGCAGTGTGGTGCCGTCCGACGTGACGATGTCGTTGCCGACCTGATCGGCCAGCGCCGGATTGTCAGCGATGCGGATCACCTGCGACGGATCGCCGCAGAGTCCGATATCGCCGCCGCGATAATCCCGGACGATCTGCGGCCTGACGTTTGCGCCTGAACAGTCCGGTGACGTGTCCATATGCGAGCAGAAGCAAATGACGGGGACCTGCTTCGAACTGTTCGCCGGAATCGTCGCATACACATAACCGTGCGGGTCGAGATGGGCATCGGAAACGCCAATCTCTTGCAACTCACGCACCAGCAGGCGACCGAGATTCTTCTGCTTCTCCGTGGATGGACACGTGGAAGATGTCGGGTCCGACTGGGTGTCGATGGTGACATAGCGCAGAAAGCGCTCTGTCACCGTGTGTTTGAATGTCATTGGAGCGGCCATCGCATCTCAGGGCAGGGGCCGTATATCCAGAAAATCAGGTCAACAAAACCTTCCATTCCGGCCTTGCCCATGGCGATCCGGTCTGGCGGCATCCTTTCAGGCGTTTTAAGCGGAGCGCCTGATCCAGAACCCCGGTTAGACGGCTTCCTTGAGCTCTTTTGCGGCACGGAACGCGACCTTCTTTGAAGCCTTGATGTGAATGGCTTCGCCGGTGGCCGGGTTGCGACCCATGCGGGCGGCGCGTTTGCGGACTTGAAGGATGCCGAGGCCGACGATGCGGATGCGATCGCCCTTCTTGAGGTGCTTGGTGATACGGGCGACCATGTCGCCGAGGATGGCCTCGGCGGCCTTCTTCGACAATTCATGGTCCTCGGCCAATGCTGCTGCGAGATGCTTCAGCGTCACGGTGCTCGGGGTCGCTGCCTTCTTCGCCATAGGGCCCTCCTCGTCGTTGATGGCTTCGGAAGGCAAGGCGTATCAGGCATTGGTTGATTCGGGGAGGTGCCGACCACGCCGTTTTGCCTGTAAACAGCCTATTTTTTGCATCGACCTGTCGAAAATGCCTGCCATCCAAGGAGATCTGCAACTGCCTTGACTTGGAAAGGCCCCGCCTTTAAGCCCTCACACCTGTGCGGATACACGACATCCGCGGGAGTAGCTCAGTTGGTTAGAGCGCCGCCCTGTCACGGCGGAGGCCGCGGGTTCGAGTCCCGTCTCTCGCGCCAGTGTTTTTCGGCTTGATCTCGAAGGTTCGGCTCTGACGCAAGGCCCGCATGACGGCGGGGCGGGCCTCACGGACTGACGCCAACACGCAAAGCCACCCGATGGCTTTGGTCATTGATCCGAAATCCGAGATTACCTCACCAGGGTTGTTCCCGAACTGGATATCATCGTCGGCTGACCGGCCTTGATCACATGGACGGTCTGGACGAAGTCGGCGCTCGGACGGACGGAAGTGCCGAAAGCTGTCAGCGCGGCGCCTACGATGAGCGCGACGACCACGATCTTCAGGTGGGTGGCGCGGTCCGCGCTCTGGATCGAGTGGTTCATGGTCGCCTCCTGTCTCCCGGCACCTCGTGGGCCGTCGGCGAGAGCAATAAATCTGCTCTGTTTCAGGAAGGCTTCGCGGGCCCCCCAAAATGGTTTCAATTCCCTGATTTCCGAACCTGGGCGCGGTGTTCGATGGAATGCGCGGATAGGGGACGGCGGCTACGATTGCCAGACCGTCCGTGCTCCCTGTCAACCCGCAAAATCTCCGCCTTGGGTGCGTCAAAATGGGCTATCTTGCCACCCCTGTTGCACTAAGCTAAAGCCTCTCAAAAGTTCCAATAGTCTAACAAATCTGCGGGTCGAGCGGCCGCAGCGAGGGGAAGCGCCGATGAGCGGCATTTTGCAGAACTATCTTCCGCTTGTGGTGTTTATCGGGATAGCGGCCGTGATCGGCGCTGTGCTACTGATCGCTCCCTTTATTGTCGCCTACCGGCAGCCTGACCCGGAGAAGCTTTCGGCCTATGAGTGCGGATTCAACGCATTCGACGATGCCCGAATGAAGTTCGACGTCAGGTTTTATCTGGTCGCCATTCTTTTCATCATTTTTGACCTTGAGGTCGCATTCCTATTCCCTTGGGCGGTCACGTTCGGCAAGCTCGGCGTCACGGGCTTCTGGTCGATGATCGTGTTTCTTGGTGTGCTGACCGTTGGTTTTGCCTATGAATGGAAGAAAGGCGCGCTCGAATGGGATTGAGCTCTCCTACCGCTAAGTTCGCGAATGCTGCTTCCTCTGCCGGCGGTCCGTTCGTGGATCCGGCAGCGGCCTCGATTCTGGACCCCCGGACCGGCCGGCCGGTGGGTGCCGGCGATCCGTATTTCCTCGAGGTCAATCACGAACTGTCCGACAAGGGCTTCTTCGTCGCTGCGACCGACGACCTCATCACCTGGGCGCGCACCGGCTCTCTGATGTGGATGACCTTCGGTCTCGCCTGCTGTGCGGTCGAGATGATGCAGGTTTCGATGCCGCGCTACGACGTCGAGCGTTTTGGCTTTGCGCCGCGCGCATCGCCGCGCCAGTCGGACGTGATGATCGTCGCCGGCACGCTGACCAACAAGATGGCCCCCGCGTTGCGCAAGGTCTACGACCAGATGCCGGAACCACGCTACGTCATCTCGATGGGATCGTGCGCCAACGGTGGCGGCTACTACCACTATTCCTATTCGGTGGTGCGCGGCTGTGACCGGATCGTGCCGATTGATGTCTATGTGCCGGGCTGTCCGCCGACGGCGGAAGCGCTTCTTTACGGCATTCTGCTGCTGCAGAAAAAGATCCGGCGAACTGGAACCATCGAACGCTAAAGGTTTAAAGGAATGGACGACAGCAGGCTCGACGCCTTGGGTCAGATGATCGTTGCTACGCTTCCGGGCGCGGCGATCGGCCATTCCGTGTCATTCGGTCAACTGAGTGTCGCGGTTGACGTCGCGAAGATTGTCGAGGTCGTTCGCTTCATCCGCGACGATCAGCGTTGCCGCTTCATCAACATCACCGACGTGACCGCTGTCGACTATCCAGGCCGCGAGAAGCGCTTTGATGTGATCTATCACTTCCTGTCGCCGACGCTGAATACGCGCATTCGACTGCGCGTCGAGGCTTCGGAGACCACGCAGGTGCCCTCGCTGATCGATGTGTTTCCCGGCGCAGACTGGTTCGAGCGGGAGACCTACGATCTCTATGGCGTGATTTTCACCGGGCACCCCGACATGCGGCGTTTGTTGACCGATTATGGGTTCGACGGACATCCGCTACGCAAGGACTTTCCGCTGACGGGCTTCGTCGAGGTGCGTTACGACGATGCCGAGAAACGGGTTGTGTACGAGCCGGTGCGTCTCAATCAGGAATTCCGCAAATTCGATTTCATGTCACCCTGGGAAGGTGCGGACTATCCGCTGCCGGGTGATGAGAAGGCGAACGGCGGCAAGGCAGGTGGCTGATGACCGAAGCACTTGGCACCGAAACTCCCGGTATGCGGAACTTCACCATCAATTTCGGCCCGCAGCATCCGGCGGCGCACGGCGTGTTGCGGCTGGTGTTGGAGCTGGATGGCGAGGTGGTCGAGCGCGTTGATCCGCACATCGGTCTGCTTCATCGCGGCACCGAGAAGTTGATCGAGCAAAAGACCTATCTTCAGGCCATTCCGTACTTCGATCGGCTCGATTACGTCGCGCCGATGAATCAGGAGCACGCTTTCTGTCTCGCGGCTGAAAAGCTGCTGGAGATCGCGGTGCCCCGCCGCGGCCAGTTGATCCGGGTGCTCTACTGTGAGATCGGCCGCATTCTCTCGCATCTTCTCAACGTCACCACGCAGGCGATGGATGTCGGCGCGCTCACGCCGCCGCTGTGGGGCTTTGAGGAACGCGAAAAACTGATGATGTTTTACGAACGCGCCTCGGGCTCGCGGATGCATGCCGCTTATTTCCGCATCGGCGGCGTGCATCAGGACCTGCCACCGAAGCTGATCGATGACATCGACGCCTGGTGCGATCCGTTCCTGCAGGTTGTCGCCGACCTCGATAGGTTGTTGACCGCCAACCGCATCTTCAAGCAGCGCAACGTCGATATCGGCGTGGTCAGCCTGAAGCAGGCCTGGGAATGGGGTTTCTCCGGCGTCATGGTTCGCGGCTCCGGCGCGACCTGGGATTTGCGCAAGTCGCAACCCTACGAATGCTATGCCGAAATGGACTTCGATATTCCGATCGGCAAGAACGGCGACTGCTACGATCGCTATCTCATCCGCATGGAAGAGATGCGGCAATCGGTGCGGATCATGAAGCAGTGTATCGCCAAGCTGCGCGCCGCCGACGGGCAGGGGCCGGTGGCGGTCGAGGACAACAAGATTTTCCCGCCGCGTCGCGGTGAAATGAAGCGTTCGATGGAAGCGCTGATCCATCACTTCAAGCTTTACACCGAAGGCTTCCACGTTCCGGCGGGCGAAGTCTATGCGGCGGTGGAAGCGCCCAAGGGAGAGTTCGGCGTCTATCTCGTCTCGGATGGCAGCAACAAGCCCTACAAATGCAAGATCCGCGCGCCGGGTTTCGCGCATCTGCAGGCAATGGATTTCATCTGCAGAGGGCACCTGCTGGCGGACGTCTCTGCCATTCTCGGTTCGCTCGACATCGTGTTCGGAGAGGTCGACCGGTGATCGCACAGCCGCCGATCCAGTTCGACCGGACCTCAGGCGTTCTCGAGGGCGCCAGTGCTTGGGAGCGCGTGGCAGCGTTGGCACTCGTTGCGGGCTCAAAAGTTTCGTCGCTGTTCTCTCATCGCGGCTACAACAGTTGCGCCAACCTGCTGCGCAAGACGTTGCCGGAGCGCGATATCGCCGTCAGGCTCAATTCCGATGCGACGTTCGCGTTTCCCTATGGCGACGGCTACTGGAGCAAGCTGCTGAATCGTTCCTTCAAGTATGAAGATGAGCTTGAACTGCTGTTTCGAGATTCCGCCGACGTCGACTACACGCTGCTCGATTGCGGCGCCAATTACGGTTACTGGTCGGTGCTGGTGTCCAGCAAGCCGTTCGGATCGCGCAAGGCGATCGCGATCGAGCCGTCGTCGAAGAACTTCGCCAAGCTTCTGAACAATGTAAAGATCAACGGCAACCGCTTCGAGATGATGCAGAGCGCCATTGGTGCGACGCGCGGCACTGCGCGCTTGTCCGGCACCAAGCACGAGGCCTTCAGCATCGCCGGCGGCGCCGATGCCGGCGGCGAGGAGGTGCCGGTGCTCGCGCTCGATAACCTGCTCGACGATGGCAAGATTTCGCCTGACGGCAAGTACCTCATCAAGCTCGATGTTGAAGGCGTCGAGATCGAAGCCATCAAAGGCGGCACCCGCGTGCTGCAAGGCGACGCTGTGATCCTGTGCGAGGAACACGGCAACGACCCAAGCCACACCGTGTCGCGCTACATTCTTGAGCAGACACCGCTAACGCTGATCGTGCACGATCCCGTCAGCAACCGTTTCGAGACTCTGACAGAGCTTTCCATTCTGGATCGCATCAAGGTCGCCTCCCACGTTGGATACAATGTGTTCGGCACCTCAAGTGCATTCTGGCAAGATCGTTTTCGTCGCCTGAACGCAACCGCGTCGCAACGTGTTCATTGAGAGACTAGAGTACGATGTCCGTTCGCCGTCTGGCACCAAAAGAACAGCAGCCCGAGAGTTTCGCGTTCAGCGCGGAGAATCTTGCCTGGGCCAAAAAGCAGATCGAGCAATACCCCCCGGGTCGCCAGGCCTCCGCATCCATCGCTATCTTGTGGCGCGCGCAGGAACAGCAAGGCGGCTGGATCTCCGAGGCGGCGATCCGCGCCGTCGCCGACATGCTCGACATGCCCTACATCCGTATGCTGGAAATCGCGACCTTTTACACGATGTTCCAACTGCAGCCGGTCGGCAAGAAAGCCCACATCCAGGTCTGCGGCACCACGCCGTGCCGGTTGCGCGGCGCTGAGGACATCCTCGCCGTCTGCAAGAGCCGCATCCATCACGAGCCCTTCCATCTGTCCAAGGACGGCGACTTTAGCTGGGAAGAAGTTGAGTGCCTCGGCGCCTGCGTTAACGCGCCGATGGCGCTGATCTGGAAGGACACTTACGAGGATCTGACCAAGGAAAATTTCGGCAAGGTGCTGGACGGGTTTGCCTCGGGCCATCCGCCGAAGCCTGGTCCTCAGATCGACCGCCAATTTTCTGCGCCCGTCGGAGGTCCGACCACGTTGAATACAGCGGCTGCGAAGGGCGTGGCGGGGCAGCGCGCCGATGACGCGACCAAGAAGGGCAAGTCCTGATGCTCGACGACAAGGATCGCATCTTCCGCAACCTCTACGGTCTCGACGACTGGCGGCTGGCCGGCGCCCGTCGCCGTGGCGCATGGGATGGCACCAAAGCGTTGGTCGACAAGGGACGCGACTGGATTGTCAGCGAGATGAAGGCGTCGGGCCTGCGCGGCCGCGGCGGGGCCGGATTTCCGACTGGCATGAAATGGTCCTTCATGCCGAAGGACAACGCCGACGGTCGTCCGAGCTACCTCGTCGTCAATGCTGATGAGTCCGAGCCCGGCACCTGCAAGGACCGCGAGATCATGCGGCACGATCCGCATCTGCTGATCGAGGGTTGTCTGCTGGCCGGCGTCGGCATGGGGGCCCATGCCGGTTATATCTACATTCGTGGCGAGTTCATCCGCGAGCGCGAGCATCTGCAGGCCGCCATCGACGAGGCCTATCAGGCCAAACTGATCGGCAAGGATAACATCCATGGTTTCCCGTTCGATCTGTATGTCGCTCATGGTGCGGGGGCCTACATCTGCGGCGAGGAGACAGCACTGCTGGAGAGCCTCGAAGGCAAGAAGGGCCAGCCGCGGCTGAAGCCGCCATTCCCGGCCAATGTCGGTCTCTACGGCTGCCCGACGACCGTGAACAACGTCGAGTCAATTGCGGTGGCGCCGGACATCCTGCGCCGTGGCGCGGCCTGGTTCGCCGCGATCGGCCGTCCCAACAATGTCGGCACCAAGCTGTTTTGTATTTCGGGTCACGTCGAACGTCCCTGTAACGTCGAAGAGGCGATGGGAATCACGTTCCGTGAATTGATCGACACCCATTGCGGCGGCATCCGCGGCGGCTGGAACAACCTCAAGGCGGTCATTCCGGGCGGCTCGTCGGTGCGCATGGTGCCGGCCGCGCAGATCATCGATACGCCGATGGATTTCGACAGCCTCAGCAAGCTGCGTTCGGGCCTCGGCACCGCCGCCGTCATCGTCATGGACAAGTCGACCGACCTGATCCGGGCGATCGCGCGCATTTCCTATTTCTACAAGCACGAGAGCTGCGGGCAGTGCACGCCGTGCCGGGAGGGGACCGGCTGGATGTGGCGGGTGCTGACCCGGATGGCCGAGGGCCGCGCCCACAAGCGCGAGATCGACATGCTGCTCGAGGTCACCAAGCAGATTGAGGGTCACACCATCTGCGCGCTCGGCGACGCGGCGGCCTGGCCGATTCAAGGACTGATCGCGCATTTCCGTCATGAGATCGAGGCGCGCATCAGCGAATATTCGCACAAGGCCGATCGGGACGATCAGGGCATTCTTGATCCCGCGCACATGGTTGCGGCGGAGTAGAGCTGATGTCGCAACCGAGCACGTTCTGGTGGCAGAGTTACGGGACGCTAGCCCAGATGGCGCAGGCGTCCGTGGCGCTGCTCGGTTTCGTCGCGATCCTATTCCAGATCAACGTGATCGCGTCCAACCATCGCGAGGCCAGCGCGCGCCAAGCCTTTCTCGGCTATACCGACCTGGCGTTCAAGCATCCGCAATTCTCGCATCCAGATTACGATTCGATCAAAGCGGGTAGCTCAGATCAGAAGAACCAGTACGAGAGCTTTGTTTCGTATTTCCTCTACGCGTGTGAGGAAGCGATTGCTGCGTTTGATGACAAACGCGAATGGCAGGCGTCCTGCGATTACGATCTGAAGCCCCATCTGAGTTTTCTCTGCGACAAGAACGCGGCTGAACCGGAATATCTGGCGACTTACGGCAACGACACCCAGCAGTGGGTTAAGACATCCTTGCAGAGCGCGAGCGTGACACCTCCGGATTGCAAGTTGGGAAAGTCTTGAGACCATGACCAAACTCATTGTCGACGGCAAAGAGATCGACGTACCCGCCGAATACACGCTGTTGCAGGCGTGCGAAGCCGCGGGCGCCGAGATTCCGCGCTTCTGTTACCATGAGCGGCTGTCGATCGCGGGCAACTGCCGGATGTGCCTCGTCGAGGTGAAGGGCGGCCCGAAGCCGGTCGCGAGCTGCGCCTGGGGCGTACGCGATTGCCGTCCGGGTCCCAACGGAGAACCGCCGCAAATCTCTACGCGGTCGCCGATGGTGAAGAAGGCGCGCGAAGGCGTGATGGAGTTCCTTCTGATCAACCATCCGCTCGACTGTCCGATCTGCGATCAGGGCGGCGAGTGCGATTTGCAGGATCAGGCGATGGGATACGGCGTCGATACCTCGCGCTTCGCCGAGAACAAGCGCGCGGTCGAGGACAAGTATCTCGGCGCGCTGGTCAAGACCTCGATGAACCGCTGCATCCAGTGCACGCGCTGCGTCCGCTTCTCCGCAGAAGTGTGCGGCGCACCGGAAATGGGCGCAACCGGCCGCGGCGAGGACATGGAGATCACCACCTATCTTGAAAGTGCGCTTACGTCGGAATTGCAGGGCAACCTCGTCGATATCTGTCCGGTCGGCGCGCTGACCTCGAAGCCCTACGCATTCGCCGCACGACCATGGGAACTCGGCAAGACCCAATCCATCGATGTGATGGACGCGGTCGGCTCGGCCATTCGGGTCGACACGCGCGGACGCGAGGTGATGCGCATCCTGCCGCGCGTCAATGAGGCCGTGAACGAAGAGTGGATTTCCGACAAGACCCGTCACATCGTCGACGGGTTGCGCACCCAGCGGCTGGACCGTCCCTACATCCGCGAAGATGGTGTGCTGCGCGCAGCCTCATGGTCCGAAGCGTTCGCTGCTATCGCTGCGAAAGTCACGCAGGCCGACGGCAAGCGGATCGGCGCGATCGCCGGTGATCTCGCGGCTGTCGAGGAAATGTTCGCGCTAAAGGATCTGCTGTCGAAGCTCGGATCAGTCAGCGTCGCGGTGCAGGGCGGCGATGCGTTCAATCCAGCGCTGGGACGAGCGTCCTACGTCTTCAATCCGACCATCGCCGGCATCGAGCAGGCGGACGCGCTGCTGATCGTGGGATCGAACCCGCGCAAGGAAGCGGCGATCCTCAATGCGCGTATCCGCAAGCGTTGGCGGACCGGTCAGCTCAAGATTGGCGTGATCGGTGAGAGCGCCGATCTGACCTACGATCATGATTATCTCGGCGCCGGCGCGGATTCGCTCGCAGACCTCGCGGCTGGCAAGAACAAGTTTCTCGGTGTGCTGAAAGGCGCGAACAATCCGATCGTATTGGTTGGTGCCGGCGCGACATCGCGGCGCGACGGCGGGGCCGTTCTCGCTGCGGCGGCGAAGCTCGCCGTCGACGTCGGTGCGCTAAAGGATGGCTGGAACGGATTTGCGGTGCTTCATGATGCGGCGTCGCGGGTTGGCGCGCTGGACCTCGGCTTCTCGCCTGGGAAAATCGGCTTGAACGTCACGCAAATGACCGCACCGGGCGGGCTCGACGTTCTGTTTTCGCTCGGCGCCGACGAGATCAAGGTGCCGGACGGTGTGTTCGTCGTCTATCTCGGGACTCACGGCGATGCCGGCGCGCACCGTGCCGACGTCATTTTGCCGGGCGCTGCCTACACCGAGAAGACCGGCATTTACGTCAACACGGAAGGCCGGGTGCAGATGGCTGACCGCGCCGGCTTCCCGCCCGGCGAGGCGCGGGAGGACTGGGCCATCATCCGAGCGTTGTCCGAAGTGCTGGGCAAGATCCTTGGCTATGACTCGCTGGCGGCGCTGCGACAGGTGATGTTCAAGGCGGTGCCGCATCTGATGCGGATCGATCAGATCGAGGTTGGCAATGCCGGTGCGATCAAAACTCTTGCGGGCAGGGGCGGCAGCATCGAGAAGTCGCCGTTCAAGGCTGCGGTTAACGACTACTATCTGACCAACCCGATCGCGCGGGCCTCGGCTGTGATGGCGGAATGCTCGCGGCTTGCGTCTGGTCGCATGCTGACGGCGGCGGAGTGAGCGTGATGGCCGAATTCTTCGCAACCCCGTTCTGGACCGACTTTCTCTGGCCGCTGATCGTGATGGTTGCGCAGAGCGTGTTGCTGCTCGTGGTGCTGCTGATCGCGATCGCCTACATCCTGCTCGCCGACCGCAAGATCTGGGCGGCGGTACAGATCCGGCGCGGCCCCAACGTCGTCGGGCCATGGGGCTTGCTGCAATCCTTCGCGGACCTGCTCAAGTTTGTGCTGAAGGAACCGATTATTCCGTCCGGTGCCAACAAGGGCGTGTTTCTGCTGGCGCCGCTGGTGTCCTGCGTGCTGGCGCTGGCGGCGTGGGCGGTAATCCCGGTCAATCTGAACTGGGTGATTTCCGACATCAATGTCGGGATTCTCTACATCTTCGCGATCTCTTCGCTTTCGATCTACGGCATCATCATGGCCGGCTGGTCGTCGAATTCGAAATATCCGTTCCTCGCGGCATTGCGCTCGGCGGCGCAGATGGTCTCGTACGAAGTCTCGATCGGCTTCGTCATCATTACTGTGTTGCTCTGCGCAGGTTCACTGAACCTCTCGGCCATCGTCGAGGCGCAGCATGTACGCGGTTTGGCCAGCCTCATCGGATTGCCGTGGCTGACGTTCCTGAACTGGTATTGGCTGCCCCTGCTGCCGATGTTCGTGGTGTTTTACGTTTCCGCTCTGGCCGAAACCAACCGTCCGCCGTTCGACCTGGTCGAGGCTGAATCCGAACTCGTCGCGGGCTTCATGGTCGAGTACGGCTCGACGCCGTATCTGTTGTTCATGCTCGGCGAGTATGTCGCGATCACCACGATGTGCGCGATGGGCGCGATCATGTTCATGGGCGGCTGGCTGCCGCCGATCGACCTGCCGCCGTTCACGTGGGTGCCCGGCATCGTCTGGTTCTCGCTGAAGCTTCTGTTCATGTTCTTCATGTTCGCCATGGCGAAGGCGATCGTGCCGCGCTACCGCTACGATCAATTGATGCGGCTCGGCTGGAAGGTGTTTCTGCCGTTGTCGCTGGCGATGGTGGTGATTGTGGCCGGCGTGTTGCAGTTCGCCGGCATCGCGCCGAATTGAGGTTGTCATGAGTATCAATGCAACAGCCCGTTCGCTTCTACTCACCGAGTTCGTGTCGGCGTTCTTCCTCACCATGCGGTATTTCTTCAAGCCGAAGGCGACCATCAATTACCCCTTCGAGAAGAATCCGATCTCGCCGCGATTTCGCGGCGAGCATGCATTGCGCCGTTACCCGAACGGCGAGGAGCGCTGCATCGCCTGCAAGCTGTGCGAGGCGATTTGCCCGGCGCAAGCCATCACCATCGAGGCCGGCCCGCGCCGCAACGACGGCACGCGGCGCACCGTGCGCTACGACATCGACATGGTGAAATGCATTTATTGCGGATTGTGCCAGGAGGCCTGTCCCGTCGATGCCATTGTCGAGGGACCGAATTTCGAATTCGCGACCGAGACCCGCGAGGAACTCTATTATGACAAGGCCAAGCTGCTCGCCAACGGCGACCGCTGGGAACGCGAGATCGCGAAAGCGATCGAGCTCGATGCGCCGTACCGGTGAGGTGAGAGCATGATCCTCCCCGCGCTGTTCTTCTATCTGTTCGCAGGCGTGTGCGTCGCATCCGCCGCCATGGTCATTTCGTCGCGAAATCCGGTGCACTCGGTGCTGTTTCTTATTCTGGCGTTCGTCAACGCCGCCGGGCTCTTTATCCTGTTGGGTGCGGAATTTCTCGCGATGATCCTCATCGTGGTCTATGTCGGCGCGGTCGCGGTGTTATTCCTGTTCGTCATCATGATGCTGGACGTGGATTTCGCCGAACTGCGTGAAGGCTTTCTCGAGTATTTGCCGTTCGGCATGGTGATCGCAGCCGTATTTTTGCTGGAGCTGCTGCTGGTTGTCGGAGGCTGGACCCTCAATCCGATGGTCACGAAATCGATCACCGCGGCCATTCCGGGCAACGTCAGCAATACCGAGGCGCTCGGTCTCGTGCTCTATACGAAGTATATCCATTACTTTCAGCTCGCGGGCATGGTGCTGCTGGTGGCGATGATCGGCGCCATCGTGCTGACGCTGAGGCACAGGGAAAGCGTCAAGCGGCAGGATATCAATGTCCAGAACGCCAGGACTCCTGAGATGGCTATGCGCGTGCGCCAGGTTGCCTCCGGGCAGGGACTGCAGGACGCTGACGCAGCGGAGTGGGTGAAATGACGATTGGCCTCGGGCACTATCTGGCGGTCGCCGCGATCCTGTTCACGTTGGGTATTCTCGGTATTTTCCTCAACCGCAAGAACATCATCGTCATCCTGATGTCGGTGGAACTGATCCTGATGGCCGTCAATATCAACCTGGTGGCGTTTTCAACGTTCTTGGGCGACATCGTCGGGCAGGTGTTTGCGCTGCTGGTACTCACGGTCGCCGCGGCTGAGGCGGCGATCGGTCTTGCTGTTCTCGTTGTGTATTTCCGCAACCGCGGTTCGATCGCGGTTGAGGACGTCAATCTGATGAAGGGCTGAAGCATGATCCGGAAAAGTGAGGACCGGCTTTCTCCAACCAATGGATCCATTGGTTGCGGGATCATGCTCCATGAGGTGGGTGCATGATCGAGGCAATCGTCTTTTTGCCGCTGATCGGCGCGATCCTCGCCGCGGTGATTGCATTGGCAGGTGCCCATGGGCGCAATCCCAGCGGCGATACGGTCGACCATCACGATGACCACGGTCACGCTCACGCAGCAACTGCGCATGACGACCATGGGCACGGTGACGGTCACGACGACCATCATGTCAGCGAACCGCCGGCAGCGGGATCGCGTGCCGCCGAACTGATTACGACGGCCCTGCTGATCGCATCGGCGGTCCTGTCGTGGGTGACGCTGGTCGATGTCGGCTTCATGCATCACGACGCACGGATAGCGCTGTTCTCGTGGATCACCTCCGGCGATCTTCAGGTCGGATGGTCGCTGCGGGTCGATACGTTGACGGCGGTGATGCTGGTCGTCGTCAACACAGTATCGGCGTTGGTGCATTTTTATTCCATCGGCTACATGGAGGACGATCCGAGCCGCCCGCGCTTTTTTGGCTATCTGTCACTGTTCACCTTCGCGATGCTGATGCTGGTGACATCGGACAACCTGGTCCAGCTGTTTTTCGGTTGGGAGGGCGTCGGTCTTGCCAGCTATTTGCTGATCGGATTCTGGTATCGAAAGCCCTCGGCGAATGCGGCGGCGATCAAGGCGTTCGTAGTCAACCGCGTCGGCGATTTTGGTTTTTCCCTCGGCATCTTCGCGGTGTTCATGCTGGTAGGCTCGATCGATTTCGATACCATCTTCAGCGCGGCGCCGGGGTTGACCGGAAAGACGATCCATTTTCTTGCCTGGGACTTCAACGCGCTGACAGTAATCTGCCTGCTGCTCTTCATGGGCGCCATGGGCAAGTCGGCCCAGTTCCTGTTGCACACCTGGCTGCCGGACGCCATGGAAGGCCCGACGCCGGTGTCGGCGCTGATCCACGCGGCGACCATGGTGACCGCGGGGGTGTTCATGGTGGCGCGGCTGTCGCCGTTGTTTGAACTGTCGCCGGATGCGCAGGCTTTCGTGATGTTCATCGGCGCGACCACGGCATTTTTTGCAGCGACGATCGGTCTCGTTCAGAACGACATCAAGCGGATCATAGCCTATTCGACCTGTTCGCAGCTCGGCTACATGTTCGTGGCGATGGGAGCAGGGGCCTATTCCGTCGGCATGTTTCACCTGTTCACCCACGCCTTCTTCAAGGCGCTGATGTTCCTGGGCTCGGGATCGGTGATCTATGCGATGCATCACGAGCAGGACATCCGAAACATGGGTGGTCTGAAGGATCGCATCCCCTTCACGTATTTCGTTATGTTGATCGGCACGCTGGCTCTGACGGGATTTCCGCTGACCGCTGGCTATTTTTCGAAGGATGCGATCATCGAATCCGCTTACGCGTCCCACAATCCATTCGCCTACTACGGGTTCTTGATGACCGTGATTGCGGCTGGCTTGACCTCTTTCTATTCGTGGCGGTTGATCTTCAAGACCTTCCACGGCGAGCCGCACGATCAGGCTCACTATAAGGCCGCGCACGAAAGTCCGATTTGGATGCTGATCCCGATCGGCATCCTTGCGGCCGCCTCGATTCTCGCGGGCTATCCGTTCAAGGAGTTGTTCACGGGCCATGGGATCGAAGAGTTCTTCCGAAACTCCGTGAAGATGCGCCCGCACATCATCGAGGCGATGCATCATATTCCGGAGACGGTCGCCTTCCTGCCCACCGCGATGATGATTTTGGGGTTTGTAGTGGCATGGCTGTTCTATATCCGTCGGCCCTACATTCCGGTCAGACTCGCCCGCGAACACCAGATGCTCTACCAGTTTCTGCTCAACAAGTGGTACTTCGACGAGCTGTATGAGGTGATCTTCGTACGTCCTGCGAAAAGGCTTGGTCGCTTCCTGTGGAAGAAGGGCGACGGCTTCATCATTGACGGCTTCGGTCCCGATGGCGTTTCAGCCGGAGTGCTCGATGTCACCCGCAATGTGGTCAGGCTGCAGACCGGCTACCTTTATCACTACGCGTTCGCAATGCTGATCGGTGTTGCCGGCTTGATCACCTGGTTCATGTTCGGCGCGGGAGGCCAGTGAAATGACGACCTGGCCCATTTTGTCGGTCACGACGTTTCTACCCGCGGTCGGCGCGGTTCTGATTTATGTAATGGCGCGTGGCGGCGACGAAGCCGCCAACCGGACCGCACGTTGGATCGCGTTGTGGACGACCGTTGTCACGTTTGCGGTATCGCTGATCCTGGTTACCCGCTTCGATCCCACCAATACGGGATTCCAGTTCGTCGAGGAGGCGAACTGGCTTGCCACCGGCATTCGTTATCACATGGGCGTCGATGGCATCTCGCTGCCGTTCGTCATTCTCACCACGGCGCTGATGCCACTGTGCATCGTCGCGAGCTGGAAATCGATTACCCGTCGCGTGCCTGCCTACATGATGGCGTTTCTGATTCTAGAAACGCTGATGATCGGCACGTTCTCGGCGCTCGATCTGCTGCTGTTCTACGTATTCTTTGAAGGCGGCCTGATCCCGATGTTCCTGATCATCGGGATCTGGGGCGGTCCGCGTCGCGTCTACGCCACCTTCAAGTTTTTCCTCTATACGCTGCTCGGCTCGGTTCTGATGCTGCTGGCCATCATGGCGCTCTACTGGAACGCCGGAACTACCGACATCCCGACGCTGATGCGTACCGCTGTCCCGTACAATTTGCAGATGTGGGCGTGGTTGGCGTTCTTCGCGTCGTTCGCGGTCAAGATGCCGATGTGGCCCGTGCACACCTGGCTTCCGGATGCACATGTCGAAGCACCCACGGCGGGTTCGGTGATTCTCGCCGCGATCCTGCTGAAGATGGGAGGCTACGGCTTTCTGCGCTTTTCGCTGCCGATGTTCCCGCTCGCGTCGCATGATTTTGCGCCGCTGGTTTTTGTGCTTTCAGGCGTCGCGATCGTCTACACCTCGCTGGTCGCGCTGATGCAGGAAGACATGAAGAAACTCATCGCCTATTCGTCAGTGGCCCACATGGGCTTCGTAACGATGGGAATCTTTGCCGGCACCATGCAGGGGGTCCACGGCGGCGTGTTCCAGATGGTGTCGCACGGCATCGTGTCGGGGGCGTTGTTTCTTTGTGTTGGTGTCGTTTATGACCGTATGCATACGCGGGAGATCGCGGCTTACGGCGGGCTCGTTAATCGGATGCCGCTTTATGCGCTTGTTTTCCTTGTCTTCACGATGGCCAATGTCGGACTGCCCGGAACGTCCGGATTCGTGGGCGAATTCCTGGCGCTGATCGGCACCTTCAAGGTCAGCATTCCCACGGCGGTGGCGGCAACGCTCGGGGTGATTCTGTCGGCGGCTTACGCCTTATGGCTGTATCGCAAGATCGTGTTCGGGGCGCTGGTCAAACCATCGCTTGCGACTATCAAGGATCTTACTTTCCGGGAGGGGCTGACACTGGCGCCGCTGGTGGCGCTGACGATCCTGTTCGGCGTTTATCCGAAGCCGGTACTCGATCTGTCGGCGGCTTCCGTGCAAAATCTCGTCAACAATTATGCAAGCGCGACCGCCGCCATCAAGGCGGCGGCGCTGCCATGATCACGGCAGGTCAGGACACCGCAATGATGCTTGAGGCTGCCGGATATCAACTGCTTCCCGTATTGCCGGAAATCGTGCTGGCGATCGGAGCGATGGCGTCGCTGATGATCGGGGCGTGGTGCGGCCAGCGCGCGGCCGCTCTCATTACGGTCCTGGCGGTATGCTTTCTCATCGCGACCGGCGTGATTGAGTATATGCTTCCGAAGGGCAAGTTGGTCACGTTCGGCGGCAGCTTCATCGTCGATGAATTCGCGCGGTTTCTGAAGATCGTTGCTTTGGCCGGTTCGGCGGCGACGCTCGTTCTGTCCCGCGAGTTTATCGAAGGCCAGTCCCGACGGATGTTCGAGTTCGCGATTCTGGTGATGCTCTCGACGGTCGGCATGATGGTGCTGATTTCCGCATCCGACTTGATCATGCTGTATCTCGGGCTCGAACTGATGAGCCTCGCGCTTTACGTGGTGGCAGCGAGCAACCGTGACAATCTCAGGTCAACCGAGGCGGGCTTGAAATACTTCGTTCTCGGCGCACTGGCGTCCGGGATGTTGCTGTACGGCGCGTCGCTGATCTATGGCTTCACGGGAACCGTCAGCTTCACGGGCATCGCAGCCGCTGCCAAGACCGGGAACATCGGCATTATATTCGGCCTTGTCTTTCTGCTGGCGGGCCTGTGTTTCAAGGTGTCGGTGGTACCGTTCCATATGTGGACGCCCGACGTTTATGAAGGCGCGCCGACACCGGTTACGGCATTCTTTGCTTCGGCACCGAAGATCGCAGCGATGGCGGTGTTTACCCGCGTGGTGCTGACCGCGTTTTCCGGCGTTGTCTCCGAATGGCAGCAGATCGTGGTTTTCGTGGCCATCGCATCCATGGCGCTGGGTTCGTTCGGCGCGATCGGACAACGCAACATCAAGCGCATGATGGCTTATTCGTCGATCGGCCATATGGGTTTTGCACTGGTCGGTCTCGCCGCCGGCACCGTCGAGGGCGCGCAGGGCGTCGTGCTTTATCTGGTCATCTATACCGTGATGACGTTCGGGGCTTTCACGGTCATTCTCGCCATGAGCCGTAATGGCCAGGCCCTGGAGCAGATCAGTGATTTCGCGGGACTGTCGCGAACCAATCCGCTGATGGCGTTCTTCTTTGCAATGTTGTTGTTTTCGCTGGCCGGAATTCCGCCGTTGGCAGGCTTCTTCGCCAAATTCTATGTCTTCACGGCTGCCATCAAGGCAGGGTTCTTTACGCTGTCCGTGATCGGCGTCATCACCAGCGTGGTCGGCGCGTTCTACTATCTCAACGTCATCAAGGTGATGTATTTCGACGAGCGAGCCGAAGCGACCGACGCCGTCCAGATCGAATTGCGTTCAGTGGTGGCGGTGACAGCGCTGTTCAACATGCTGTTCTTCGCCTACCCGGGCCCGCTGGTCAGCGCCGCGACGGCGGCAGCGAAGTCATTATTCTGAATGGCATCGTTTTAATGACATTCTCGCTCGGTCCACGAGCCACATCGGCTGGCTACCGGCTCGCGGCCTTCGACAGCATCGGCTCGACTAACGCCGAAGCGCTGACGCGTGCGCGGGCGGGCGAAACCGGCCCGATCTGGCTGGTGACGACGGCGCAGACCGCGGGACGGGGCCGCCGACAGCGTGCATGGGTCACCCCCCGAGGCAATCTGGCCAGCAGCGTTCTCGAAGTCATCGACACGCCGCCTGCCGTAGCTGCGACCCTGAGCTTTGCCGCGGGGCTTGCGCTCGAAGCCGCGCTGCAAACGGTCAGCCTTGAAGCGCGCATGAGGTCTCAGGGTTCGGAAAATGCGACATTTCATTTGAAGTGGCCGAATGACGTTCTGGCAGGCGGGAAGAAACTTGCGGGAATCCTGCTGGAGGCCGAGACCGTCGCACATGATCGTCTGGCCATCGTCGTCGGTATCGGGGCCAATGTCATCGCTGCGCCGGAGGGAATGCCGAATCCGGCGATCTCGCTGCGAGATCTCGGCATTGATATTGGCGCCGAGGATTTGTTTCGCGCGCTGACTGAGGCCTGGGTGGAATATCGCGGAGTCTGGGACAGAGGCCGTGGCTTTAGTGATATCAGGCGTCTGTGGCTTGACCGGGCGGCTGGAGTCGGCCAGTCCGTCTCAGTTCGGTCCGGCGCGTCCACGATATCCGGTCTCTTTGATACCATCGACGAGGACGGCTGTTTGATCGTTGCGACCCCCGACGGCAAGCGAGTGGCTGTCTCCGCCGGTGATGTGTATTTCGGCGCGGCTGCATCGATCGGAGCAACATGATAGCCCGGCCTGATGAACTGATGTTCGCTCCGCTCGGGGGGGTGGGTGAGATCGGCATGAACCTGTCGATCTACGGGCTCGGCAACCGCCATCAGCGAAGCTGGCTGGCAGTTGATCTCGGTGTTTCCTTCGGCGACGAGGAGCATTTGCCGGGCATCGATCTCATCATGCCGGACATCCGGTTTCTCGAAAAGGAACGGAAGAATCTCATTGGTCTCGTGCTGACACACGCCCATGAGGATCATTTCGGCGCGATTATCGACTTGTGGCCGCGTCTGAAATGCCCGATCTACGCCACGAAATTCAGCGCAGCCCTGTTCGAGGCCAAATGTGCGGCGGAACGCAATCCGCCGAACATCCCGGTGACCGTGGTGCCCTCGGGTGGGAGCATCGATCTCGGTCCCTTCAAAGTCGAATTTATTCCGGTGGCACATTCGATTCCGGAGTCCCATGCGCTGGCGATTCATACGGCGTCTGGAATCGTTTTGCACACCGGCGACTGGAAGATCGATCCTACCCCCATCATCGGGCCGCCGACGGACGAGCGGCGACTTCGCGAACTTGGCGACGAGGGTGTGCTGGCGCTGATCGGCGATTCCACCAATGCGGTGCGAGACGGGCGCTCGCCATCCGAAACCGAAGTTGCCAAAACCATCGTGGAATTGGTGAAGGCAGCCAGGGGGCGGGTTGCAGTGACGACGTTCGCATCCAATGTGGGGCGGCTTCGCGCCGTGGCCGATGCCGCGCGCGCGGCAGGACGCGAAGTCGTGGTGGTCGGTCGTGCCATGGAGCGCGTGGTGCAGGTCGCGCGCGAGACTGGGCACCTGGACGGGATGCAGGAATTCCGTAGCGCCGATGTGTATGGCCATCTTCCGCCGGACAAGGTGTTGGCGCTGTGCACGGGCAGCCAGGGCGAGCCGCGGGCGGCTCTCGCGCGCATCGCCAGGGATGATCATCCGCAGGTGACGCTGAACCGCGGCGACACCGTGATCTTTTCCTCACGCACCATTCCCGGCAACGAAAAAGCTGTCGGCGCGATCATCAATGGTCTGGTGACTCAGGGCATCGAGGTCATTACCGACCGGACCGAACTGGTTCATGTGTCCGGCCACCCGCGCCGTGACGAATTGCGGGACATGATCGCATGGGTTCGTCCGCAGGTGTTGATCCCGGTGCATGGTGAAGCCTTGCATCTCTCAGAGCATGCGCGGTTGGCGCGTGCCGCAGGCGTGCCGAAAGTCCTGATTTGCAAAAACGGCGATCTGGTCCGGCTCGGCCCGGGAGACCCTGGCATCATCGATGAATTGCCGTCGGGACGGCTTTACAAGGATGGCTCCATTCTTGAGGATTCAAAATCGCGCGCGGTTGTCGAGCGGCGGCGTATGGCATTTGCCGGCTGCGTGTTCGTGGCGATCGTCGTTACGGAGAAGGGTGAACTGGCTGATGATCCCGAAATTGATCTCGTCGGCATACCGGAGAAGAATGCGGTCGGCGAGGTACTCGACGACATTGTTTTCGATACGGTGGTCTCGACGATGAAAGCGCTGCCGCGGACGCTGCGGCGCGATCCGGATGCGATGGCCGAGTCCTTGCGCCGCGCTGTTCGGGCAACGGTTGCGGAAGAGTGGGGTAAGAAGCCGCTCTGCTATGTTCACGTTCTGGTGAGCTAGTATAGTGAGTTTGACGCGCCCCTTGACGGCGAACGTCGGACGTCGGACTTGGATGTCTATCCTGCCTGCGCAGGCATGGCGAGTTGAAATCGAACCACTGAGCATAGCAGGATAAAAATGCTGGGCCGGCTCAATCACGTAGCCATTGCCGTCAGAGATGCCGAAAAGGCGGCGAAGATCTACGGCGCCGCCTTCGGCGCGGAGATTTCCGCCGCGGTGCCGCTGCCGGAGCATGGGGTGATTACCGTGTTTGCGGCGCTGCCTAACACCAAGATCGAATTCATTCAGCCGCTCGGCGAGGCCTCTCCAATTGCGAAGTTTGTCGAGCGTAACGTAGATGGCGGTATTCACCATGTCTGCTATGAGGTACCCGATATCGTCGCAACTCGTGATATTCTGATAGCGGCCGGCGCGCGCGTTCTTGGGGATGGCGAGCCGAAGATCGGTGCACACGGCAAGCCGGTGCTTTTCTTCCATCCGAAAGATTTTTCCGGCGCACTTATCGAAATCGAGCAATCCTGATGGCTTCTGCAATCTTCTCTGGTTTTGCGATCTACTTCGTCTTCTGGTGGATAACGCTGTTCCTGATGCTGCCGTTCGGCGTGCGAAGCCAGCATGAAGACGGCGCGCATGCTCCGGGCACCGATCCCGGAGCTCCGGTGATGGCGTTGATGCGCCGCAAGATGATCTGGACCACGATTATTTCAATGATGCTCTATGGTATCGCGACCTGGGCGTATTATGCAGGTTTGCTCAATGTCGTGCGGCTGTCGCGGCTGATGGGCTTTCCAGATTAGCGCGCCTGACCTGGCTCAGGGCGAATAGGCGGAGTCATCCGAACGGATCAACCGCATTCATCTTCAAAAATACTGATTAAAAAAAATAAAGAGCAGGACCATAGCCCCGCTCTCAAAATTGTATCGACCCTGTATCCCCGACAGTCGGATTTATCGTTGCTTGACGGGTTGGCGCTGTTTGGACACGCCAGGGTTCCTCCCGAGACTTGGGCCACCAGACTGATACCCTGCAGGCAGCCTCGCCAACGCTAGTCAATCTTTTTACGTCTGTCACCGTTCTCGACAACGAATTTTCGAGATTCGGACGTCCGATGGCACCCGCGCTATTTTTGACGCAAGCAATTGATTGTATTCCGTTTTCAGATCGGAGTGGCGCTTGGACATAAGGAGGCTGTCTTGGGAGACGCGTCGAGGTTGCGTGTTCGCCTGCCTCCCCAAACCTCGCCTCTGGCGTAAGCTGGTCGGGGAATCTCGGCTCGACACCCGACTCCGGCCATGGTAGCTCTCGCCGCGAAAGGCTGGGGAATCATGCGACGACGGCTGGGAAAATTTCTTCCAATCGTCATGCTTGCGATGCTGGTGCAGATATTCGCACCGGTCGCGGCCTGCCTGGCATTCAGCAACGCGGCAGCCGATCCGCTGGCGGGGGCGATCTGTTCGCACGTCACCGATGCGGACTCCTCGCAAGACGGTCAGACAGACCCGCGGCAGGCGCAAGGCAACTGCTGTGCATTATGCGGTGCAGCCCATTCCGCGACGCCAACCGCTGACCCGCAAGTCTCCGTCGTCAAGGTTGAGCCTGAGGTTAGCCCGGTTGTCTGGCGCGACCTGAACTTCACGCTGCCGGCGGCGGCGGTTGGCTCCAACGCGCAGGCGCGCGGCCCTCCAAGCATTTCCTGATTCAGTAAATTTTGAACGATTGCTGCGATGATATTGCAGCGATCCGGTCTGTTCGAACGCGCCGGCACTTGTCCGGTATCAGGAAAGTATCATGTTTAACCACCTCGCCCTTGGCGGAGGCAGCGCGCTTTGCGGCGCGCTCGCAACCATCGTTGCGATCGTATCGTCTTCTACGGCTTCCGCGCAGTCGAATTCCGGAGTCACGCTGCCGCCGGTGACGGTAACGGCACCGAAATCCAGCCAACCCAAGCCCAAGCGCGCGACACGCAGCGCGGCCCAGTCAAATCAGGCTCCGCGCCGTGCGCGGGTGCCGGCGCAGGTCGCTGTTCCGGCAACCGTCCCCGCATCGTTGATGGTCGCGACCGCACAGCAGGCGCTACGGGAAATCCAGCAGACGCCCGGTGGCGTCGCTCTGGTGACGGCCGACGCCTACAAGAACTCGACGGTCGCCAACACCATCAAGGACGTGCTGGACTATGTGCCGGGTGTGTTCGTGCAGCCGAAATGGGGTGATGACACTCGTTTGTCGATCCGCGGTTCGAGTTTGTCGCGTAACTTCCATCTGCGCGGCGTTCAGCTCTATATGGACGGAATCCCGATCAACACTGCCGACGGCTACGGTGATTTTCAGGAAATCGATCCGACCGCCTACAAATATGTCGAGGTGTTCAAGGGCGGCAACGCATTGCGCTTCGGGGCCAATTCACTGGGCGGCGCCATCAACTTCGTCACACCGACGGGACGCGATCCGCATATCAATGGAGCCAGCGTCGATTTCGGGGCGTTTGGATACCGTCGTCTGCAGGCGAACGCCGGCGGCACCAACGGCCCATGGGACGGCTTTGTAACGGCTTCGACGCAAGCGGCCGAAGGTTTCCGCGATCACAGCTTCGGCCAATCGACTCGCGTCAGCGGCAACGTCGGCTATCAGTTCTCGCCGGATTTCGAGACGCGGTTCTATCTCAATGCCAACGAGGTGCGGCAACGGATTCCCGGCACCGTCACCAAGATGTCGGCGCTGACGTCGCCTCAGACTGCCGCCCCGGGCAATATTGCACTCGACCAGCAGCGTAATATCGACACCGTGCGGATCGGCAACAAGACCACGATGCGGTTCGACGATACGACCGTGGAGTTCGGTGCGTTCGGGGTTGATCGGCATCTGATGCACCCGATCTTCCAATGGCTCGATTATCATTATCTAGACTATGGCGGGTTTGCGCGCGTGACCGACGATCGTGTGATCGGCGGCTTTCGCAATCGGCTCATCGCCGGCGTCAACCTGCTCGACGGCAGCATTGACAATCAGCAGTTTGCCAATCTCGGTGGCCAGAAAGGCGCGCTGCTGTCTTCATCGATCGATCGCTCGCAGAACACTTCGGTTTATGTCGAGGATTCGTTTTATTTCCTGCCGAACGTAGCCGCGGTCGCCGGCACGCAGTTTCTCTACGCCACGCGTGACAGGCAGGATCGTTTCCTGAGCGACGGCGACCAATCGGGCCGAACGGAGTTCAACCTGTGGAGCCCGAAGGGCGGGTTGCTATGGCAGATCGACCCGACCTGGCAGGCTTACGCCAACGTCTCGCGCAGCGCCGAGGTGCCGAGCTTCGGCGAAAGCGCGAACGGCCCCGGGATTCCGACGATTCCGTTCACCAGCATCCTGCCGCAAACAGCGACCACTTATGAGATCGGTACGCGCGGTAAACGTCCGGATTTCACCTGGGAACTGACGGCCTATCATGCGCAGATCAGAAATGAACTGCTGTGCCTGTACAGTGCTTTTGGCAATTGCAATGTGACCAATGCCGATCGCACCATGCATCAGGGCATCGAAGCGGGAACGGGAGTCGCGCTGTTCAAGAACGTTATCACCCGCGGCGATCGTCCGGACAAGATCTGGTTAAACCTTGCCTACACACTCAGCGATTTCCGTTTCGATAACGATCCGGTGTTCGGCAACAATCTGTTGCCGGGTGCGCCGCGCCATTTCGTTCGCGCCGAACTGCTTTACAAGCATCCGAGCGGATTCTACTTCGGGCCGAATCTCGAATGGGTGCCACAGGCCTATTACGTCGACAGTGCCAACACGCTGACCACGGAGCCTTATGCCATCTACGGTCTGAAGGCGGGTTTCGACAACGACGGACCTTATTCCGCCTATATCGAAGCACGAAACATAGCCAACAAGGCGTACATCGCATCGGCATCAATTATCGATCGTGCGACGCCCAATTCACCATTGTTTGAACCCGGAACCGGACGTGCGGTCTATGCTGGGTTCAAGGTGCGATGGTGAGCAACTGTGCGCGCTCGCTGTCGTGACCCCGGCGCTTACGAGTCGAACCTCCTACGTGACAGAACCAAAAAGGAGAATGTCATGAATTTGTCGTTGACGCTTCGCAGCCTGATCGGCGTGGTCGCGATCGCCGCGCTCGGCGTGGGTGCCTCGGCCAACGCCGAGCCCGTCAAGGTCGGCGATCTGGTCATCTCTCAGCCATGGACCCGTGCCACGGCCGGCGGCGCCAAGGTTGGCGGAGGGTATCTCACCATCGAGAACAAGGGCACGGCCGCCGATAAACTGGTCGGCGGTTCAACCGATGCCGCCGGCAAGCTCGAAGTTCATCAGATGAGCGTCAGTAACGGCGTGATGAAAATGCATCAGGTGGAGGGTGGGCTCGCCATCGAGCCGGGCAAGACCGTCAAGCTGGCGCCGGGCGGTTATCACCTGATGTTGGTCGATCTCAAGCGTGCGTTCAAACAGGGCGAGACAGTCCCGGTGACACTCGAATTCGAAAAAGCGGGCAAGGTCGAGGTCTCGCTCGATGTGCAAGGCATCGGCGCGCGAGCACCGAGCGCACCGGCTGGCGGAGCGATGACGGATCATCAGCATGACGGACACATGAAGTGATGCGCGCATTACGAATGTGGATCGGCTCGACCATTGCGGCGGCTGCCGCAATGGTCTCGTGCAACGCGGCGCTGGCGCATGTCACGGTCCAGCCCGCGGACGCACCCGCAGACAGTTATGCGCATCTCGTGTTCACAGTGCCACACGGCTGCAGCGGCAGTGCGACGACGGCGCTGCGGATCAAGTTGCCGGAAGGAATTCTGTCGGCGAAGCCGCAGATGAAGCCGGGCTGGAACGTCGAAATCAAAAGCAGAAAGCTCGAAGCTCCGGTGCAAGGGCCGCACGGCAAATCCATCACGGATGTCGTCGACGAGGTGGCCTGGCGCGGTGGGCCGTTGCCGGACAACCTCTACGATACTTTCGGTCTGATTGTGCGGCTTCCGGACAAGGCGGGGCAGGACCTCCATTTTCCCGTGGTGCAGGAGTGCGAACAGGGCGTCGAGCGCTGGATCGAAATCCCGTCCGCAGGGCAGGGCTCCGAAAAGTTGCGCGCGCCAGCGCCGGTGGTTCGCCTGAAAACCAAAACTCACTGAATCGCTGTCCGTGAGACGTCTGGCACAGGCGGTGTGGTGGTGGTTGCTGGTGACGGTGCTACTGCCTTCGGCAGCCTGGGCTCATGCCAGCCTGATCGCCAGCGATCCCGCGAACGACGCTCTATTGGCGCGCGCGCCAGCTACGCTGACGCTGACCTTCAACGAGCCCGTCGAGCCGCTGACGATCCGGATCGTCGATCAAAGCGGGGCGGGCGCGAGCGTCACCCGGATCCGTCGCGATGGTGCGCAACTCATCCTCACGCCGCCGATATTAGGCAATGGCGCGCACGTCATCAGCTGGCGGGTGATTTCCGCGGATGGTCATCCGGTGGGAGGCTCCACGACGTTCTGGGTTGGCCGGCGCGACGCTGATATGCCGCAGGTGGTGCGCTCGGACGACATGCTGCTTCGTGGTGCGATCTGGCTCGCGCGGCTGGCTATCTATTTCGGTTTGTTCGCCGGTGTTGGTGGCGCGTTCTTCGTTGCATGGATGCGGGCGCCGGCCGCGCCCGCCATGCGCGTCATCGGCAATTGCGTCAATCTAGGTGCGTTGGCTGCGCTGGCGCTCTCAGTTGGGCTGCAGGGACTCGATGCTCTCGCATTACCGCCGTCGTCCCTGCCGGACGCGCAGGTGTGGACCGTTGGCGCTCGCGGCTCGTTTGGGTTATCGGCCGCACTCGCGGCCGTGGCCTTGCTGCTCGCTCTGCTGTCGCATCGGGCCAGTGGGACAAGCGCCAAGGTAATGTCGCTCGGCGCCCTGGTCGGCGTTGGTCTGGCGCTGGCGACAACCGGTCATGCCGCAACCGCCTCGCCGCAATGGCTCACAGCGCCGGCGGTGTTCCTGCATGGCACTGCGCTCGCGTTCTGGGTCGGATCGCTGGTTCCGCTCTCGCTGGCAATGCGCGAGCCTCACCAGATTGTCATTGACGTTCTGATCCGGTTTTCGCGTGCCATCCCGTTTGCGGTCGCCGCGCTGCTGGCGAGTGGACTGCTGCTCGCTATTGTGCAGCTCGAACGGCTGGATGCGCTGTGGACAACAAGCTATGGCCGCGTCCTCGCGATCAAGCTCGTGCTGGTGTCATTGCTGCTGGGGCTCGCGCTTTGGAATCGCTTGTATCTGACCCCGCGCATCGGACAGGGCCGCGTCAACTCTCGTCGTCACATGCGACGGACGATCGTCACCGAATTGATCCTGGTAGCCGGCATCCTCGGCATCGTCGGACTTTGGCGCTTCACCCCGCCGCCTCGCGCGCTGATGGTCGCAACCGAGCCGTTCTTCACACACCTTCATACCGGTCAGATGATGGCGGATATTACGGTGTCGCCGGGCCGGGTGGGACCGATCAACATTGATATCCAGTTGCGGACGCCGGACGAGGATGTGCTGTCCGCCAGGGGCGTTTCCGTCACGCTCTCAAGCCCGGGTATCGGCATCGAGCCCTCGACCGCCCAAGCGCGATCTCTCGGCGAGGGACGGTGGCAGGCCTCGATGGCCGCCCCGGTCGCCGGACGATGGACCCTCGCGCTCGATATCCTGATCTCGGATTTCGATCAGCTTCATGCCGAGGCTGAGATTCAGATCAACTAAGAGAATGCCCCGGGCGGCGCAGGAGCGGTTGCGATCCAAGCGTATAGATTTCTCAAGTGAGCGGAATTCCGTCGCTTTCGCGCCGCATGCCTCCTTACAAACCCTTGTGTTTTGCCGGCCGATCCGGTTTCACTGCGAACGTCCCTTATTCAAAAACGATTCCCAGGCCTGCCCATGCGATTGTCGCGGTTCTTTTTGCCGATCCTGAAGGAAACCCCAAAGGAAGCCGAGATCGTCTCGCATCGGCTTATGCTGCGGGCTGGCATGATGCGGCAGGAGGCTGCCGGCATCTACGCCTGGTTGCCGTTGGGCCTTCGCGTGCTCAAGAAGATCGAGGCCATCGTGCGCGAGGAACAGAATCGCGCTGGCGCCATTGAATTGCTGATGCCGACGCTGCAACTCGCAGACCTCTGGCGCGAGAGCGGTCGCTACGACGCCTACGGTCCGGAAATGTTGCGGATTCAGGACCGCCATAAACGCGAACTGCTGTTTGGGCCGACCAACGAGGAAATGATCACCGAGATTTTCCGCAGCTACGTGCGTTCCTACAAGAGCCTCCCGCTCAATCTCTATCATATCCAGTGGAAGTTCCGTGACGAGCAGCGTCCCCGTTTCGGCGTCATGCGTGGTCGCGAATTCCTCATGAAGGATGCCTACTCCTTCGATATCGATGAAGCTGGCGCGCGGCGCTCCTACAACAAGATGTTCGTCGCTTACTTGCGCACATTTGCGCGAATGGGATTGAAGGCGATCCCGATGCGGGCTGAAACCGGTCCGATCGGTGGCGATCTCAGCCATGAATTCATCGTTCTCGCCGAGACAGGGGAGTCCGGCGTCTATATCGACAAGGACGTTCTTGATCTTCCGGTGCCGGGCGCGGACGTGGATTACGATGGCAATCTGACGCCGATCGTCAAGCAGTGGACCACGGCCTATGCTGCGACCGAGGACGTTCACGACGGCGCGCGCTACGAGCGCGAGGTTCCGGAGGAGAAGCGCGTTCACACTCGCGGCATCGAAGTCGGCCAGATCTTCTATTTCGGCACCAAATATTCCGAGTCGATGAAAGCGCTGGTGGCCGGCCCCGATGGCGTCGAGCAACCGATCCATGGCGGTTCCTATGGAGTGGGGGTCTCCCGTCTCGTCGGCGCAATCATCGAGGCCAGTCACGATGAGGCTGGCATCAAGTGGCCGGAAGCTGTGGCGCCCTTCAAGGTTGCGATCCTGAACTTGAAACAAGGTGCGGATGATACGGACGCGGCGTGCGAGCGGCTTTACCGTGAACTTTTAGCCAAAGGGGTCGAGGTGCTTTACGACGACACCGACCAGCGGGCAGGTGCGAAATTTGCAACTGCAGACCTGATCGGCGTTCCCCGGCAGGTGATGGTTGGGCCCAAGGGTCTCGCCGAGGGCAAGGTCGAGATCAAGCGGCGGAGCGACGGGACGCGTGAGAATGTAGCGCTGGAGGATGCGATTGCGCGGTTGATGACGTAGCGATTATCCACCGCACGCGGCATTCAATGCCATTCCGGCCACAATTGGCCGCGAATCATGGGATTATCGAACGATGGATGAGACCGTGAACGAGCCGCTCCGAACCAAGCCCTTTGCCGCCTTCGAGTGGATGCTGTCCGGGCGCTATTTGCGGGCACGGCGGAAGGAGGGTTTCATTTCCGTCATTGCCGGCTTTTCGTTCCTGGGCATCATGCTCGGCGTCGCCACGCTGATTATCGTGATGGCCGTCATGAACGGATTTCGCACGGAATTGCTCAGCAAGATCCTTGGCCTGAACGGGCATCTGCTGGTTCAACCGCTGGAGTCGCCGCTTACCGACTGGAAAGATGTTGCCGACCGCATCAGTCAGGCGTCGGGGATACGGCTTGCCGCGCCTGTCGTCGATGGTCAGGCGCTCGCGTCTTCGCCCTATAATGCCGCCGGCGTTTTTGTCCGGGGCATCAGGGCCAACGACCTCAACAATCTCACCTCCATCGCCAAGAATATCAAACAGGGTACGCTCGAGGGTTTTGATGAGGGGCAGGGCGTGGCCATCGGCCGGCGTCTTGCCGATCAGCTCTCGCTGCACGCAGGCGACAGCGTCACGCTGGTCGCACCGCGCGGGGCTGTGACACCGATGGGCACGACTCCGCGCATCAAGCCGTACAAGGTCGTGGCGGTGTTCGAGATCGGGATGTCCGAATACGATTCCACTTTTGTGTTCATGCCGTTGGCCGAAGCGCAGGCCTATTTCAATCGCGCCAACGATGTCACCGCGATCGAGGTCTATACGGACAATCCGGACAAAATCGATGAATACCGCAAGTCGGTGACGGAAGCCGCGGGCCGGCCGGTGTTTCTGGTCGACTGGCGGCAGCGGAATTCAACGTTTTTCAACGCGCTCCAGGTCGAGCGCAATGTGATGTTTCTGATCCTGACGCTGATTGTCCTCGTCGCGGCGCTGAATATCGTTTCGGGACTGATCATGCTGGTCAAGGACAAGGGCAGCGATATCGCGATCCTGCGCACCATGGGCGCTTCGCAGGGATCGATCATGCGCATTTTCCTGATTACCGGGGCGGCGATCGGGGTCGTCGGCACGCTCACCGGCTTTGTCGTGGGGCTGGTGATCTGTCTCAACATCGAGTCGATTCGGGAATTCCTGTCGTGGCTCACCAGCACCGAGCTGTTCTCGCCAGAGCTTTACTTTCTGTCCAAGCTGCCGGCTGAAATCGACTTTCGGGAGACCAGCGCCGTCGTGATCATGGCGTTGACGCTGTCGTTTCTCGCCACTCTTTATCCGTCGTGGCGCGCCGCGCGCCTCGATCCCGTCGAAGCGCTGCGGTACGAGTGAGCACATGGAGCAGGGGACGGAGGAAATACCGGTTGTCTACCTTCACGACATCAAGCGTCAATATACGCAGGGCGAAACAAGGCTGACCATTCTGGATGGCGCGAAGCTTGCCTTGTGGGCGGGGCAGTCCGTCGCGCTGGTGGCCCCCTCGGGATCGGGCAAGTCGACCTTGCTGCATATTGCCGGGCTGCTCGAGAGTCCGGATGCAGGTGAGGTTTATGTCGGAGGAACCGCGACGTCAGGTCTCTCGGATGTGGAGCGCACACAGATTCGGCGCACCGATGTCGGGTTCGTCTATCAATCCCATCGTCTTCTTCCGGAATTCACGGCGCTCGAAAACGTCATGTTGCCGCAGATGATCCGCGGCCTCCGACGCTCGGAGACGGTCAAGCGCGCGCGCGAAATTCTCGCCTATCTCGGCCTCGAGGACCGCGTCACCCATCGTCCGGCGGAATTATCCGGTGGCGAACAGCAGCGGGTTGCGATTGCGCGGGCCGTCGCCAACGCGCCGCGTGTGCTGTTTGCCGATGAACCGACCGGCAACCTGGATCCCCACACCGCGGATCATGTGTTCAATGCGCTGATGCAGCTTGTGAAAGCGACCCGGGTAGCAATGCTGATCGCGACGCACAACATGGCACTCGCGGATCGGATGGACCGGCGGGTATCGCTCGAGAACGGTCAGGTGATCGAACTGGACTGAAGGCGGGTACAATTCGCAAAGCCGGACACCCGGCGTTTCCAATCAACGGCCGTGCCGTCGGTGCGGCCGCCGCTTCGAGCCGTCCTCCAAACCTGCGAAAAATGGATTCTCCACGCATTGGGCGGCGCGTCCCGATGCCAGCGGCCTGCATTGTTCGAGGGTCGTATACCGGCAGTCGTTGTACGAGAAAGGCCCGTAAATCACCATGCAGACCGGATAGCGACTGTCCCAGGCTTGTGCGTGAGCGGTCGCGGACGAGCAAATCAGAACCAGAGCGATCAAGGTCGTGCGCATCAAACAATCCCGAATGGATGGCCGACGATAAGCATTTTGCCCGGTCTTTTGCGGCAGATCAGATCGCAGAAAGCCGAGCCTGCGGGAGGTGGCGCCACCGCCGACGCCCCAAATATATATCCTTGCCTGCAGCAGCTTCGTATAGCAAAACGCGATCATGGCTCTAAAATCTGACATCCTCGAAAATTCGGTGCCCGACTGTTGCCGCCCCTTAATCCCCCGAAAATTCCTGTGGCAAGCCTGAGGTTGCTCAAGGCATGACCGATTCGCATTATCTCGATATCGCCCGCGAGAAGCTGATTGTCGCTCTCGATTTCTGGAACATTGAAGACGCCAGGAAGCTCGTTCGGGGGCTGGGCGACGAGGTCTCTTTTTACAAGGTCGGTTTAGGTCTCCAGCTCGTCGGCGGAAATGAGTTTGCCAAGGAGCTCATTGCGGAAGGCAAGCGGGTTTTCCTGGATTATAAGTATTACGACATCGAAGAGACGGTTCAGCGCGCGGTCGCACAAGCAGCCGAGTTGAAAATCACGTTCCTGACCGTGCATGGCGTTGCGAGCATCATGAAAGCCGCCGTTGCCGGTCGCGGCAACTCCGACATGAAGGTTTTCGGCGTCACCGTGCTCACGAGCATGGATGCCGAGGACATCAAGGAGATGGGCTTCGCATGCAATGTTGAAGACCTCGTCATTGCCCGCGCAAGGAAGGCGCTTGAGGTTGGACTCGATGGCGTTATCGCGTCGGCGCTGGAAGCCGCGCAACTTCGCAAGCAGACGAGCAACAAGCTGATGATCGTGTCGCCCGGTATCCGCCCGAGCGGCGGCGCCAGGCACGATCAGAAGCGGGTAGCCACACCGTTTGAAGCCATCCGGGCGGGCGCCGATTATCTGGTATTGGGCAGACCCATTTATGCGGCGTCAGACCCGAAAGCCGCGGCTCTGGCGATCATCCAGGAAATGGCGGACGCGCTGCGCCCGGATTAAGGGACGCGGGTTGCCTCTGGCGGCTGCCCGCTCTCCAGCGCAGCGTGCCGTTTTCTTGCAGGCATTAAGCGTATGGCGGCACTTCAACAAGCGTCCCAATCAAACGAAGGAGCGCCCGCTGCTCTGGTCCGTCCGCGTTGCGCAGAAATTCTCCCAATTCGATGTGGGATAAGCGGCTTCCAGCGATATTGCCGTGTTGATGAATGATGAACGCACGCCCACTGGTCGGCTCACGCCCCAAAAACCACGAGTCGCCCTCGGGACTTCGATAGAGTTCGCGACGTTCTGACATGATGGATTTTCCCGGTTGGGGGCAACTATCACACAGTATAGTTTGCACCCCAACAGAAACCCCGACCACCCCAAGCCCAGCAGCTATGAAAGACGTAAAGCCTTAGCTAGAGCATCACTGGGGACGTTTTGGCCGGTTCACTGGTCACTTGCGCGGGGCCGCTTGGTCAGCTTGTAGGACCACCATGCGGTCGCTTGATTCCAGCTTTTAATAGGAAGGTTGCAGACCTCACAATCTTTGTGGCCCGTGTCCTTGAATGGGCTGGTAAAGACCGTCACTTTGTAGACGGCTCCGCAACCGGAACAGGTGTATTCACCGCCATCGCGGGTTCGCACGCCAGGTTTGGGACGCTTTGGGGCCATAAGGGGCGAATAACGCCCTTTTGGTCCATCCCGCAAGTCGTTTCGTTCATTGCCTTGTTCAAAGCGACCCACCATCGAAGATAGGCAAGCCCGACTCCAGGCACGGTAATATGCAATCGGGGGCAGGTTTGTCAGCGGTTTGTGGCACGGCGGCGAAGTAGATACGATTTTCGGATTTGAGTGCGAGGCATTCGGATTTGAGTGCAAGGCAAATGCGCTAGGCGGATTAAGGAGAAGTCGCAAACGTGGGTAATTGAACAGAACCGTCCTAAGCGGTTTAAAGACCCCTACTTGCAAGGGTCGTTCAAGCGCTTTTCGCTATTGTTTTAGCGCCATACGGGTTTTGTCGATAAGTTCTTGGCGTTGACTCAGCCAGTTTACTAAATTGTTGCGCGCTACCGCGAAGGTAATGCGTGAGGCGTGTACTAATTTCAAGACAGCCTCACGGGTGTCTCCGCTGCGCGTCCGCTTCCACACGGAGAGCCCGTCGCGAAATTGCTCCGCCCCGTTTTTGAATTGTATGAATTGTTCTTGAGGAAACAATATCGCATTCACTTCGACGCGATAGTCTCGCTCTCGATCAACCAGATGGTCATAGAGCGCGGTTTTCATTTCATCAAACAGTGCGATAATTTTGTTCATCCGGTCTATTTCTGGATCGAGGTCTTGATCAGGAGCTTCCCATCTAGCAGTCTGCTGAAAAACCGCTCGCGCGTGCGAGAGTTTGCTGATTCGATTTTCATCGTGAATCGGTGGAGGTTGGGATGCGCGGAGCCTTTGTGGATCAGGGCGGGTTGTTTTCGTACATCTCGCCGGAGGCGCGGGTGCCGCCGAACCATCCGCTGAGGAAGATCCGGGCGCTGGTCCGTGATGTGCTGGGCGAGTTGAACCGTAGCTTTGCCAGGCTCTATTCAAGTGAAGGGCGCCCCTCGATCGCGCCGGAGCAATTGCTCAGCGCGCTACTTCTGCAGGTGCTCTACGGCATTCGCTCGGAGCGCCAATTGATGGAGCAGTTGGACTACAATCTATTGTATCGCTGGTTCGTGGGGCTGTCGCCGGACCATCCGGTCTGGAACCCGACCAGCTTCACGAAGAACCGCGAGCGGCTGCAGAACGGCGATGTGTTCACGAAGTTCATGACCAGGCTTTTGAAACACCCTCAGGTCGAGCCGCTGCTCTCGGACGAGCACTTCTCGGTGGACGGCACGTTGATCGAGGCCTGGGCGTCACAGAAGAGCTTTCGTCCCAAGGATGGCCGCGATGGCGACGACGGCACGAACTTCCACGGTCAGACGCGCAAGAACGACACCCATGTCAGCACGAGCGATCCCGACAGCCGGCTCTACCGCAAGGCGGCCGGACGCGAGGCCAGGCTCTGCTACATGGGCCACGTCACCATGGAGAACCGGCATGGGCTGGCCGTGGCCGGCATCGTCACGCACGCGAGCGGCACCGCCGAGCGCCGCGCCGCGGAGATAATGCTCGAGGCCGAAGGCAGGAAAGCGGGTCGCCGCATTACCGCCGGTGCGGACAAGGCTTATGACACGGCCGATCATGTGGCCAATCTTCGCGCCATCGACGTCACACCGCATGTGACGCAGAACAATGGCATGGGCAAGACCGGCAGGCGCCGCCGGAGCGCTATCGACGCACGGACCACGCGCCATCAGGGCTATGGCATGTCGCAGACGCGCCGGGCGATGATCGAATGCATCTTCGGCTGGGGCAAGCAGCACGGCACGATGCGCAGGACCAAACATCGTGGCATTTGCCGCGTTGCCGCCGACTTCATGCTCAACTTGATCGCCTATAACCTGATCCGCGTTCCCAAACTGGTCACGGCATAACCGCGTCGTCGCCAGGACGACAACGACTGCAACGCGCCGCCGAATACACATCATCGCGATGAGGCGTTCCGAGGATCATCGAAGCGGTCAATTTTGGCTTTTTCAGCAAACTGCTAGAGCGATTTATCGCGACTTCAGCGTTCTTGAGGATTTCGTCGCCGTGAGAATTTATTTCGGAGGCAATTGCGTCGAGCCGCCCTGCGACCTCTTCTTTATTTTTGCGATTGACGACGAGGATTGACTTATTTTCGGTCCCAACCGATCCGAGGTCGATATGCGTCGCGACAACTTCTTTTGTCTTCTCGGGGGTTGATCGCGACAATGCAGATCGCAGTCCAAGTCCGTAGGCAGCACCGGCGATTGCTAAAATCGCGAGAGCCAAGCATGGCACAATAAAATACCAAGAGCCCAATTTACTGACTCCAAGCTGAATTTCGCGGCGGTTTGCAATGAGAAACCATAGCAGCAGCATCGCCCAAACGGCGGCTGACGCTAAAGCGAGATATGGAGCCAGAAATTGATAGTCTGGCGAAGCGGTCAAGGCGCCAGCCCCAATGCCGGAAATGGCGCCTGTCCACGTGCCAAAAGTTTGAACCCGCATACCTGCCTCGCCCTCCTGGGGCTAGTTGTGGCAGATGCATACATACGCGGACGTTTCTGTGTGGCGCGAGTCTCGGCCGCGCGGCCCTCAGTATTAACCAAGGGATTTCTTTCGAGGTCATTTTTCAAACTGACCCACTACCCGCCCTTGGTAAGCGCTCAGTTGATCCCCTTGTATCGGGTTAGCATCGAACATGCGAAGAATCCTCCGGTTGTGACGGAGGTTTTGGATGGTGTTAGACGGCAAAAAGGACGTCCATTTGGACGGCTCATCGACTGGAATAGTCAGCCGGCTTGAAGTGCTTGAGGGACCGACGGGGCGGCGCGTACGTTCGGAATCTGAGCGTGCTCGGATCGTTGCCGAGAGTTTATTGCCTGGCGCTCAGGTAGCGGAGGTGGCGCGCAAGCATGGTGCGACGCGCTGGCAGATTTACGACTGGCGCCGACGCTTTCGACAGAGAGGCGGCTTGCCGTCGTGCGACTCTCCGACGACAAGCTTCGCACCGCTGGTTGTGGAAGAGCCGTTAGACGAGCGTCACGTTCCGATGGTCAAGATTGAGATTGCGATCGGTGACATCGTCGTGCGGACGGACGCGGCGATCGGCGAGAAGCAACTATCACAGGTGATCCGCGCGGTGCGGACGTCACGATGATCGCTGCTGGCGCGGAGTTGAAGATTTACATCGCGACGCGGCCTGTCGACTTCCGCTGTGGTCACGATGGGCTTGCGGCGAAGGTGCAGGAGATGCTTGGTCTCGACCCGTTCTGCGGCGCGGCGTTCGTGTTCCGATCGAGGCGAGCGGATCGGATCAAGATTTTGGTCTGGGATCGCACGGGCCTGGTGTTGGTGCACAAGCGGCTCGAAGGCTGCAAGTTCGTGTGGCCGACGATTGCGGATGGCGTGATGCGGGTATCGCCGGCGATGTTTGCGGCCTTGTTTGAAGGTTTGGACTGGAGGCTGGTCCGTCCGGAGGAAGCACGGCGTCCGCAAGCGGCGGGATAACTGCGGCAGAGTGACTCGGGACGCTCTTTGCGCATGGCGAGAACGGCGGCGATGTGCTGGAAATAGCGCATGAACACCGCGGCGCTGCGCGACGAGAACGAACGCCTGAAGGCGCTTTTGGCGCAAACGCAAGCGACGTTGGGCGAGCATCAGGCGGCGCTGGCAACGTCGGAAGAGGCGCGGCGCCGGCTGGAGGTTATCCTCGGAGAACTTCGCCGCGAGAAGTTCGGCGCGAAGTCCGAGAAGCTGCGGCCTGATCAATATCATTTGCCGCTCGAAGACGTCGAGATCGCGCAAGGCGTCCTGGACGCGGCGCAGGAGAACGCGGCAGCGATTATCCAGGGCCGATCGCGCGGCGCATCAGATCAAGCCCGTCATCGCAATCGGGGCTGCCTGCCTGCGCATTTGCCGCGGGTGGAGCGGATCATCGAGCCTGCGAGCACGCTGTGTCCCTGCGGCTGCGGCGCGATGACGAAGATCGGCGAAGACGTCAGCGAGCGTCTCGACGTGATCCCGGCGCAATGGCGCGTGCTGGTCACGCGTCGTCCAAAATATGCTTGCCGCCGCTGCTCGGGCGCGGTCGTTCAGGCGCACGCGCCGGAGCATGTCGTGCCTGGCGGACTGCCGACCGAAGCGGCCATTGCGCAAGTGATCGTCGCCAAGTTCGGCGATCATACGCCGTTTTACCGGCAGGCCGGGATCTACGCGCGACAAGGGATCCGGCTCGACCGGGCGACGCTGGGGAACTGGTCCGGCCGCGCCTGCTTCCATCTCCAGGCTGTTGGGGATCGGATGCGCCGCCAACTGGCGGCGGCGGATCGCCTGTTCATGGACGAGACCACGGCGCCGGTGCTTGCTCCCGGGCGCGGCCAGACGAAGAAAGGCTTCTTCTGGGCTATTGTCTCCGACGACCGCGGCCACAGCGGCCCAAGTCCGCCGATCGTGCTGTTCCGATATGCGTCCGGACGCAGCGGCGCTTTCGCCAGGCAGTTCCTGGACGGCTTTAACGGGCGCTTCCTGCAATGCGACGCATACGAGGGCTATGATCGGCTGACCGGCGTTGCGCGACCGCAAGGCCCCTGGACGCTCGTGCATTGCTGGAGTCATCTGCGTCGGCGCTTCGTCAAGCTGGCGCGCAACAGCAGATCGCCGATCGCCGAAGACGCGGTCCGGCAGATTGCGCTTCTCTATGCCATCGAAGCCACGGTGCGCGGCTCATCGCCGGACATCCGACTGGCCGCGCGCAAGGAGCATTCGCGGCCTGTCGTTGCTGCTTTGAAGCCGTGGTTCGAGAAACAGCTGTCGATGATCTCCAGCAGCTCGACACTCGCCCAGGACATCCGCTACGCGCTCAATCATTGGCCGGGGCTGACCCGCTTCCTCGAAGACGGACGTCTCGAGCTCGACACCAATCCGGTCGAAAACGCCATCCGGCCGGTGTGCCTGACCAGAAAAAATGCGCTATTTGCTGGTCATGAAGTTGGAGCCGAGAATTGGGCTTTGCTGGCGTCGATCGTAGCCACCTGCAAGCTCAACGACGTCAACCCCGTCGCCTACATCGCCGAAACACTCGAGGCAATCATCGCCGGCCATCCTCAAAGCAAAATCGAAGACCTCATGCCCTGGAGATTCCGCAAAACGTCAAGCCCACATCAATGGGGCAGCGGTTGAGCGCTTACCGCCCTTGGGTAGTGGGTCAGTTTGATTGTGGCAGCCGAACGGGCTGGAATGTTGGCATACTGCACTGCATATTAGGGGCATGACAAAGCCGGTCCCCCAGTTCCAGCCCGAAATGATCAAAAGCGGTCGCTGGTTTGTGGCAGTCAAGACAGGGAATGGTCCAGACTCCCATATCGGGGACTTCGATACCGAAGCAGACGCTAAGGACTGGATTTCGACAAAATCGAGATACTGGCCAAGAAAACCGGATGCGCCAAAGTGACCCCCAAACGCCCCAGAGACCCCAACCAGCTCGCCAAGTCGATTATCGACATTGCGACGGGGGAGAAGCCGGACCGTGACCCTACGCCCGAAGAACAGGGGAAGGACCCGGCTGCGGTGGCGTTAGGAAAGAAGGGTGGGGCGGCTAGGGCTTCGAAGATGAGCCCACAGCAACGGGTTGAGCAAGCACGACTTGCGGCGTCGAAGCGCTGGCCGTCGAAGTAGCGGGCTTAACGTTCATCATCGCACAGACGTTCCGCTCGCCTTCACAATCGAGGACTGCGCTCATTAGACCTGTTGTCGCGATTTGAAAGCCCTGCATTGTCGCATGGAAAATAAGACCTGCAAGGGGTAGATGGTTCGCGATAGCTTCGCTCTTAGCCTTAGCGATTACGTCGGTTCCAATGTCTCCCAAAGAAATGGTGGTGCCGTCTGGCATCGCCAGACCCACTGGCATCGGGCCTGAGGGGCCCTCCAGTGGGAGCATGACCCGAATGTACAAACCTAGTTTAGGCAGGATTGCCGTTAGGTGTTCTTTATTATCTGGAGGCGGCGGCAGTTGGATGCTGTCGGGTAGGATGCCGACGATTGATACTTGGCCGGATTTTTCATCGCGAATGTCTTCGCAAAATAACCCGAGAACTTGCAGCATTATCCCAAACCTACCCTGCAGATGCAGCTGAGCTACGAATTTTCTGAATTAAAGAGACGTTCTGGTTCGCCGCTGGAGGCTTTACAAACCCAACCTCAAGACTTGTGGCGCGGTGCTCGTTTTCACCATCCGGAATCTTCTCCGCGCAGAATCGAGGCTCCCAACCCATTGCCCAAAACAATTCACCAATTCGACGCGCGCCGATATTCTCCAACCCCTGTAGCTGACGATTGATAACCGCGCGGCTGGTGCCAAGCTTTCCCGCGATGGCCTGTTGTGTAATTTTACGGGCCTTTTTTTCATGCAGAAATGCGCGCTGAAGTTCTTGCGCGATTCGGAACATGAATTCAGAGCCAGCTCGTGATTTTTCGTCAATGATGTTCAACTCAAACGAGGTCATCGAACTTTCCTTTCACGAACTTGGGGCCGTCTAGTGGCAACGCCTGGCGCGCCTCCATGACCGCCCTCACATCATCAGCGTAGTCTTTTGTTTTTGTGGGTACTTTGTAGTCATCGGCATATCCGTGCGACGCAACGATGAACTTCTTTGGCTGATACATCCATCCGAACAGACGTAAGTCATCCGTCTTCAATTCCCAAACATCATTGTCTCTCGGATATTCCATTTCTTTGAACATAGGTCCTTTCTTAATTGGATCGCCTGAGACCCATTGTTGAAGTCGCAAAATCAATTGTTCGGCCGGTGTTTGCGCGCTTTTTTTGCGGCCGGTTTCCAGCGTCGGAACCGTCTCCTTCATCCATTTCAAGCAATCAGGATACGCATACAAAAACCGGTCGTAGAACCGGCCGCGCCCAAGACGGACAACGACCGGTATTACCAGTTTATCCTCCAGGATCTTCGCAAAAGTAGCCATTTGGGTCAACACATTTGTTGACTTATAAGTCAACTATTTGTTAGATAAATGCACCTTTGATTCGGTGTCGCAGAAACGAAACAACCTAGCCTTGTTCGCTGGGATGGAACAATTGCGATTCGAATAGATACGATAATGCTTGACGCTAAGCAAAAAGGGTCACATACTCCAGCTATGAACAAGCTGGACCGAAAGACCCGCGCCCAAATCCTCCATCTTCTTTGCGAGGGACAGTCGATCCGCGCCGTGACCCGTCTGACCGGGTGCAGCAAGAACACGGTGGCGAAGCTGCTAGTTGAGGCTGGTCACGCTTGTGCCGCTTATCAGGACAAGGCGCTTCGGAATCTGACCTGTCAGCGCATCCAGATGGATGAAATCTGGTCGTTCGTTTACGCCAAGGCCGCCAACGTGAAGGGCGCTAAAGCCGCTCCAGAGACCGCTGGTGACGTTTGGACATGGACGGCCATTGATGCAGACTCCAAGCTGATCGTTAGCTGGCTGCTCGGCGCTCGCGATATGGACGCTGCTCTGGCGTTCACGGCGGACCTGCGGAGTAGGCTGACCAACCGCGTCCAGCTAACCAGCGACGGCCACAGGCCCTATCTGACCGCCGTTGACGCCGTGTTTGGCGACGATGTTGACTACGCGATGTTGGTGAAGCTGTACGGCGCTGATCCGCAGGCGGAAGTCCGCTACAGCCCCGCTAAGTGCATCGGAGCGGAAAAGAAGCCGAAGATCGGCAACCCGGACAGCAAGCACATCAGCACGTCCTACGTTGAGCGCAGCAACCTCACCATGCGGATGCACATGCGCCGGTTCACGCGCCTGACGAACGCCTTCTCAAAGAAGGTTGAGAACCACGCCGCTGCGATTGCGCTCCATACAATGTATTACAACTTCGTCCGCATCCATCAGACCTTGAAGGTGACGCCCGCAATGGCTGCAGGCGTCACTGACAAGCTGTGGGAAGTGTCCGATATCGTCGAGATGTTGGAGCAGTGGGAGCTTGCGAACTTTAAGCCGGAATATCAGTTCGTGGTCCGGCAGTACGCTATCGGCAAGGGGCACTCCGTCAGCGTTCTGTGGCGCGGCGGGGAAGTGGATAGCATCTTCGGCTTCGACAAAGAGACCGATGCCTTGGAATGGATCAGGACCAAATCCCAAGGCTGGCTCCTAGACCAAAAGCGTCCGGTCAAGAATTAACCAAAAGGGTCACATTTCAAACTGACCCACTACCCCCCCCCCTTGACTTTGAGAACAAAACATAAACAATGTTCTCTTTATGTTTCAGTCCGGGAGAGGAAACATGTTGAGGATATTCATTGAAGAAGCGTCGGCACTGGCCTCGATTGTGCTGTTCGTCGGAATGGTCGCCGTCTGGGCGCAACTCATTCCACAGCTGTCGTGAGCGTGCGGTTCGGCGCTTTCCGGGGCGTGCTGGGGAAAACAGGAACAGCTCCGCTGGCGTCGCGGTTTCGCATGGACAGGGCGGGTGCAAATCCCCACGATCCATCGGCGAATCGGCTTTTCGTACCGTCAGCGTAAACCCCGCACCATATGAATGCCCATGACTGAGAAGTCCGCCGCCAACGCCGGTTTCGTCCACCTGCACGTCCATTCGGCCTATTCGCTGCTGAAGGGCTCGATCAAGATCCAGAAGCTGGCGGAACTGGCCAAGGCCGATCATCAACCGGCATTGGCGCTCACCGACACCGACAACATGTTTGGTGCGCTGGAATTCTCCGACAAGGTTGCGGGTTACGGGATTCAGCCGATCGTCGGGTGTGAACTGGCGGTCGACTTCGGCGATCAGGATCCCAATGCGCGCAGCGCGCTTCCCGTCGCGCGGATCGTCCTGCTGGCGACGCGCGAGGCCGGTTATCGCAACCTGATGCGGCTGAATTCCCGGGCCTTCCTTGAAACGCCCGTGCATCAGGCTCCGCACATCAAATCGGAGTGGCTTCGGGATGAAAGCGAAGGGTTGATCGCCTTGACCGGGGGCCCCGAGGGGCCCGTGGCACTGGCGCTCAATGCCGATCATTCCGGTCTTGCGACGGCGCGTTGCGACCAACTCGCCGAAATTTTCGGCGATAGGCTCTATGTCGAGTTGCAGCGTCATGGCCTCGACAAGGAACGGCGCGTCGAAGGCGCGTTGATCGACCTCGCCTATGCCAAGGGCCTTCCGCTGGTCGCAACCAACGAGCCGTATTTTGCCACCTCTGACGACTACGAAGCCCACGACGCTTTGCTGTGTATCGCCGGCGGACGCCTGATTGCGGAAACCGACCGCGATCAACTGACACCGGATCATCGCTTCAAGACCCGCGCGGAAATGGCTGTGCTGTTTGCTGATATTCCGGAAGCGTTATCGTCTACGATTGAAATTGCGGAACGGTGCGCATTCCGCCCCAAAACGCGCAAGCCGATCCTGCCGCGCTTCACGGTCGGCGCCGACGCCAACACGGCGGACGCGAAAAGCGATGAGGTCGCTGAATTGCGACGCCAGGCGGAAGAGGGGCTTGCCAACCGGTTGGCGGTTCATGGCGTTTCAACGGGAATGACTGAGGAGGACTACAGCGCGCGCCTGAGTTTCGAGCTCGACGTTATCACCCGCATGAACTATGCGGGCTACTTCCTGATCGTTGCGGACTTCATCAAGCACGCTAAGTCCGAGGGCATTCCGGTGGGGCCGGGCCGGGGCTCCGGCGCTGGCTCGCTGGTGGCCTATGCGCTCACCATCACCGATCTGGATCCGATCCGGTTCGGTCTGCTGTTCGAGCGCTTCCTCAACCCTGAACGCGTGTCGATGCCGGACTTCGATATCGATTTCTGCCAGGAGCGGCGCGGCGAGGTCATCGACTACGTGCAGAAGCGCTATGGCCGCGATCAGGTCGCGCAGATCATCACTTTCGGAACGCTTCAGGCGCGGGGCGTGCTCCGTGACGTCGGCCGTGTGCTGCAGATGCCTTACGGGCAGGTCGACAAGCTGACCAAGCTGGTCCCGCAAAATCCCGCGGCACCGGTCACGCTGGCGGCGGCGATTGCGAGCGAACCGAAGCTGCAGGCGTTTCGCGATGAGGACCCGGTGGTGGCGCGCGCGTTCGATATCGCCCAGCGCCTTGAGGGGCTGACACGTCACGCCTCGACCCATGCGGCGGGCATCGTGATCGGCGATCGACCTTTAAGCGAACTCGTGCCGATGTACCGCGATCCGAAGTCGGACATGCCGGTGACCCAGTTCAACATGAAGTGGGTGGAGCCGGCGGGCCTTGTGAAGTTCGATTTTCTCGGCCTGAAGACGCTGACCGTTCTTGACGTCGCCGTGAAGCTGTTGAAGCGACGCAATGTCGACGTTGATCTCGCAACGCTGCCGCTCGACGATGCGGCAAGCTACCAGATGCTGGCGCGGGGCGACGTGGTCGGCGTGTTTCAGGTTGAAAGTCAGGGTATGCGGCGGGCGCTTGTGGACATGCGTCCCGACCGCTTCGAGGACATCATTGCGCTGGTCGCGCTGTATCGGCCGGGGCCGATGGCGAATATTCCGACCTACTGCGCGCGCAAGCATGGCGACGAGGAGGCGGAATATCTGCATCCCATGCTGGAGCCGATCCTGAAGGAAACATTTGGCGTCATCATCTATCAGGAACAGGTGATGCAGATCGCGCAGGTCATGGCCGGCTATTCGCTCGGCGACGCCGACCTGCTGCGGCGCGCGATGGGCAAGAAGATTCGCGCGGAAATGGAGAAGCAGCGAGCAATCTTTGTTGCAGGTTCCGTGAAGACTGGTGTGCCCAAGGGGCAGGCCGAAACGATTTTTGAGTTGCTGGCGAAGTTTGCCGATTACGGCTTCAACAAAAGCCATGCCGCAGCTTATGCGCTTGTTTCCTATCAGACGGCGTACATGAAGGCGCACTACCCCGTCGAGTTTCTGGCGGCGTCGATGACGCTCGATATGAGCAACACCGACAAGCTTTCGGAGTTTCGTGCCGAGGCCCAACGCCTCGGCATCAAGGTCGAAGCGCCCTCGATCAACCGTTCGGAGGCGACCTTCGAGGTCAGCGACGGCGTTATCTGTTACGCGCTGGCCGCGCTGAAAGGCGTGGGCGCGCAGGCGGTCGAACAAATCGTCGAAGCTCGCAAGAACGGGTTGTTTACATCGCTGGCCGATTTTGCAGCGAAGGTGCCGCCGCGCGCCGTCAACAAGCGCGTCATCGAAAGCCTCGCGGCCGCCGGAGCGTTCGACGCGCTCGAGCCTAACCGGGCCCGCGTGTTCGCCGGCGCCGAGGCGATCCTTGCCGCGTGCCAGCGCAGCCATGAGGCCGCGATGCTCGGTCAGGACGACATGTTCGGGGGCATGGCGGATGCACCGGCCATCATGCTGCCCCAGGTCGAGCCGTGGTTACCCTCCGATCGGCTCAGGCGTGAGTATGACGCGGTCGGATTTTTCCTGTCCGGGCACCCGCTCGATGACTACGCCACCGCGCTGAAACGGCTGCGCGTCCAGTCCTGGGCCGAATTTTCCCGCGCAGTGAAAACTGGCGCCACCGCCGGCAAGGTTGCCGCAACCATCGTCTCGCGAATGGAGCGGCGGACCAAGACCGGTAACAAGATGGGAATCCTCGGGCTGTCCGATCCGACCGGCCATTTTGAAGCTGTGTTGTTTTCCGAGGGGCTCGCTCAGTACCGCGACGTTCTGGAGCCGGGCTCGGCGGTTCTCTTGCAACTCGGCGCGGAACTGCAGGGCGATGAGGTTCGCGCCCGCATTCTGCACGCGGAGCCTCTGGATGATGCTGCGGCCAAGACCCAGAGGGGCTTGCGAATTTTCCTGCGCGATACCAGGCCGCTCGATTCGATCGTAAGGCGCCTTCAAACACCCGAAAACGACCCGACCGGGTCCACCAAAGTTTCCGCGCCCAGGCAATCCGGAGACGGCGACGTCTCTCTGGTGATGTTGCTGGACCTCGAAACCGAGGTGGAAATAAAGCTTCCCGGCCGTTTTCGGGTGTCGCCGCAGGTCGCCGGGGCGATCAAGGCTGTATCCGGTGTGGTCGACGTGCAGACACTTTGAGGCTGGCATCGCGTGTAAGCTGCGATGGGTGCCGCCATCCGTCTACCGCATTGACGGTTTGCCTTATTCGGAACGTGTTTTGTTCAATAGATGTTCAGCTAGAGGCGCGCTGAAATGCGGGTGCGCCCATACGGATGGCGTTTGTGCATCAGGTGGCGATCATGCGTCTTAATCAGATGTTCCTGCTTTTCTCCGCCGTCATCCTTTTGCTGAGCGCGTTCTCGGTTGCCGACACTGCTTCGGCCCAGCAACAGGAAAAGCGCATCGCGCTCGTGATCGGCAACGGCGCTTACGCAAAGGTGCCGCTCGCCACGGCCGCCAATGACGGCGGGCTGATCGCACAGACATTGCAGGCGGCGGGCTTCGATGTCGCCGGCGCCCGCGATCTCGACGGCGATACGCTGCGTGCGGCTTTTCGCGATTTCGTGAAGAAGGCAGAAGAATCCGGGCCAGACACAGTGGCGATGGTTTATCTCGCGGGCTATGGAATCCAGCTCGCCGGAGAAAACTATTTTATTCCGGTGGATACAACCATTTCGCGCGACACCGACATCCCGACCGAAGGACTGCGGATCGGCGATTACATGCGCCAGCTCGCGGCGCTGCCGCTAAAAGTCAGCGTCGTGGTGCTGGATATCGCGCGCGAGCAACCGTTCATCGAGGACGGCCAATCGATCGCGAGCGGTCTAGCGCTGGTCGAACCCAATCCACGGATGCTGATCGCATTCAATTCTGCGCCGGGTACGGTCGCACCGGACGAGCAGGGACCATACGGCGCCTACGCACAGGCGCTGGCCGAAATGATCCGTGCCGGTGGTCTGTCGCTGCCGGAGTTGTTCAACCGCGTGCGCCTGCGCGTCAACGAGAACACCAAGGGCGCGCAGGTGCCGTGGGATACGCAGAAGGTCGACGCCCAGTTCATGTTCTTCGATCGTGCGCCTGATGCGCCGCCGGTCGCCGCGCCGGATCAGGTCGCGACCATCCGCGATAAGCCGATTCGCGATCTTGGTACGTCGGACGCCTATGTCGCCGCGCTCGACCGCGACACCCTGCAGGGCTACGAGGATTTTCTCGCGGCCTATCCCCGGGATCCGATGGCAAAGCGGGTGAGAGCGATCGTTGCGGCACGGCGCGAGGCAATCACCTGGCGCAGTACCTATCGCGCCGATACGCCGGACGCCTACTGGTCGTACCTGCGGCGCTATCCGCGCGGACCTCATGCGGCCGACGCGCGGCGTAGGCTTGCGATTATGTCGGCTGCGCTTGAGCCGCCGCCGACGTTCGCCATGATCGATTACGACGTTCCGCCGCCGCCGCCCGATGAGGTAGTCTACATCGATCGCCCCGTGCTGATGTTCAGCGATCCGGATTTCGATTTTGCGCCGCCGCCGCCGATGCTTTTCCTGCCGCCGCCGCCGGCGGATTTCGTGGTGCTGGAGCCGCCGCCACCGCCGGTCGGGTTGTTCTTTCTGCCGAGTCCGCTGTTTGTGCCGATCCCGGCCTATGTGAGGGCGCCGGCTTACGTGCGACCTCCGCAGAACGACGTCATTTTCACCAATATCCATAACGCCACGGTGATTAATAACGTCATCAACCAGCCGCGGCCTGGCGGCGCGCCGAACCCTGCGGCGCCCAATCTCGTGCCCGGCACCAAGGCTCAACCGTCTGATGCTTCCGTCGCCCGGCCTGCCGGTCCCGGCACCGCGGGGCCGACCGCGGTCGGACCGGCGTTGCCGTCCGCTGTCGCGCACAGGGCATCGCTGATCCAGCAGGGCAAGGCGCCTGTTCCGCTAAGCGCGTCGATCAAGCCGGTCGCCAAGACGGGATTTGTTGCACAGCCCGGCGGCAAGCTGCCGGGACCGCGCGGCGCCGCGCGCCCGGCTACCTTGCCGGCTCAGCCGGCCGTGCCGCATCCGGCCACGGCTCCCACAACGGCTCCGGCTGAGACGGCCCCGGCAGGGGCGGGGTCGCAGCCTGCCGGTAAACTTCCGAAAACTAATGTCTTGCCGGTGCCCGGTGCCAAGGGCGTGCCGCCCATACCAGCCACGCCCGGACCCGCACCCGCCGTAACAGCTCCGGCAGTTGCGCCGAAGCCCGGAGCGGCGGCGACGTCGCCGCTGAAGCCGCAAATCCAACCGCAAGCACGGAGGCCGGGGCCTACACCTCGCACCGGGCTGGCGCCGCCTGTCACGTCGCAGCGCGCCGCGCCTCCGCCTCACGCTCCGCTGGCAGCAAAACCGGCTGTTCGGCCGCCTCATGCCGCGCCGGTGGTTCGACCATCGCACGCCGCGCCGCCTCCCCGCATCGCGCCCCCTTCGAGGCCTGTGCCGCATGTTGCGCCGCCGCCGCGATCGTCGCCGCCGCCGCGGATCGCGCAACCCCCGAGGCCCGCGCCACACGTGGCACCACCGCGCGCCGCCCCACCACCGCGGGCTGCGCCCGCAGCGGTTGCACGTCCGGCGCCGCCGCGCCCCGCCGCCGCACCGGCCAAAAAGTGCCCGCCCAACGTCGCCAAATGCTGAGCACGGATGCCGGTCAGACAGCTTCATCTGACCGGCAATGTTCCCTGACGACAGGCCGAAAGAGGGGTGGAAATCCTTGCCTTAGCGTGGTGCGGCAGTTATAAGCCGCGCCATCTCACACGGAAACATGGCCTAACAAGCCGTCCGGTGGCAGCCGGACCGCATTCCTTTTGGTTTGACGGTTTGTCCTGCTCACACGTTTCCGGAGGAACCAACCGGAGAATTGAACTATGGCGCTTCCTGAATTTTCTATGCGTCAGCTGCTTGAGGCTGGCGTTCATTTCGGTCACCAATCGCACCGCTGGAATCCGAAGATGGCGGATTACATTTTCGGTGCGCGCAACAACATCCATATCATTGATCTCGCACAGACCGTGCCGCTGCTGCATCGCGCGCTGCAGGCCGTGAGCGATACCGTTGCCAAGGGCGGCCGCATCCTGTTCGTCGGCACCAAGCGGCAGGCGCAGGACGGCGTTGCCGACGCCGCGAAGCGTTCGGCCCAGTACTTCGTCAATTCGCGCTGGCTCGGCGGCACTCTGACCAACTGGAAGACGATTTCCGGCTCGATCAAGCGGCTCCGTCATCTCGATGAGGTGCTAACCTCCGGTGACGCTAGTGCCTACACGAAGAAGGAGCGGCTGACGCTGCAACGCGAACGCGATAAGCTTGATCGCTCGCTCGGCGGCATCAAGGACATGGGCGGCCTGCCGGACCTGATCTTCGTGATCGACACCAACAAGGAAGACATCGCGATCCAGGAAGCCCAGCGGCTCAACATCCCGGTCGCGGCGATCGTCGATACCAATTGCGATCCGAAGGGGATCACCTATCTGGTGCCGGGCAATGACGACGCCGGCCGTGCCATCAGCCTGTATTGCGACCTGATCGCGCGCGCCGCGATCGACGGCATTTCAAGGGCCCAGGGCGATTCCGGCATCGATATCGGGGCGTCGGTTCAGCCGGTGCAGGAACTTCCCGCTGCGGCGCAGCCGACCGGCTTCCAGGGTCTTGCCGGTCCGCGGGGCGTAGCTGACGATCTCAAGAAGCTCACCGGCGTCTCAGGTGCGATCGAGAAGAAGTTCAACGATCTCGGTATTTTCCACTATTGGCAGCTCGCCGAGCTTGATCACGAGACCGCTCACAAGATCGGTGAAGAGGTTGGACTTCCCAGCCGTGCTGACGGCTGGGTCGCTCAGGCGAAGGCGCTGACCGCCGAAGCAGAGTGACGTGACAAGCGGGTGGTTTGACGTTCGCCCGCTTTCGCCCCGGATCTTCTGACTTGTTTCCTGAGTTGAGGCGGCGGTGGCGGCGTGAGCTGCACCGCAGTCTCCTGACAGGCAAAGGACACACAGCAATGACGACAATCACCGCAGCGATGGTCAAGGATCTGCGCGAAACCACCGGCGTCGGCATGATGGATTGCAAGCAGGCGCTGGCCGAAAACAACGGTGACATGCAGGCTGCGATCGACTGGCTGCGCAAGAAGGGGCTGTCGAAGGCCGCCAAAAAGGCAGGACGCGTTGCAGCCGAGGGTCTGATCGGCACCGTCACCAGCGGCAACAAGGGTGTCGTCGTCGAAGTCAATTCGGAAACAGATTTCGTCGCGCGCAATGAACAGTTCCAGGGACTGGTCAAGATGGTGGCGCAGGTCGCCCTCAGCGTCGGCGCGAACGTTGAAGTGATCAAGGCCGCCAAGGTTGGCAGCGCCACCGTGGAGACGGCGATCTCGGACGCGATCGCCACCATTGGCGAGAACATGACGTTACGCCGCGCGGCGTTGCTCGAGGTCAGCAAGGGGCTTGTCGCGAGCTATGTCCACAATGCCGTCATCGACGGCGCTGGCAAAATGGGCGTGATTGTCGCGCTGGAGTCGGCGGGTAACTCCGACGAACTCGCCGCGCTTGGCCGTCAGATCGCGATGCATGTCGCATCCTCAAACCCGCTTGCCATCGATGCGTCGGGGGTCGATCCCGCTGTCGTCAAGCGCGAGAAGGACATCCTCGCCGACAAGTTCCGGCAGCAGGGCAAGCCCGAAGCCATGATCGAGAAGATCACCGAGTCCGGCCTGAAAACCTTCTTCAAGGAACAGACGCTGCTGGAGCAGCCGTTCATCTTCGACGACAAGAAAAGCGTCGGCCAGGCACTCAAGGAAGCTGAGGGCAAGGTTGGCGCGCCTGTCAAAATTACAGGCTTTGTGCGCTATGGTCTCGGCGAGGGCATCGAGAAGACCGAATCCGATTTTGCTGCCGAGGTTGCCGCGGCTGCCGGGCAGGGGTAACGCCAGGCCCGAATGGGGCGAGGACAGCAAGACTAGTGGAGTGAATTTGACATTCGCGATCTACCTTGCCGCGCGTCGGGGACGCGAATGTCGAATTCAAAACTCCACTAGCAGCTTATATTTGCTAGTGGTCCTTCGATTCTAACATTCGTAAGAAGGCGCGCTGAAACGGGTTGCGAATGTTAGAATCGGACTACTAGCGGCGGAGCTAACGCATCATGGATGAGCCGGCCTATCGTCGTGTTGTCGTTAAGCTGTCCGGGGAATATCTGGCGGGTTCGCAATCTTTCGGCATCGACCAGCCGACCATCGATCGTATCGCCGGCGATCTGACCGCGGCGCGCGAACTGGGAACTGAAATCGCGGTTGTTGTCGGTGGCGGAAACATATTCCGTGGTGTCGAAGTATCGTCCCGCGGCGTTTCGCGCCCGACCGGCGATACGATGGGAATGCTTGCGACCGTCATGAATTGCCTCGCGCTCGAGGCGGCTCTCGAACGCCGCGGGCAGTCAGCCCGCGCCCTGTCTGCCTTCGTGATGCCCGAAGTCTGCGAGCTCTTCACCCGCAGTGCAGCGCACAAATATCTCTCGGAAGGCCGTATTGTTCTGCTCGCCGGCGGCACCGGTAATCCTTATTTCACGACCGATACAACGGCGGTGCTCCGTGCCGCAGAGATTGGTGCGCAAGCCGTACTCAAGGCGACGAACGTGGATGGCGTATACAGTTCGGATCCCAAGAAAGACCCGTCTGCGAAGCGGTTTGAACGGTTAAGTCACTCGCAGGCGCTCGAGGGCGGCTATAAGGTCATGGATGCGACTGCTTTCGCGCTTGCCCGCGAGACGTCGCTGCCTATCATTGTATTCTCAATCGCCGAACCGGGTTCGATCGGCGCCATCCTGAGGGGCGCCGGCCATGGGACGATCGTCGCCAGTTGATCCGTGGCGTCGAGTTGGATGTAGGTCGGTGCAGGTTCCGGATGGAGAGCGGTATGACGTCGGGTAATTTCGATATCAACGAGTTGAAACGCCGGATGCAGGGGGCAATTCAATCCCTCAAGCACGAGCTGGGTGGTTTGCGAACCGGACGGGCGGCGGCGTCGATGCTCGAGCCGGTGCAGGTCGAGGCCTATGGCAACCACATGCCGCTGAATCAGGTTGCGACGATCAGTGTCCCAGAGCCGCGTCTGCTGTCGGTACAGGTCTGGGACAAGTCGATGGTGAAGGCGGTGGAAAAGGCGATCGTCGATTCCAACCTCGGACTGAGCCCGGCCACCGAAGGACAGGTACTGCGCCTGCGTATTCCCGAACTGAACGAAGAGCGTCGCAAGGAACTGGTCAAGATCGCACACAAATATGCCGAGGCGGCCAAGGTGGCGGTTCGTCATGTGCGACGCGACGGCCTGGATGCAATCAAGAAGCTCGAGAAGAACCACGACATTTCCGAAGATGACGAGAAGCGCCTGGCGAACGATGTTCAGAAGGCGACGGACGGAGTAATCTCCGAAATCGATCAATTGCTGGCGGGCAAGGAAAAGGAAATCCTCACCGTTTAGCCGGACTGGACTGACCTGATGTCGAACGCTGTTGCGCCTGCAATCGAGGGATCGGACCAAGCCGATGCGCCGCTGCACGTTGCGATCATCATGGATGGCAACGGCCGATGGGCCGCCGCCAGGGGGCTGCCGCGGGCGGAGGGTCATCGCCGCGGGGTCGAGGCGCTGAGACGCGTGGTCCGTGCCGCAAGCGAACTGAACATTCTTTATCTGACGATTTTTTCCTTCAGCTCCGAGAACTGGTCGCGGCCCGCGACGGAGATACGTGATCTCTTCGGCCTGCTGCGGAGGTTCGTCCGCAATGACCTCGCGACGCTGCACCGCGACGGCGTGCGCGTGCGCATCATCGGCGAGCGCGCGGGGCTGGAGCAGGAGATTTGCGCGCTGCTGACCGAAGCCGAGGAACTGACGAAGGACAACACCCGACTCAATCTCGTCGTCGCGTTTAACTACGGCTCGCGGCAGGAAATCGCGAACGCCGCCCAGCGGCTTGCGCGGGAAGTTGCGGACGGCAAGCGCGATCCGGCCACGATCGACGCCGATACGCTGGGTGGGTACCTCGACGCGCCTGACATCCCCGATCCGGACCTGATCATTCGCACCAGCGGCGAGCAGCGGCTATCGAATTTTCTGATGTGGCAGGCGGCCTACAGCGAGTTTGTGTTTGTTCCGATTCACTGGCCGGATTTTGATAAGGCGGCGCTCGAAGGTGCGATTGCCGAATATGCCAGACGCGAACGTCGCTTCGGCGGGCTGGCTGCGAAAACCGGATCGTGACTAGTACCGCCGATTTGAAATTCCTGCATCAGTTGCAGCGGGTTCGTCTTCAGGAATTTCAAATCGAAAGCGGTACTAGAATCATAAAGTTGCTGGTGTCCTTTGATTCCGATGTTTGCATCAAAGGTTGCTGCAAGGACATGCAAACTCTGGAATCGGGACACTAGCGTGAATCAGGAACAGGTAGCGCCGGCCGCCGGAGGGGAGTCGCGAAATCTCCGGACGCGTATTATCGCAGCGCTGGTTCTAGCGCCGGCTGCGATTGCGATCGCATGGGCTGGCGGGCCGCTATGGATCGGTCTCGTGGTGCTCGCCGCCATCGGCATGTACGTCGAATGGCTGACGATCGTCGGCGCCGCTCAGGAAAAGCAGACGGTCGCCGCAGGGATCGCCGGCCTCGTTGTTTCCGGCCTGTGTCTGGCGCTTGGACATAGCGTGTTTTCGTTGGTTGTTCTCCTGCTCGGCGCTGGGGCAGTTGCCGCCATGTCGCAACGGTCGCGGCTTTGGTCGGTGGCTGGGTTCTGTTATGCGGCGGCTGCCGCATTTGCGTCGGCGCAGGTCCGCCTCGACGATGCCTACGGGTTCGTCGCGTTGATTTTTGTCATGCTAGTCGTGTGGGCGGCTGATATCGGGGGATATTTCGCGGGCCGCGGAATCGGTGGACCAAAATTGTGGCCTCGCGTCAGTCCGAAGAAGACCTGGGCGGGTGCGGTTGGCGGGTTTGCCGGAGGTCTTGCTGTTGCCGCGGGATTTGCCGCGTTTGGTCTGGGAAAAATAACTCCATTGCTGTTGCTCGCTGCTTTTCTGTCCGTCGTATCGCAATCGGGCGATCTGTTTGAGTCGGCGGTCAAGAGGCGTTTCGGGGTCAAGGACTCCAGTCAGATCATTCCGGGGCACGGCGGGTTGCTCGACCGTCTCGACGGTTTTGTAGCGGCGATTGTTTTCGCCGCGCTTTTGGGATTTCTGCGTGGCGATGCGGATGGCATCGGTCGCGCGCTTATGGTTTGGTGAAATATGAGTGCTGTTCCGTTGAAAAACGACAAGCCGGTTCAAGCCGGCGTCAGAACCGTGACGGTTCTGGGGGCGACCGGATCGATCGGTGACAGCACGATGGATTTGTTGCGCGGCGCGCCCGGCCGCTACCGTGTCGAAGCGCTGACGGCGAATTCCAACGTTGCGGGCCTTGCCAAACTGGCGCGGGAATTCGACGCGCGGTTTGTGGCGATCGCCGATGCCGCGCGTTTTGGTGAGTTGAAGGATGCACTCGCGGGCAGTGGTATCGAGTGTGGCGTCGGTGAAAGCGCGATCATCGAGGCCGCTTCTCGTCCGACCGACTGGCTCATGGCCGCGGTGAGCGGCGCGGCCGGATTGAAGCCCGCGCTTGCAGCCGTTGATCGCGGGACGACAATTGCGCTTGCGAACAAGGAGTGCCTCGTCTGCGCCGGCGACTTCTTCATGCAGCGCGCCGTGAAGGCGGGGGCCTGCATCCTGCCGGCCGACTCCGAACACAATGCCCTGTTTCAAGCCCTGAGTTCGGGAAATCGCGATGAACTCACGCGTGTGATCATTACTGCCTCCGGCGGACCGTTCCGCACTTGGGCACCCGCCGATATCGAAAAGGCGACGTTGGCGCAGGCGTTGAAGCACCCGAACTGGAGCATGGGACAGAAGATTACCATCGATTCAGCATCGATGATGAACAAGGGGCTCGAAGTCATCGAGGCCGCCTGCCTGTTTGCGCTGACGCCGGACGAGATCGACGTTCTGGTTCATCCGCAGTCGATCGTCCACGGCATGGTCGAGTTCTCCGACCGATCCGTCGTCGCTCAACTCGGCACCCCCGACATGCGCACGCCGATCGCGCATTGCCTCGGCTGGCCCGAGCGCATTGCCGGACCGGCTGCGAAGCTCGATCTCGCTAAAATCGGACAACTGACCTTCGAGGCGCCGGATTTCGCCAGATTCCCGGCGTTGCGGCTTGCCTATGACGCGCTGAGGACAGGGAACGGCGCAACCACGGTCTATAATGCCGCAAACGAGATCGCCGTTGCGGCGTTCATCGGCGAGAAAATCCGGTTCGGCGCCATCGCGCGCCTGGTCGACGCCACCATGAATGGCTGGATCCGAGCAGGAAATCTCGCGCCTCTGGGGTCGGCGGACGATGCCATCGCCGTTGACCATAACGCGCGAAATATGGCCGCGTCGCTATTGCCTCAAATTGCCGCAAAGGCCACCTAGAGGGTGACCGGGAACAGGGCCTCCGGCGCTGGACGAGGGAAACGGAATGGCCGAGTTTTTTCTTCATGGTTTCAATACATTAACTTCCGGTTTGATTGGTTACCTTGTTCCGTTTCTGTTTGTCCTCACCATTGTCGTTTTCTTTCACGAGCTCGGCCACTTTCTGGTTGCTCGCTGGGCGGGCGTGAAGGTCCTGACTTTCTCCGTGGGCTTTGGCCCCGAACTGGCGGGATTCAACGACAGGCACGGGACGCGCTGGAAGCTCTCCGCCATTCCCCTCGGCGGATACGTCAAGTTTTTTGGCGATGATTCCGAAGCGAGCACGCCGTCGAGCAGCGCGACCCTCGCATCCATGACGGCGGAGGAGCGCGCCGGCAGCTTTCATCACAAGAAGGTTGGTCCGCGTGCCGCGATCGTGGTTGCGGGGCCGGTCGCCAACTTCATCCTCGCGATCTTCATTTTCGCCGGTCTTTTCACGTTTTTGGGCAAGCCCAGCACGACCGCACGCGTAGATGGGGTGCAGGCGGGCAGCGCAGCCGAAGCGGCGGGTTTCAAACCCGGCGACATCGTGACTGCAATCAACGGCAGCACGATCGACAGCTTTTCAGACATGCAGCGTATCGTCGGAACCAGCGCTGGCGAGACGCTGACATTCGCCGTGAAGCGCGGCGATTCGATCATTGATCTGCGCGGGAAGCCGGAGCTCAAGGAGATCAAGGACAGGTTTGGAAACGAGCACCGGATTGGTATTCTCGGAATTTCACGCGCGACTTCGCCCGGAGATGTCACCACGGAAAGAGTTAATCCGGCGACGGCGCTGTGGCTGGGAGTCAAGGAAACCTGGTTCGTGGTCGACCGCACGCTGGCTTATATCGGTGGGATTTTCACCGGTCGCGAGGCTGCCGATCAGGTCGGGGGTCCGCTTCGAATCGCGCAAATATCCGGGCAGGTCGCCACGATCGGCCTTGGGGCGCTGATCCATCTTGCCGCCGTTCTTTCAGTATCCATCGGACTGCTGAACCTGTTCCCGGTTCCACTGCTGGACGGGGGACACCTTTTGTTCTATGCGGTCGAAGCTGTTCGAGGCCGGCCAATGTCCGAGCGTGCACAGGAAATGGGCTTTCGAATCGGCCTCGGCCTAGTGCTGATGTTGATGGTCTTCGCGACCTACAACGATATTCTGCATCTGGCCGGCTCGTGAGTCGCGCGTCCGTGAGCGGGATGAGGAAAAGCGTGCAGCGGTTTTCCGTCCGCATCCCGCGCTAAAATGTTAAAATCGATCACGTTCATGGTTTTGGATCGATTCGATCCAATCATCGTGATCGGGGGCGTGGCTATTGGGCAACGTCTTGGAGTTAAATTGGAATTGCACTGCGAAACGCCGTTTGCCGCTACGGAAAAATTGGCTACAAGCAACGCGAATGGGAATCTGTCGGTTCGTAGGGGTATGGACCGGCATCAGAATTGATAAGGGCGCTCTGCGCATGAATGTTGGAATGCGAGTGTTAAGGGGAACACTGCTCGTCGCCCTGATCGCCGTCGCCGTGCCGGTCGCTGCTGTCGTGACCGTCCCGCTTGTGTCGTCGTCAGCCGCCGCTCAGACCCTGTCGTCGATTTCCGTTGAGGGGAATCGCCGGGTCGAACTGGAGACGATCCGTTCGTATTTCAAGCCGGATGCCAGCGGGCGCCTTGACCAGGCGAGCATAGACGACGCGTTGAAAGCGCTGATCGAGACCGGTCTGTTCCAGGACGTCAAGATCAACCGAGTCGGGGGCCGTATTGTGGTCTCGGTCGTGGAAAATCCGGTCATCAACCGGGTCGCGTTCGAAGGCAACAAGAAGGTCAAGGACGATCAACTGACCGCGGAAATCCAGTCCAAGCCGCGTGGCACGTTCTCCAGACCAATGGTCCAGTCCGACGTGCAGCGAATCGTCGAAATCTATCGCCACTCCGGCCGCTACGATGTGCGCGTCACCCCCGAGATCGTCGAACGACCCAACAACCGCGTCGATCTGATTTTTACGGTCAACGAAGGTGGCAAGACCGGCATCAAGTCGATCGAATTCATAGGCAACCAAGCTTTTTCGTCCTATCGCCTGAAGGACGTGATCAAGACGCACGAGTCGAACCTCCTGAGCTTCCTCGGAGGAGGGGACGTTTATGATCCGGACCGCGTCGAGGCCGATCGCGATTTGCTCCGCCGCTATTATCTGAAGCACGGCTTTGCGGACGTTCAGATCGTTGCCGCCTTGACCGAGTACGATCCCGGTCGTCACGGGTTCCTCGTGACCTTCAAGATCGAAGAAGGCCAGCAGTACCGCGTCGGGTCGGTGACATTCGAGTCGTCGATTCCTTCGCTCGATGGAAATTCGCTGCGCAGCTTTTCGCGCGTCAACGTCGGAGCGCTCTATAACGCCGAAGCGCTTGAGAAGTCCGTCGAGGAGATGCAGGTCGAATCGTCGCGTCGCGGATTTGCATTCGCGGTGGTGCGCCCCCGAGGCGATCGCAATTTCGATGCTCATACCGTATCGATCGTATTCGCGATCGACGAAGGCCCGAGAACGTACATCGAGCGCATCAACGTCAGGGGTAATACGCGGACGCGGGACTATGTGATCCGTCGCGAGTTCGATATCTCGGAAGGTGACGCCTACAATCGATCACTGGTGGATCGCGCTGAGCGCCGCCTGAAGAACCTCGATTTCTTCAAGACGGTCAAGATTACGACCGAGCCCGGATCATCGAGCGATCGCGTGATTCTCGACGTTGACGTCGAGGACAAGTCGACCGGTGACTTCTCGGTTTCGGGTGGCTATTCGACAACCCAGGGCGCGCTCGCGGAAGTCAGCGTCTCCGAGCGAAATCTGCTTGGCCGCGGTCTGTTTGCAAAGGCCTCGGTTCAGTACGGCCAGTACGCCAGGGGATATTCGCTGTCGTTCGTCGAGCCTTACCTGCTGGACTATCGCGTCGCGCTCGGCCTCGACTTCTACCAGCGCGAGCAGCTCGCCAACAGCTATATCTCCTATAACGTCAAGACGCTCGGCTTCAGCCCGCGGCTCGGTTTTGGCCTGCGTGAGGATCTGACCCTGCAACTGCGTTATTCGATCTACCAGCAGGAAATCGGGCTGCCGGATGCCTTGCGGAACTGTAACAATATCATTGGCAGCCCGAACTACAATCCGAGCCCGGCCTTTATCGCAGCCGGCAACCCTGCGAGTCCGTTTAACAGCTCAACCCTCGGCTGTTACTCCGACGGCGAAGCCTCACTGCCGATCCGCCAGGAATTGAACGGCCAAACGCTGACTTCAATGGTTGGTTACACGCTGACCTACAATACCCTCGATAACAACAAGAACCCGAACGAGGGTCTGCTGATCGATTTCAGGCAGGACTTTGCCGGCGTCGGCGGCGACGTCAAATACCTGAAGACCGCGCTCGATGCGAAGTACTATCAGCCGCTGGTCTCGGACATCGTCGGTCTAGTCCATCTGCAAGGCGGTGTTCTGAACAGCGTCGGGGCTTACGCCGGACAAAACGGAATTCGCATGCTGGATAATTTCCAGATGGGACCCAATCTGGTTCGGGGCTTCGCGCCGAACGGCATCGGTCCGCGCGATATCAATTACCTCAGCACGATGGATGCTTTGGGCGGCACCCAGTACTGGGGCGCTTCGGTCGAGTTACAAATGCCGTTCTGGTTCCTGCCGAAGGAGGTGGGCTTGAAGGGTGCCGTTTACGCGGACGCCGGCTCGCTCTGGGGCTATAAGGGCCCGACGTCTAACTTGGCGACCGGCGAGGTCAATCTGCCTGGCTGTGTGCCAGGTACGTCGAGTTCCTCGGGCACCTGCGCCGGTCTTCAATATGATGACACCAACGTGATCCGGAGCTCGGTTGGCGTCGGTCTGATCTGGCAGTCTCCGTTTGGCCCGCTCCGCTTCGACTACGCCGTGCCGATCACGAAGGGCAAGTATGACCGCGTGCAGGAGTTCAGGTTTGGCGGCGGAACGACGTTCTGAGCGTGATCACGGCGCGCACCGCGACGGATGGAATGGCGCAACCGACATTCTTTAAGCCGCCGCAGTTGGCGACGCTGGCGGAGATCGCCGCGTCGACGGGAGCGGAGTTAATCGACGCTTCCCGTGGTGATCGGCGGATTACCGGCCTCGCTTCGCTCGATCAGGCCGGGCCCATGCACCTCGCGTTTTTCGACAACCTCAAGTATGCCGCCCAACTGGCGACGACGAAGGCGGGTGCCTGTCTCGTCAGCCCGCGATTCGAAGCCAGCGTTCCACACCACGTGGCTGTCCTGCGATCAACGGCGCCGTTTCGTGCGTTCGTGAGGATCGCCCGAGACTTTCATGCCGATGCGCTCCGACCGCAATCCTGGTTCGACAATGCAGCCATCGCTGCCTCCGCCGTCATTCATCCGTCCGCGCGTCTCGAAGACTCGGTTGTCGTCGATCCGTTGGCGGTGATCGGTCCCGAAGTCGAAATCGGAACCGGCTCGGTGATTGGTTCGGGTGCGGTGGTCGGTCCCGGTGTCCGGATCGGCAGAAACTGCAACGTCGGTGCGGGCACGACGATTCAGGCCGCTCTTATCGGCAACAATGTTCTCATCCATCCCGGCTGCCATATTGGGCAGGATGGCTACGGCTTTATGTTCTTTGGCCCCGAAGGCCACGTGAAAGTCCCACAGGCCGGGCGCGTGTTGATCCAGAACGACGTCGAGGTCGGTGCCGGCACAACCATCGATCGCGGCAGCCTGCGCGACACGGTTATCGGGGAAGGTACAAAGGTCGACAATCAGGTTCAGATCGGCCACAACGTGACGATCGGCAGGCGTTGCCTGCTGGCCGCCCAGATTGGCCTGGCAGGCAGCCTGACGATCGGCGACAACGTCGCGCTGGGCGCCAAGGTGGGGATCAATAACCACCTCCACATTGGTGACGGCGCGCAGGTCACTGCGATGAGCGGGGTCAAGGACGATATTCCTCCAAATGGCCGCTGGGGGGGGTATTTCGCGAAACCGACCAAGCAATGGTACCGCGAGCTCTTTGCGGTGGAACGTCTGGCGCGTAACAGTGCGCCAAAAGCCGGATCGGCAAAACCCGATCCTGAGGATCGAGAGGCGTGAGTAATGGAGTCACCGATCAGGTTCGAGGAAGTGGACATTGCCACCATTCTCAAAACTCTCCCTCATCGTTATCCATTCCTGCTGATCGACCGGGTCATCAACATTCGCGCCGATCACAGTGGTATCGGCGTGAAGAACGTCACGATAAATGAGCCTGCGTTCCAGGGTCACTTTCCGGAACGACCAGTCTATCCGGGGGTGTTGATGATCGAGGGGATGGCGCAGACGGCCGGCGTTATCGGCATCACGTCGGTAGAGGGCACCCAAAAGCCCCGCGCGGTGTATTTCCTGACCATCGACAAGTGCAAGTTCCGCAAGCCGGTCATGCCGGGCGATGTCGTCGAATATCACATGCGCAGTATCGGCCGGCGCAAGGCGATGTGGTGGTTTCACGGCGATGCGAAGGTGAATGGCGTGACCGTTGCCGAGGCCGACGTCGGCGCGATGTTGACCGACTGATGAGCAGGATCGACCCTACCGCACGGATTGAAGATGGTGCCGTAATTGGAGAGATGGCCGAAATCGGGCCTTTCTGCACCGTCGGTCCTCATGTCGTCCTCGGCCCGAACTGTCGCCTGATCTCGCATGTGTCCATCGCGGGACACACGACCGTCGGAGCAAATTGCACGATATATCCGTTCGCCGCGCTTGGCGGCGCGCCACAGGATTTGGGTTACCGGGATGAGCCGACGCGCCTTGAGATCGGTGACGGCTGCACGATTCGCGAAAGCGTGACGATGAACGTCGGCACCCCCAAGGATGTCGGCGTCACGCGTGTCGGCGCTCGCGGGTTTTTCATGAGCTACAGTCATATTGGCCATGACTGCCAGGTCGGCAATGACGTGATTTTTGCCAACTCGGCGACGCTGGGAGGGCACTGCAAGATCGGAGATAACGTCTATATCGGCGGTCTTTCGGCTGTGCATCAGTTCGCGCGTATCGGCAGACAAGCCATGATCGGCGGACTTACCGGCATTCGCGGTGATGTCATTCCCTATGGCTTCGTCAACGGCCAGCATGGGCACCTTGAGGGCCTCAACGTGGTCGGCATGAGGCGCCGCAAGTTCACCCGCGAGCGTCTCGCCCAGGTCAGGTCCTTCTATCAGGAACTGTTTTACGGGCCGGGTCTGTTTGCGGACCGCCTCGAGCGCGTTCAACACCGCGCGTCAGACGATCCTGCCATTGCGGAAATCCTGACGTTTATTGGCGAGGAAAAGCATCGCCCTCTATGCTTGCCGCAGGACGGTGCAACCAGATCTGCATAGCGGAGCCACCGGGCGAGCCATGACTGATCGCGTTTCGGATATATCTTCGCCGATCGGCTTGATTGCCGCAGGTGGAGTGCTGCCGTTTGCGGTTGCGGATTCGCTTTTGGCGCGGGGCGGCAAACCGGTTTTCTTCGCGTTGAAAGGCGTTTGCGATCCGGAGAAAGTGTCGCAATTTCGACATCACTGGATCTCGGTCGGCCAGATCGGAAAGGCTGTACGTCTGCTGCGCGCGGAAAATTGTCGCGATCTGATTTTCATCGGAACGCTGATTCGTCCGGCACTGTCGGAGATCCGCCTGGATTGGGGAACTATTCGGGTGATGGGACACATTCTGGCAGCGTTTCGCGGCGGCGATGACCATTTGCTGTCGGGGATTGGCCGCATCCTCGAGCGCGACGGTTTTCGAATGGTCGGCATCAAGGATATCGCACCGGATTTACTGATGCCGGCGGGGTGCCTGACCCGGAAGGCGCCGGATCAATCCGCAGCCGCTGACATAGCGAAGGGACTGGACGTGCTGGGCGCCCTCAGCCCCTTCGACATCGGACAGGCCGCCGTGGTGATCGACGGTCATGTGGTCGGGGTGGAAGGCATTGAGGGAACGGACGCACTGTTGGCTCGTATTGCCCAACTGCGTGCCGAGGGACGAATTCGTGCCAAAGCTGCGCGCGGTGTTCTGGTGAAGGCGCCGAAGAACGGGCAGGACTTGCGCTACGATCTGCCGACACTGGGTCCGCGAACCATCGAGAATGTGACCGCGGCCGGACTCGCGGGGATGGCCGTTGTCGCTGGCAATACGCTCGTCGCCGAACCGCAGGCGTTGGTCGGCGCGGCCGATGCATCGGGCCTGTTCGTTGTCGGGCTTTCCGCATGATGCCTGACGGGACAGCTGCAAACGGCTCCCGAAGGATATTTTTCATCGCGACGGAGGAGTCAGGCGATCGCCTCGGCTCGAGCCTGATGAAAGCTCTGCGGCAGCGGCTCGATGATGACGTGCGGTTCGAAGGCGTCGGCGGTCAGTCAATGGCGCGCGAGGGCCTGGTGTCGTTGTTCCCGATCGAAGATCTGTCGATCATGGGGTTCACGGCCGTGGTGAAGCAGCTTCCCTCAATCCTGCGCCGGATTCGCGACACCGCCGATGCCGTGATCGCGGCTGCGCCGGACATGCTCGTCATTATCGACAGTCCCGACTTCACCCATCGTGTGGCGCGGCGCGTGCGTGCGCGGCGTCCCGCGGTGCCGATCGTGGATTACGTCTCGCCTTCGGTGTGGGCGTGGCGGTCCGGTCGGGCGCGTGCCATGCGCAGCTATGTGGATCATGTGCTGGCGCTGCTGCCGTTTGAGCCGGAGGAATATCGCAGGCTCGGAGGACCGCCCTGCACCTATGTCGGACATCCGCTGATCGAGCAGGTCGGAATGCTGCGGCCGGACGCACAGGAGCGTCATCGGCGCGATGCACAGCCGCCGACGCTTCTGGTATTGCCCGGAAGCCGGCGCAGTGAAATCCGCCATCACATGTCCGTCTTTGGAGACACCGTCGGAGCACTGCAGCTAGGCACTCCCGGGATTGAAGTAATTTTGCCCACGATGCCGCATCTCGTCGACGAGATCACAACAGCGGTCGCGAGCTGGCCGCTTCGACCGCAGGTCGTGGTCGGCGAGAGTGAAAAGCGCGCCGCCTTCCGCGTGGCGCGCGCAGCACTGGCCAAGTCAGGCACCGTAACGCTTGAGCTTGCCTTGGCCGGCGTTCCGATGGTCACCGCCTACAGGGGAGGTGCAGTGGAGGCCTGGATCGCACAGCGCGTGGTGCGCCTCGCCTCGGTCATCCTTGCAAATCTTGTGATTGGCGAAAACGTTATTCCCGAATTCCTTCAGGGAGACTGCGTGCCGGACAAGCTGGCGGCAGCGTTGCATGACGTTCTGGGAGAGACGTCGCTGCGGCGACGTCAGCTCGAGGCCTTCTCCAAGCTCGATGCGATCATGATGACGGGACAACAGTCGCCGAGCGCGCGGGCGGCGGATATCGTCCTTGAAACCATGCGTGCGTCCCGCAGGCCCGAGGGCGGACGCCCGTAGCGGCATCGCTCCGCTTCATTTCGAGAGCTTACTTGCGGTTGGCCATATCAACGTAATCGCGCCGTGTCGCGCCGGTGTAAAGCTGTCGCGGGCGGCCGATCTTCTGATGTGGATCCTCGATCATCTCGCTCCACTGGCTGATCCAGCCGACAGTACGCGCGACCGCGAACAGGACGGTGAACATCGACGTCGGGAAGCCCATCGCTTTCAGCGTGATGCCCGAATAGAAATCGACGTTGGGATACAGCTTGCGATCGATGAAATACTGATCGTTCAGAGCGATCTTCTCAAGTTCGATGGCTACCTTGAGCATCGGATCGTCGCCGTGGCCGGTCTCGTCGAGCACTGCGTGGCACATCTTCTGCATGATCTTGGCGCGCGGATCGTAGTTTTTGTAGACCCGGTGTCCGAAGCCCATCAGGCGGACGTCGCTGTTCTTGTCCTTCACTCGCGCGATGAAATCGGGAATTTTGTCGACCGTTCCGATGTCGGCGAGCATGGCAAGCGCTGCCTCGTTCGCGCCGCCGTGTGCCGGTCCCCACAGGCAGGCGATGCCCGCGGCGATACAAGCGAACGGATTTGCGCCTGACGAACCCGCGATACGCACGGTCGATGTCGAGGCGTTCTGCTCGTGGTCGGCGTGCAGAATGAAGATCTTGTCGAGCGCGCCTGCCAGAACGGGATTGATCTTGTAATCCTCGCATGGCACGGCGAAGCACATGTAGAGGAAGTTCTCCGCAAAGCTCAACGAATTCTTTGGATACATGAACGGCTGACCGATCGTGTATTTGTAGGCCATCGCAGCCAGCGTCGGAACCTTCGCGATCATGCGCATCGATGCGATCACGCGCTGATTGGGATCGTTGATGTCGGTGGAGTCGTGATAGAACGCTGCGAGCGCACCGACCGCAGCCACCATCACGGCCATGGGATGAGCGTCGCGGCGGAAGCTCTGGAAAAACCGCGCCATTTGCTCGTGAACCATGGTGTGGTGGATGACGCGCTTGTTGAAATCTTTCCTTTGCGGCTCCGTTGGCAATTCACCGTAGAGCAGCAGATAGCAGGTCTCGAGGAAATCGCCTTTTTCCGCAAGCTGCTCGATCGGATAACCGCGATACTGCAGGACGCCTGCGTCGCCGTCGATATAAGTGATCTTGGATTGGCAGCTGGCGGTGGACGTGAAGGCAGGATCATAGGTGAACAGACCCGTCTGTGCGTAGAGCTTGGCGATGTCGATGACGTCCGGTCCGACTGTGCCGCTCAAAACGGGAAACTCGTAGGTCTTCTTGTCGACCGTCAGCGTTGCGGTTTTTGTGCTTGTTGCGTTCATCGCGAAGCCCCCCGATGAGATCGTTGCGGGCCGCCCAGTTCTCTCGATGGGACAGAGACTAGTCGGTCATTCCAGAAGCGCCGCGCAATGGGTATCGTATTGCTGTGTGCACCGCAAGATCGCCCAAAATACGATGGTCGGCATCACGGCGAGCTTTGATCGTCAAGCCGAGCTAAACACGTCTCCTTTCCAAGTACGGCGAGAACGTCAAATATGCCTGGCGACGTCGTTCGTCCCGTCAAGGCGATGCGAAGCGGTTGTGCGATCGCGCCGAGCTTCAGATTGTTTTGCTCGGCGAAGGCTCGCATCACGGCTTCGGTGGTCTCCGCGCTCCACGATGTGACTGATTCAAGTGCGGCGCGAAGCCTGCCAATGAGTGCGCGGGTCTCCGACGTCAGCAATGCGGCAGCCTTCGCGTCCAGAGTCAATGGTCGATCGGCGAAGATAAACCGGGCGCTATCGATCAGCTCGATCAGGGTTTTGGCTCGTTCCTTGAGTCCGGGCATCGCGCGCAGCAATTGTCCGCGCGTGACGTCGTTGAGTTTCGGCTTGAGGTCCGCTCCGCGGGGAACGTAATCGAGCGCGTCCTGGAACAGGTCTACAAGAACGTGGTCATCGCAATTGCGGATATAGTGGCCGTTGAGATTTTCGAGTTTGGCGAAGTCGAAGCGTGCCGCGGAACGTCCGATCGCTGACAGGTCGAACGCATCGATCATTTCCTGTGTGGAGAAAATCTCCTGGTCGCCATGGCTCCAGCCGAGCCGGACGAGATAGTTGCGAAGTGCCGCCGGCAGATATCCCATGTCGCGGTAGGCATCCACTCCGAGCGCGCCGTGACGCTTGGAGAGCTTCGATCCATCGGGGCCGTGGATGAGGGGAATGTGGGCCATCGTCGGGATAGCCCATCCGAGGGTATCGTAGATCTGCTTTTGGCGAGCGGCGTTGATAAGGTGGTCGTCGCCGCGAATGATGTGCGTCACGCCCATGTCATGATCATCGACCACGACCGCGAGCATGTAGGTCGGATTGCCGTCACCACGCAGCAGCACGAGGTCGTCGAGGTTCTCATTCTGCCAGGCAACACGCCCCTGAACCTGATCTTCGATCACAGTCTCGCCGGTCAGAGGCGCTTTGAGGCGGATGGTCGGTTTGACGTCCGGCGGAGTTTCCGACGTATCGCGGTCACGCCAGCGGCCGTCGTAAAGTCTGGTGCGGCCCTCGGCGCGCGCCTTCTCCCGCATCTCAGCCAGTTCTTCCGGCGTCGCGTAGCATCGGTAAGCTTTGCCTTCGGCAAGTAACTGCTCAGCGATGTCGCGATGCCGCGCGGCGCGGGAAAATTGGTAGACGACATCGTCGTCCCACTCGATTCCCAGCCATTTGAGCCCGTCGAGGATGGCCTCGATTGCAGCCGTCGTGGAGCGCGCGCGATCGGTGTCCTCGATCCGAAGCAGCATTTTGCCGCCGCGCTTGCGCGCGTAGAGCCAGTTGAACAGCGCGGTTCGTGCGCCCCCGATGTGAAGAAAACCGGTCGGAGACGGAGCAAAGCGGGTGACGACGGGTGCGGTCATTTTTCGAGGATCTGAACCATTCAGGAGGTGTCGGCGGCCGTTTATCACACCCGGGATTCGCATGCACGGCTATTTGGGCCGCCGAGACGTGGTAGCCGCGTTGCCATTCCCGAAACTGCTGGCATCTCGGCCCTTGGCGGGCGCTTGCGGATTTGGCACATAGGCGCAGCTTGAAAGGCACACAATGACCGACGAATCGACCGCGGATGCGGGCCGGGATTTCATACGCGATATCGTGGCGGCCGACCTCGCGTCCGGAAAGCACAAGAGCATCGTCACCCGGTTCCCGCCGGAGCCGAACGGCTATCTGCATCTGGGGCACGCCAAATCGATCTGCCTGAATTTCGGCATTGCCGAGGAATTCGGGGGACGCTGCCACCTGCGTTTCGACGACACCAATCCGACCAGGGAAGAGCAGGAATACATCGACGCGATCCAGCGCGACGTCCACTGGCTTGGCTTCGATTGGGGGAAGAATCTCCACTACGCCTCGGACTATTTCGAGCAACTCTACGCCTGGGCGCAGCACCTCATTCGGGCAGGCAAGGCCTACGTTGATGACCAGTCGCAGGAGGATATCCGGCTGGCGCGCGGTACGCTGACAGAGCCCGGCAGGGACAGTCCATTCCGCGATCGGCCGGTCGATGAAAACCTCGACCTGTTCGCGCGAATGCGATCCGGAGAATTTCCCAACGGCGCGCGGGTTCTGCGTGCCAGGATCGATATGGCATCGGGCAACATCAACCTGCGCGATCCCGTGCTCTACCGGATCCTGCATGCTCATCATCCGCGCACGGGCACGGCGTGGAATATTTATCCGAGCTACGATTTCGCCCATGGGCAATCGGACTCGATCGAACACGTCACGCATTCGATCTGCACGCTGGAGTTTGAGGATCACAGGCCGCTCTATGACTGGTTTCTCGACAATCTTCCGGTGCCGTCACGGCCGCATCAGTACGAATTCGCACGGCTCAATGTCACGCACACCCTGTTGTCGAAGCGGATCCTGACCGAACTCGTCCGTGGCGGCCATGTCGCGGGCTGGGATGATCCGCGCATGCCGACGCTTGCCGGTATGCAGCGGCGGGGCGTGCCGGCTGAGGCGCTACGCGAGTTCATCAAACGGATCGGGGTCGCCAAGGCCAACAGCACCGTCGACATCGGGATGTTCGAGTTCGCAGTCCGCGAAGCTCTCAACAGAAGCGCACTGCGTCGCATGGCCGTCTTGCGTCCGCTCAAGATCGTGATCGAGAACTATCCGGAAGGCGAGGGCGAGGAGCTTGAGGCGGTCAATCATCCCGACAATCCTTCGCAAGGCACGCGACGGATCCGGTTCGGACGCGAACTTTATATCGAGCAGGATGATTTCATGGAAAATCCGCCGAAGAAGTTCTTCCGCCTCTCACCGGGCAACGAAGTGCGGCTGCGTTATGCCTATTTCATCACGTGTCGCGACGTGGTCAAGAACGCGGCGGGCGAAGTGGTCGAACTGCGCTGCACCTATGATCCCGCGACCAAAGGCGGCAACGCGCCCGATGGCCGCAAGGTGAAGGCCACGATGCATTGGGTGAGCGCGGCCGATGCCGTGCCGGCCGAGATCAAACTCTACGGTCATCTGTTTGCAACGGCGCAACCCGACGCTGCGAACTTTGCATCCGAGCTCAATCCGCAATCGCTCGAGACTCTGTCCGGCTGCATGGTCGAGCCCGCGCTTGCCGGCGATGATGCCGAGGGCGCAGTGCAGTTCGAACGGCAGGGCTATTTCTGTCGGGACCGGGATTCATCGCCCGGCCGCCTGGTGTTCAACCGGACGGTCGGCCTGCGCGATACCTGGGCCAAGGTCGCGGCGGCCGGCTCCTGATTTCGCTGGTATTCCGTATCCGTTCCACTGTTCTTTGCGCAGTCTCTTCCGCTAGCATCGCGCGGCGAGGGGGGTGGCCGGATGCCGGAGCGGGGCAGGGCTCGGGATCGGACGGGCGGATACGCAGGAACGTGGCCGCCGCGGAAGGCCGTCGCTGCCAGCCCTTCACAAGCTCCTTCGGGCACTTTACCGGAACTTGTTGCACGGCTGCGAGCCTGGGCGCACGCGGAAGCGGGAGCCGGGCGACTGTTGCCCTGGGTGCCGGTGGCGTTCGGCGTGGGCATTGCTTTCTATTTTTCAGCCGATCACGAGCCGATAGCTTGGGTTACCACCGTGACCGCGGGGGTCCTTTGCGTGGCGGCGCTGTTACTGCGCCAGCATCGGCTGTTTCCCGCTGCCGTCATGATCGCAGCAATGGCCGCGGGTTTTGCCGTCGCTACGGTGAATACGGCGCGGGTTGCGCATACGGTCCTGACGCGGCCGATGTATTCGCCGTTGCTCAAGGGCTTCGTCGAAACCCGCGAGGTGCGCGAACGCACCGACAGGTTCGTTCTGCGTGTCGTTCGGATGGACGATCCGTGGCGGCACGTCAAACTGGATCGCGTGCGGCTGTCGGTCAGGAAGGGCACCGCGCCAGCCGTCGGTAGCTTCGTTGAGTTGAAAGCGCGGTTGCAGCCGCCGCTCACACCCGTGCGGCCCGGAAGCTATGACTTCGCGCGCGACATGTATTTCCAGGGCATCGGTGCTTCCGGGTTCGTCATGGGCCCGATCAAGATCGTGGATCCGCCGCTCGGCGGCGGGATTGCCTTGCGTTATGCGGCGCTGATGCAGGAGCTTCGCGACGCCATCGACGGCCGCATCCGCCTCGTCCTCAGCGGCGACTCCCGGGCGATTGCCACCGCGCTCCTGACCGGGCGGCGCGACGCCATCACGACGCCCGTCAACGACGCGATGTTCATTTCGGGGTTGGGCCATGTGCTGTCGATTTCCGGCTATCACATGGCCGTGGTCGCCGGCGTGGTGTTCTTCGCGGTGCGCGCGTTGTTGGCGCTGATCCCGGCGTTGACGGCGACCTTTCCGATCAAGAAATGGTCGGCGGCGGCGGCGCTGGCCGCGGCGGCGTTCTATCTCCTGCTGTCGGGCGCCGAGGTCGCGACCCAGCGCTCGTTCTTCATGACGGCGGTGGTGCTGATTGCAATTATGGTTGATCGGCGCGCTATCACGTTTCGCACGCTGGCGGTCGCGGCAATGATCGTGCTCGCGATGGCGCCGGAGGCATTGGTGCATCCGAGCTTTCAGAGCATGGACGTTCCAGCGGTCTAGCGTCCGTATTCGGGGGAAATGGCGTTGCGTATCAATCGGTTGGGTTGGGTTCTGATGCGCTTGCCGGAGAACAAAAACCGATCAAGAAACCGCACAATCCCCCGATAGTCGGCGAAAAGTCCCGGAATAAACCCCGGACGTTCCGCGACCGTTCCGCGAGGGCGTGCGTATGAGTGAGGTTGTCGCCGCTCAACTCAACCCGGATTGGCGCATCACCCTGACCTCTGACCGCAGCACGGGGCATCGCAGAGCGTGGCTGCTCCAACGGCTGGCCGACGGCGTGTGGTGCGATGTGGCTCAGGTGCGCACCGCTGAGACCCTGCGCGCGCTCGTGAGGCGCCACGCCGGCTACGTCGACGCGGCCGCGGCCGTCATCCTGGCAGCGCTGCCGCCGCGCGTTGACGTACGCGTGTGTGGATCATGATCCACGATCACCACCACACAAAAGGAAACGCCGCCCCCGATCTGACGGGGATCGGAGGCGTTAAGACCCAGAAAACCGCGGCGCCGGGAGCCGCACAACGAAACGCCCGCAAGCTGTGAACCTGCGGGCGCGAAACGAAGAGGGACGATGACCCTCATCTAGGAAGCCGAATCATGCAGCACACGCTGATGAAAAGCAAGCGCGGTCATCGCTCCTCGACATCAAATCGAGGATCGAAAATGGGCTATCAAGCGACCGATTGGGCAAAACTGCAGCGCGTTGGCGGTAATCTGAAAACGCTTCTGCTGGTGATCGCCACCTATACGAACAAACAAGGCAAATCCTGGCATAAGCAGGCGACACTAGCGGATGACGCGATGACGTCGACGCGCACGGTCCAGCGCGGGCTGGTTCGGCTGCGCGAGCTGGGATTGATCCACACTGAGCCGACGAAGCGGCGAGACGGCGGCAACGGCAACCTGATGATCACCTTGCTGATGGACGTTCCGGACAGCCCGGTAACTTCCATCATACCGGCCGCGCCGGCCGCGCTCATCCCTGCCGCGCCGGTCGTTGTGTCGCCACCTAAGCGCCACCGCTCTGGCGCCACCCCCCCGACACTTGTGTCGCCACCAAGTGAACCTTCACTTGAACCAACAATAGAACCATCAACTAAGACTCTTGTTCGCGAGGTGCGAACGCGAGCGCGATTGATCGATGACGAGATAGATCTGATCTTCGATGAGCGCTTTTGGCCGATCTATCCGAAAAGAGGGCGATGCGGCAGCGGCAGGGCGGAGGCCAAGAGGCGATTCCGCGCCAAGGTCAGAGCCGGTGCTGACGTGGAGAAAATCATAGACGCCACCGTCTTGCATGCGGAGGTTTGCGCGAAGCAATACCGCAAGCCGGCGCAGCGCCGGTTCATCCAGATGGCGAAGAATTGGCTGGATGACGCGCCATGGAACGACGAGCGCGACGACGTGCAAGAGCCGGCCGGAGAGACGATCTTCGATCTAGCCAATCATTTTGAACAGCGAGCGAGAGCGAACGATCACCACGCCAGCCCTGCCAACTGAGGAGAGACGATTGCGTTATTACAGGATCGAGATTGATGGCGGCACGACGTTCACCAGCTACGAGAACGGACAGAACGTTCGTGGTGCGCTGCAAGTGGAGCTGGATATCCCCGTGGCGGCCATGCACTCTCCCGGCAATGGCGGCGCATTCGTCAAGATTTGGGGCATTCCTCTTTCCCAGATCAGCCAAGCGAAGAATCTCAACTGGAAGAGCATCAAGGTCTACGGCGGATTTCAGAAAGGCCTGCCGCTGGCCAACCCGAAGCAAGCCGGTTTGCTCGTGCAGGGCTTCATCTTCCAGTCGTTCGGAAACTGGCAGGGCACCGATATGTCTCTGGATATTATCATCGCCGCTGGACCGCCGCCGGCACAGGGCAAGCCAGTCGACGCGCCGAAAAATCTCTCGCTCAATTGGGTGAAGGGGCAGCCGCTCGACGGCGCGATAAAGTCGACACTGAGCACGGCCTATCCCGGCTCGAAGATCAACGTGAACCTAAACGGCAATCTAGTTGCACCTGAGGACATGCCCGGAGTCTACACCAGCGTGAAGGCGCTTGCCGAATGGCTGTTCGGCGCTAGCAAGTCTATCATCAACAAGCCGGACTATCATGGCGCGGCGATCGCCTTCGATGGCAACACGATCAATGTCTATGATAAGCCGAACACGACCGTGAAGAACATCGCGTTCGTCGATCTGATCGGTCAGCCGACGTGGATCCTCGCGCCGTCCATCGCCTTCAAGTGCGCGATGCGCGCCGACATTGCGCTCAACGATGAAGTGCAGATGCCGAAGACGCTCGTCACGAATTCGCAGCAGGCGCAGAGTTCTCTGGTCAATCAGGCTGCGGCACAACAGGGCACATTCATCATTTCGTCGATCCACCACTTCGGAAATTTCCGGCAGCCAGATGGATATAGCTGGGTCACCGAGTTCAACGCTGTGCCGAAGATCACCCAGGGGACCACGTCATGAGCGGCGGAAATTTCCAGCGCGCGCCGGTATGTTGCTGAGATCCAAACTGAGGACGTGAGCCATGGCGGTCAAAAGTATCATCGATATTCAGGTAAACGACGGCGCGTTCAAGCAGTTCGACGCGTTGTTCCAGCGCTACCAGAAGGCTCTCCAGTCGACCCCGCTGCAATGGCGCAACGTTGCCATCGCGCAGCAGCAGGGCCTGAAGGGTTTCCGCGATCTTGTTCTCGAACAGGCCGCGGCGATTGGCCAGCAAAAGCTTCTCAACGAGGCGCACAAGGCCGCCATCAACCTGTTGCGCCAAGAGGAAAGCTCGTGGGAGCGCATCAAGCGACAGACGACCGGCGCGGCCACCAACATCCGCGACATGACCGGCCAGCTCATGAAGTGGGGAAGCCTCACGGCGGTCTTCAGCGGGCTGCTCGGCGCCGGCGGCTTGTTTGGGATAAGTCGCCTCTCCCAGAACGTGTCCATCGGCCGGCGCGGCGCGCTCGGCCTCGGTGCGAGCTATGGCGGGCAGAAGGCCTTCGGTACCGCCTTTGACCGGTTCGTTGATCCTGGCTCGGTCTTATCTGGAGTGTCGGGGGCGCTCGGCGACGTCACCAAGAAAAAGGCGCTCTATGGTGCCGGTCTGAGCGAGAAAGATCTGAAGGGTGACACCGCTACGGTGGCCGCGCGGTCTCTCAACTCCGTCAAAAAACTCTTGGATCAGACGCCGGACAGTTTGATCGGGAACATCGCCGATTCGCGTCATCTCGGAGATCTTGGGTACAGCTTGGAGGATTTACGGCGGATAAAGCACAGCTCTGCCGGCGAGTTGGCGCGTCAGCAGCGACAATTCAGAAAGCTGTCCGGTGACTACGCCGTGGGATCGAGCGACCAGCGCGCCTATCAGGATTTCACCACGGCCCTGACGGATGCTGGCAACCAGATCGAGACCACATTCGTGCGCGGGATTGTTCCGCTGGTTCCGGGATTTGAAAAACTGTCAGGGTCCGTCGTTAAAACGGTCGACGTGCTTTTGAAGTCTGTCTCGTCGGACACGATGGAAAAGCTTGGCAAGGGGATCGAGCATTTTGCCGACTTCATCGGGAGCCACGAGTTTCAGAACAACCTGAAGACCTTCGCGTCCGGGGTCGGGATCATTGCGGGAAAGATCGGTGGTTTCGTTTCATGGATGGGTGGCGGACCGGGCAACGCTGCTTATGAAGAGAGCAAGACAAACGCGCAAAAGTTGCGAGATGACCGGGCGAGTGGCAGGGCCACATGGTACGGCCAGCTCGGCAGCATCCTCTCAGGCAAGGTGCCAATGAAGGAAGGCGCCGGAACGCTGACGCCGGAGCTGGCGGCAATCGCGCGCGGCATCCAGTCAAGTTACCCTGGCTTCGACCGGGTCACGGCGGGCGAGGACAATTTCCACAAGGGGCGCAACAGCGCTCATAACGACGGGCGCGCCTTCGACTTCACCATCAAGAACCCGGCGGATTCGGCGCATGTCGCGGACCTTGTTCGCGGCGAGCTGGACAAGCGGGGCATCAAGGGAAGAGTGATCGACGAGTATAAAAACCCCTCGCGAGGCGCGACGGGTGGCCACATCCATGTGCAGACCGACGTCAAGGTAATGAACGCTGCGGGCAGCAATGTTATCGTTTCGGCGCAACAGGTAACACCGTCGCCATGAAAAGCAGCGCCGCCGAAATCTATCAGCTCTCGTTTCAGAGCAGTCCGATCATTCTCACGAATTGTCTGGCTGCCGCGGTATTGGCAGTGTTGCTCATGTTTGCGCCGGTTCCAGCTCTCGCCGGGGCCCTAGTCGAGTGCGGTAAGGGTGTCAGAGCCGAGCCCCAACACTGCGCTGCTATCAGGGCTGAGGTCGACGAGATGGCGGACGTTCTAGCCAACGCTCCCCCTACCTATCCAATGATTCAAGTCATGGTTCATTGCGTGAAGAGACTATCCGTCTCGATACCGGGGTACGAGTACAACACGTACCTCAACACGTGCGGGTATATTCGATTGGTGCTCACGGGACACTGATGCCCTTCGATGAAGCGCGCCACGTTGCCATTGCGGCGGTCCTTTAGGCGGCTCTCTCATTCCAGAGAGAAACAACCTCCAGAACTTTGCGCCGATCGAGGCGGGGTTCGATGTCGTTCTGCTTTGTCTTTGAAACGGCCCTGACGCATTGCACTACGCCAGGGCCGTTCGTGGCCGGCAAGTGCATCCGTTGCTCGGCCGTTAGAATAACGCCCGCCTTTGGGTCAGAGGCCAAAGGCGGGCGATCACAGGCGCGACATCATTCGGAGATCCATCGCGCTGTCATCATGCTGCAACGTGCGATCGAATGCAAATCGCATCGCTTGTTACCGCGAAACCCTATCCACAAAGGCGTTTTGAGAAACTCGCGCCTGGATATACTGTGCGTCCACGCAGGGGCCGACAGACATCAACAACGACAACGGAGATACCAAGATGGACCCCGAACAACTCAAAGCCCTTACGGATGTGATCGAAGCATTGCGCGCCGACATCAACGCGGCCGTCAGCAAGGTTGATGCAAAATGCGACGCGCTCGCGGACTCGGTCGCCACGATGAAGAAGAAGGACGAAGCTGGCGAGCGTGATCGTGGAGTTGATACCTCGATGCGCCGACGCGAGGACGATGATTATCCGGCGCATCCTTGTGCTGCCGAGCGGGTCGCTGCTGACAGCGTTCCCCGCTCCGAGTTCGCCGCGCTGGCATCGAGCGTTGCGGACCTGAAGAAGAAGCAAGCGCGCCCCATGGCCGACCTCAACGCGTTCGCCGACATGCAGGCCAAGGCTGATGCGGCACTGCGCTCGCACAACGAACGCGCCGAGCCGCCGATGTCTGGCGAAGAGTTGGTGAACTACGGCATCCGGATGCATCGAAAGATGCAGAGGCACTCGGCGAAGTGGAAAGGCGTCGACCTGGGACTGATCTCGGCGGACCGCCAAGCACTCGAAAACATCTTCGGCGAAATTCGCGCCGACACGGTGACGGCCAGCATGAGCACGGATGGCATGCCGGAGTTTCAGCACCGGATGATCACCAAAACCATGCCCGGCGGACACACCGTTCACGAGTTCATCGGCAACGGCACCATCTTCAAGCAAATGTCGCGCCCCGTTCGGCATGTCGCCTACATCGGCACCCGCAACTAAAAGCCGTGACCGCCGACGATCGGTACCCGCGATCGGCCGGCGGTACCGTTTTCGCGCCCGGAACCTGACGCCAGCGAAGAGACGAATAGCGGGCGGCCTTTCGCGAGGTCGCTCGCTCTGATTCCTGGCCAGCGTCGCCCAACAGATGGAGCTGACGACGTGACGACGAAGAAACCCAAAAAGGCAGCGGCCCGGAAAGCCGTCGTCATCCATGTGCGGATCGACCTTGACGGCATCAGGAACGGGCGCGACGCCCAACTCGCCACATCCAACGTTCTGAAGGCTGCCGAGATGGGCGCCTTCTCCGCTGCCGATCGGAATTATTACCTCGCCCTGATCGAGATGAGGTGGCGCGCTTCCGATCGTGATGCCCAGATCAAGTCGCTGGAAGATCGCATCGCTGCTCTGGAGCAGCGGCGGGCGCCGTGACCGATCCCCGCGCAAATAACGCGGCGAAAACGCGAGGGCGCCCCTTCAAGCCCGGCAACCCCGGCAAGCCGAAGGGCGCCAAGCACAAGACCACGCTGTTCCTCGAAAACATGACCGATGAAGATCGAGCGGCCTTTGTCTCGATGATCATCCGACAGGCTGCGCGCGGCTGCAGGGCATCGCAAAAACTGAT